>QYQM01000039.1 GCA_007280905.1 Porphyromonadaceae bacterium | reverse complement strand
TTATGAACCTGTATTTTATCTATGAAAGGATAATCCGGGATATCCACTACTTTGATTATTTCACCGGTATCGGGATTAATCTCTTTTAAGTAATAGCGACCGTTGGATTTCTTGTGCCAAACCGACCAGGTCCGGTTTACCTTTTCATCATACAAGATCTGCTGGGTAAAATTATCCTGATCTATGTCGCGCATCCTGAAAACGAGGAGCTCATAGTAATCCTTAAGATGGAAGGAAATCGGGACCGACTTCACGGCGACGCCATCGGCATTGAAAAATTCGATGGAGTTACAGAAAAAATCAAAAACCGCAATGTCATCAGAGCGCTGGATGACAGGTGCGCTGACACATTTTTCATAGCTGGCTTTAATTATAAATTTACCTGGAGGGGTCAACGGTACAGATTCAAGGAAATAAATGGGCCTGGCATATCGGTAAGATCCATAAGGGTCGGATACAGTTTTAATCAGTTTATAATTTCTTTCCCCCTCTTCAATAAAACAGGTCTCATTTTTGGTCAATGTTGTTTTCTGAAAAAACAATCGGTCATTGAGGGCAGCTTTAACCGGGAAGAGAAGGCTCATAAAATCATCGAACTGGGAAGGAAACACCAAATTAAAGATTGTTTTCATCAACAAATATCTGCCAAACTTTTTCCTTAGTCAGGAGTTGAATATTCTTGTAGCAATCTTTGAAAAGATAAAGCTTGGTATTGATTGCTATAGATTCCGGCACTTCTACTTGATGCCCTGCAGTCCTGATTTTTCGGAATGTCAGGATCTCACCGGATACAGAGGTAAGATAAAGCCACTGATCATTCAGGGATTTATATGGATTCGCGATCATAATAATCTGATCACCTGAAATCTCATAATCAACAATATTCAGGGTATCCGCTTTAAACAGGTTCATGATCCGCTCCCCTGATATGGTTACCTCCCCGATCTCACGGGTTTCCGGTTTCAAATAAATTCTCAATGCATTTGTTTCGGCCGATTTCACCAGGTACTGATTTACCTCATATCCGACATAGCTTAAAAAAGGCAGAGCTGGTAAAGTCTTAACTTAAAAATTGAAATACCCTTCCGGGTTGGTCGTGGTACCGAATTGGGTTCCCCCGATATAGATATTGACACCTGTAAGAGGGGTATTGCTTTCTATATCATATACATATCCGGTAAGTTTTATCCCTGGATCCCGAGGCCAGCTGAATTCCAACAGCGGATATACTCCCGATGGCCTGATCCGCGGCTTCAGCCAGGTGCACGTAAGCGGAACGGGTGGTGGGCCAAAATTGCGATGTCATCGTGGTATGCCTTTCAGACTATGGGATTTTTCCCGGTAGCCGGACAGGATGTGTACCTGACCGGGACTCCTAAATTCAGCCGCATATCAATCAACCTGGGAAATTCCCGGTCGGATGTTCAGTAAACCGTTCATCGGCTCACTTATTTAGTATTTTAGTCACCGCATTGCGGAATATTAATTAACCTGACTAAGCCTTATGAACGGCGCCACCGGGAAGACATTTAAACGCAGCCTGAATCTGATCGATTCATCAGCTATCGTAGTCGGATCCATGATCGGATCCGGGATCTTTATTGTAACTGCCGATATGTCCAGGACCCTTGGATCCCCCGGCTGGATGCTTCTGGCCTGGCTGATTACCGGTCTGATGACGATCTTCGCGGCCATGACTTATGGCGAACTCGCGTCGATGATGCCCAAGGCGGGCGGACAGTATATTTACCTCCGCGAAGCTTATAATCCCCTCACCGGCTTTCTGTATGGATGGACCCTGTTCACCGTTATCCAAACCGGAAGTATTGCCGCGATTGCAATGGCATTCAGTAAATTTTCCGGGGTTCTTATTCCATGGATCAGCGAAGAGAATATCCTGTTCCTGCTCGGGCCGTTGAAAGTAAGTACGGTTCACCTGGTGGCGGTTCTGTCTATAATATTGCTGACCTGGATCAACACCCGCGGCATTAAGACGGGTAAAACCGTACAGAACACCTTTACACTGACAAAAGTGCTGGTGCTGATATTGTTCCTGATTGTCGGCTTTTTTATAGCCAAATCAACAGGATTGGCAACTAATTCGGAGTATTTCTGGCAAGCTGCCAAACTCGATACTGTGACGGGGGTCGCCACACCCCTGGTCGGAATGGCTTTTATCGCGGCAATGGGTTCAGCAATGGTTGGATCCCTTTTTACTTATGATGCCTGGTATAACGTTACCTATAATTCAGCCGAAGTGATCAACCCAAGGCGTACGATCCCCCTGAGCCTGATATATGGAACCCTGGTTGCTGCGATTATTTTCGTTCTATGCAACATTGTGTACGTCAAGGTTTTACCACTACGCGGCATTCCCGGGGCCAACACCGTTATCGGTCAGGGGATGGCCTTTGCCACCGATGACCGTTTGGGAACTGCAGCGATTTTTGGGATTTTCGGCGAATATGCGGCCATAATCATGGCGGCCCTGATCATGATTTCCACCTTCGGCTGCAATAATGGGCTGGTCCTCTCGGGAGCCCGGGTGTATTATGCAATGGCCGAAAACAAGTTGTTTTTCAAGAAGATAGGCAATCTGAATATTAAAGGAGTTCCCGCGAACGGACTGATCATACAATGCATCTGGGCATGCCTGCTCTGTTTATCAGGGTCCTATTCGCAGCTCCTCGATTATGTAATTTTTGCCGTGTTAATTTTTTATGCCTTGACCAATGCCGGTGTATTCGTGCTGCGCCGCAAATGGCCAATGGAAGAGAGAGTTTATAAGGCATTCGGATATCCCATTATACCCGCTATTTGTGTGATCCTATCAATGGTGATTATGATTATCCTCCTGATTTACAAACCTGACTTCACCTGGCCCGGACTGATCATTGTGGCTATTGGTATACCGGTTTACTTTATCTGGAAAAGATTGTCTCCCAAAACTCCCGCCGAATGAATGCGGTACCGTTTGTGGTTGGAGCAATTGCATTCTTTGTGATTGCTTACCGGCTCTATTTCAGCTTTGTCGTTGCAAAAGTAGCCGTAGCCAATGATTTGAGGGCTACCCCTGCCAATCGTTTATATGATGGTCAGAATTATTACCCGATGAGCAAGTGGGTATTGTTCGGGCACCATTTTGCTGCAATTGCCGGAGCCGGACCGCTTGTTGGCCCCGTATTGGCTGCCCAATTCGGATTTTACCCGGGATTCATCTGGATGCTGATAGGGGCAGTTATGGCAGGTGCGGTTCACGACCTGGTAATTCTCACGGCTTCGATCGAACATGACGGAAAATCTCTTGCCGAAATAGCCCGTGCTGAGATCAATAAGATCAGCGGGACAACGGCTTCCATAGCCATTTTGCTGGTTTTGATCGTTGCTCTGGCCGGACTTGGAATGGTGGTAGTAAACGCGTTGGCCGAGAGTTCGTGGGGTACCTTTACCATCGCCATGACGATCCCGATCGCTCTGTTCATGGGGACCTGGATGTTCAAGCTGCGTCCGGGCAAAACGATGGAAGCCACTATCATGGGGGTCATCCTGTTAACACTTGCAGTCGTTCTGGGCCGGTATATTCCTGATTCTGCCTTTGCTTCGTGGTTTACCTTCAATAAGAAAACGCTTACACTATTACTTTGCGGATACGGATTCTTTGCGTCTGTGCTTCCGGTTTGGTTGTTACTGACCCCGCGGGATTACCTGAGCTCCATCATGAAGATTTTTGTGATTTTCCTGCTGGCTATCGGTGTTATCATCGTAGCTCCGGATATCAAGATGCCCGGGTTTACGGAATTTATTCACGGAGGCGGACCGATCATCCCGGGTAAACTCTATCCGTATTTGTTTATAACGATTGCCTGTGGAGCGATTTCCGGATTCCATGCGCTGGTAAGTTCCGGAACCACTCCGAAAATGATCATGAAGGAGTCGCATATTAAAACCATAGCAGTGGGTTCGATGCTGACCGAAGGGGTTGTGAGTATTCTGGCCTTGATCGCTGCTACCAGCCTTTTCCCTCTTGATTATTTCCAGATTAACCTGTCGCCTGAGAAATTTCAGGCAGTTTTGCCGAAACTCAACGAGATGGGTTTCACTGAAGGCAATATCCAGCAGCTCGCCATAGAGGTGGGTGAAAAGATAGCCGGCCGTCCGGGTGGCGCAGTTTCACTGGGAGTCGGAATGGCTCAGATATTTTCTGCTATTCCCGGGATGAGGCATCTGATGAGCTATTGGTACCATTTTGCCATCATGTTTGAGGCACTGTTTATCCTCACAACCATCGATGCCGGAACCCGTATCGCCCGGTTTGTAATGCAAGAGGCGCTCGGTAAAATCTATAAACCTTTCGGAAGGACCAACTGGCTGCCGGGGAACTTGTTTACCAGTGCCGTGATCGTCTTTTGCTGGGGTTATTTTATTTATACCGGATCAATTAGCACCGTTTGGCCCATGTTCGGAACGGCCAACCAGTTGATGGCCACAATCGCTTTGGTTGTTGGTACTTCCTATATCATTAACCGCGGCCGGAGGCGATATTCGTGGGTTACCATTATTCCGATGGCCTTTGTGGGAATCACAACCCTGTATGCCGGTATTATGAATATTATAAACATTTTTTATCCCCAAATGATCATCCGGGCCACCATGGTTCCGGGGATGATCAACTTCGTTCTCACGATCGTGATCATTATCTGCCTGTTTGTGATTTTTGGAAATGCTTTGCCGAAATGGCTTAGGAAGAAGACTGAAAGACTTTGAGACTAGAAGACCAAAAGACGAGTACTAGCTTTGAAATTATGGCCAAAATAATCAAACTCCGCCAACTCATGTCACCGCTTCTGCTGGTCGCGATAGTCAGCCTTACAGGATGCGGCAAAACCTCGCATCTGCGGGTGGATCAACTCTATTGCAATAACCGGATCAACCCTGTTGGTGTTGAAGGTAAGCCCGAATTCCGGTGGACGGTTGTTTCGGACAAGAATCAGGCGGTCGTTGCCGGGTATGAGATAAGACTGGGAGACAAGAAGACGTTAAGACTGGAAGATGTTAAGACGATAAGACTGGAAGAGGGGAGAAGGTATGAATGGCAGGTGAGGGTGAAGGATCAGAAAGGAAAATTTTCGACCTGGAGTAAAAGGGCCTGGTTTGTGACTGGAATGCCTGATAAACAATGGGACAGTGCGAAATGGATCGGTTATGAGGAGCTGCCTGACTCACTGAAGCTGGTTCCGGGAGTTCATGGATCGGGCAATAATCTTGGGAATCTGGCGGTTAAACGACCGGTTGTTCCCTCTTTCCGCAAGACCATTAACATCAGCAAACCGGTTTCCGAAGCGTGGTTTTTTGTTTCCGGATTAGGTCAATATACCCTGGCGATGGATGGGAAAGATATGACAGGGGGTTTTATGCGGCCGGGATGGACAAATTATGCAAAGTCCTGCTTGTACAATGGTTACGATATGACCAGCCAGCTCCGGAACGGGCCTCATGATATTATGATCACGGTAGGAAACGGTTTTTTTAATGTAAATCGTGAACGGTATCGCAAACTGGTTACAACCTGGGGAATGCCGATGATGCGGGCTATAATGGTTATCAGGTATTCAGATGGGAGTGACGAAAGAATCAATTCTGATACCAGCTGGGAAACAACTCCGTCGGCGATAATTTTTACCTCAATCTACGGTGGTGAGGACTATGATGCCCGATTAAATAACCCGGTGTGGAAACCTGCCATTGAGGTAAAAGGCCCGGGTGGTGCCATGCGTTGGGAAGCAGATTATCCCTTGCAGTCCATGGAGATTTTTAAACCGTTAAAGATTACCGAACTACCCGACAGCACCTGGGTGTATGATTTCGGCCAGAATGCTTCCGGAATCCCGGAACTTAAGGTCAGTAGCGCCGCTGGCCAGACTGTCCGGCTTACCCCCGGTGAACTGATTGATGACAACGGACAAGTCACTCAGCAGGCGTCCGGAGGTCCATACTATTATGAGTATACGTCAGATGGCGTATCCAGAAATCCATGGTTGCCCCGATTCTCTTTTTATGGTTTCAGATACCTCAGCCTCAGTAGGGGAGTTCCCGCTGGCAAACCAAATCCGCGCAAACTGCCGGTTGTTGAGAATATCGTTTTCCATCATACCCGCAACAGCTCACCCACGGTGGGGTCTTTCAAATGCTCCAATGAGTTGTTTAACAAGATATTCACCCTCATCGATTGGTCGATCCGAAGCAATTTGGCCAGCGTAACCACCGATTGCCCGCACCGTGAAAAACTGGGTTGGCTGGAGGTTACTCACCTTATGGGTAACTCCATCCGGTACAATTACGATATCCATAATTTGTATGTGAAAATCATTGATGATATGATTGAATCACAGTTGGATAACGGACTGGTACCGGATATTGCCCCCGAATTTGTTCCGTTTGACGGTGGCTTCCGCGACTCTCCCGAATGGGGTAGTTCTGCGGTTATCGTTCCCTGGTATGTATATAATTGGTATTCCGATCGTAAACCGATGGAACGTGCCTATCCCATGATGAAAAAGTATGTGGATTATCTCGGGTCAATGGCAAAAGGGAGCATTGTCTCACATGGCCTGGGCGATTGGTTTGATCTGGGCCCCAATTCACCTGGCGAGTCGCAGTTGACTCCAATGGCTCTGACAGCAACGGCGATCTACTATTACGATCTGGCTATCCTGTCGAAAATGGCTGGTATTCTTGGTTTTGCTGATGATGCCAACCTGTTGGGCGATAGTGCCCGAAGGGTACGGGATGCATTTAATGCGAAATTTTATGATCCGGTAACCCATGTCATCGCAACCGGTTCGCAAACGGCCTATGCCATGCCTCTGGTTGTGGGCCTGGTTCCTGATCAGGATACAGATGAGGTATTCAAAAACCTGATCAAAGCAGTTGAGCGTGATGGGTATGCCCTAACCGCCGGGGACGTGGGTTATCACTATCTGGTGCAGGCTCTTCAGAATGCCGGGGCAGGCGATGTGATCTTCAAGATGAATTCCCGTGAAGATGTCCCGGGTTATGGTTTTCAGCTGAAACATGGGGCCACTTCCCTGACGGAATCATGGCCGGCCCTCCGGTATGTTTCCAACAATCACATGATGCTGGGCCACCTGATGGAATGGTTTTACAGCGGCATTGGCGGGATTCGCCAGGCGGAAGGCTCCACCGGCTATCAAAAAATCATAATTGATCCGCAGCCGGTTGGTGATCTTTCCTGGGCCGAAGTAACCCACCGTTGCATTCTTGGTGAAATTTATTGCCGCTGGGAAAAGACAGAAAAGGGATATACCCTTGATATTCGCATTCCCGTTGGCGCCACCGCGGAAGTTTTCTTTAAAGGTAAGCTTCTGGGAACGGTGGGATCCGGGAAATATCATTTTAAACGGGAGAAAGATTTATGAATATTCTTGGAATGGGCAATGCCCTTGTCGATGTAATGATCCGGGTGGAAAAGGATTCAATCCTGAATGAATTGCGGCTTCCAAAGGGGAGCATGCAACATGTGGATGAAGTAAGGCTCAAGGAAATCGAAGAACGTATCGATGGATTTGAACGGGTCCTGGTTTCGGGAGGTTCAGCGGCCAATACGATCCATGGGTTAGCAGAGCTGGGAGTTAAAACAGGCTTTATCGGATCGGCCGGGCGTGATCCATGGGGTGAATTCTATATAAATGACCTTAAAAATAAGGGGATAATCCCCATATTTTATCGACCGGATAAGCCAACCGGAAGGGCAATGGTGTTCTTGACCCCTGATTCAGAGCGAACATTCGGAACTTACCTGGGCGCCGCCATTGAACTCCGGCCGGAATTCCTCTCGCCTGAATTATTTCATGGCTGGTCGATTTTCCATATTGAGGGATACCTGGTACAGAATCATGACTTGATTGAGTCGGCAATGGTATTGGCAAAACAGGCGGGATGTGTGGTTTCGCTCGATCTGGCCAGCTATAATGTAGTGGAAGATAATCTGGAATTTTTAAAATCTGTTGTTTCGCAATATGTTGATATTCTTTTTGCCAATGAGGAGGAAGCAATGGCCTATACCGGTAGGGAACCTGAGGCCGCAGTTGATGAACTCGCCTCGTTCTGCAGGATTGCCGTTGTGAAAATCGGTAAAGACGGAGCCTGGGTTCAGTCGGGAACGGAGAAGCACCATGTTAAAGGGTTGGAAGCTAACTGTATCGATACCACAGGAGCCGGGGACTTGTTTGCTTCCGGTTTCCTGTACGGCTACACCCGGGGATTTTCACTCCGGAAATGCGGAGAACTGGGCAATATGCTTGCTGCCGCAGTGATTGAGGTCACCGGATCGAAAATATCGGAGAGTCATTGGCAGATTATACGCCGGACACTTTCAATATAAGGAGCTACGGAATGGCCAAAACACGAAAAAGGACAAATGTCTAATTTAAGCAATAACGCTACTTTGTCCAGTAGGTTTGGTTCGTGTTCTTCGTTTTATTGCTGCTCTTTCCGCAACTTGATAAAAGCACTAAACTCTTTTCGTTCTTCGTCAGACCATGGTTTGTCTAAAACGGTGAAGTCGACATTTTTTGGTTCTCTGATAAGTCCCATTGTTTTATTTCTTAAAATACCGATTAATTAATCTGTTTGCAGCTGGCGTTTCAATTATCATTTTCGTTGATTACAAGTTTGTATGTTTCTCTATCAGTGAGTTTAACCTGATCCTGCCATTTGAATTGCCAATCTGCCTTGTTTATCAGTTTGCTGTCCTTATTGGAAAGTTGAATAACTTCGGTGTCAAAAACATCCCCTGAAACTGAATTTTCAATGGAGTTCGACAGCTTGTCAATCTCAATGTTGACTAATATTTTACCCGGCTTTTCCACTCGACTAAGATACAAAATTATGGTCTAATCCGATTTCGAGGATGGCCTTACTGATTTTGGTATCCACTCCCAGTATCAGTTTTCCGGATGTTTTTTTCTGAAGGTTTGGGAGTACCCGGTCCCAGGTTGACTTACGGATCACCATCGGGGCCCGCAATTTTGCGATTGATTCCACAGAATCGCCGGCGAATGCACTCATCTTGTCATTGGCAACATCTTTGTGATAGAGAATGGAATCATTGAATGGATCCACTCCAATAATGCGTTGAATGGAGTAATGGCACCGGGAAGCGAAGCAGGTGAAGAGTCCTGCCTCAGGATGTGCTTCAATATGGCGCTGGATCTGGTGCCCAAAATCAGGCTGCAGGAACATCGTATCGCCATCCATGATTACTGCCCAATCATCCGGTTGAAGCAGGTCCATGCAACCGGAAATAGCATCCAGCAGTTTGAAATCGAAGCTATACGGGGTGAAAAAGTAGATCATTCCGAAAGCTACGGAATGGGGAAAGGAGAAAAAGGACACGAAAAAAAGGCTGCCAACTTTACAGTCGGCAACCTTTTAGCCATATGTCCTCAAAAAGAGAAACGATGCTAAGTTACAATATAATGTGGATATAATCAATTTAACATTCATGGATGATTAACCAAATCCAAAAATAAACCATATGATTCACTTATTTTCCCTGGTTGCTATCAAGGAAAGGTACAGGTTAATTTTGTAAGCGACCATCTTTCGAGAATACCATTGGGATATTAGGAAAATCCAATTCTATTCCCTTCTCAGGCTATATAACATCAATACCGGATTACCCTCGATATCCATCTTGTCCATGATCTTTTTGAATTCCGGATGGGATTCGGCTTTTACTTTTTCTTCAGGATGCTGATCCCAGATATCCAACAGGTGTACAAGATCAATCCAGCTTACCAGTTCATTTCCGATCTTGCCCATCGGTGCAATAACAGGCCATCCATTATAAAAGCAAAGATATCTGCCATTATTAATATTTTTGTGAACGATGAAATCCTGATCATAACGTCCATAACCCCAGTATGAACCCATATCATTACCACCAGCAGTTAAATAACAATAGTCCTCAAATACAAAAGTCCCATATTGAAAAAGTAATCTTGGTGATTGTGTCCTTCTTTCTCCACTTTCCTCTTGTGATAACCTGGCGAATCCGCTGGTATCATAGGCATGAGTGCCAAAATCGAAAACCACAAGCGTATCAAGATCCATTTGTTGGTTTATGCGAAACAAATTGTAATCAAAAAAAGTGTGAACAAATATTTCATTGTTGTTCGGTATTAATTCAGAACGTGAAAAAACCCATGTTGACCATGGAATATCATAGGGATGATATCTTCGTAAAATTCTTCCTTGCAGGTCAATAATATTTAATTGATAAAAGGGCGGATCATCATTCTGGGAAACTCGATCACTGAAACAAATAATTTTATCTTCACTCAGGAGAGCCATTCTCCGTCCCCAAAAATCAAGTTTGAATTCACGTAGAAATATACCTGATGAGTCATAGAAAATAATCTTCTTTGAAGATGCACCCACCACGATAATCTCATGCGTATCCGGATGAACCAGGAAGTCATCTAAAGTGCGGTATTCACCGGGCCCCTTGCCTCGGTGGGAGAAACTCCCGGTTATCTTTCCGTCATGGCTTATCTTTTTAATTGATTGATCATTGTAATCCAAAACTAAGAAGTCGTCACCATCAGGTTTAACTATGTCTATTTCGCCGATTATTTTATCAGTTGAATATTCAATCGGTATGACCCTGAATTCCGTGATTAGTTTCTGAAACTCTTCGGGTGCTGTTTGATCCTTAAAAATGATCCTGGGGTGAAACGGACCAGTCGCTTTCCTGTCAGTTTTCTTGTCAGGGTTTCCACAACCAACCAATAAACCGGAAATAAGCAATGCGATTTTCAGGGATTTCTTCAGGTTATAACTACAGTTCATCCTTTTGACATTTTACAATTTCCACAATTTAGCATTAACTTGAACACTTTATTTTAAAACTTACAAAATAGAGGTTAATCATTTGAGGGTTCAAAAAATAGAGGAACCTGACTAAGCTAATTGTTTTAAAAGATATTCACAAGGACAAATTTGTCACTATCTCAACTTTGATAGAAAATTTGTTAGATATCGATTAATGATTACGAAAGCTACGAAATGGTGAAAAGGAGAAAATGGAAAAAGGCTCGCGGCTTGGTGCCGGAAGCCTTTTAGTAATTTTTGGTCTTTGGGCTGTCTAGCGCGAAACACAAATGTGCTTATACCTATACTTTGGCTATTTTTCCTCTTACTCTTTTTTTAGCTCTTTCTTTTCCTTTGTTTCTGGTAAATAATTATCAGACGAAACTACTTTTTTCCCTGTTCTACTTTCAAGTTCTCTTCTTGCATTGCCTGCAACTGCACCACCTTGTTTAGCTGCTTTTTGATTTTGTGCAAATCCTTCCGGATTATGAGTTTTTACGATTTCGGTTGTTGAAGCCTCCCCAAGCATGGAAAAAATTAATTCAAGATCAGTCATGTGGTCACGCAGGTTCTGACTTTCAATCCTTTTATCTTTTTATACCCGGAAGGTGTCAATCCGAAAGTTGCTTTTGAGATTTCTGCGGTAAGTATTGAATATTCTTTTTGCTCCCTTACGCCTCTATTTTTCCATTCGTCGGTTAAATCCTCACGAATGGCGATACTTCGCATTCGCTTTTCAATCCAGTCGTCTGGGTAGCCTTTTAATTTATAGAGTTCTCTTGTACGCTGGGTTGCCAATTCAGGGTTTTCGATTTCATCTAATCTGTCTGAGCCAACTTGAGCTAACCAAAGTTTAAACGGCTCTGCTTTTGGAGATGGAATAGATTGTATGATTCGCAATAGTCCTTTTGCATTTGCATAACCCATTTTCTGTCTGCCGCCAGCGGTTTCAACCCAAAGGATGGGTACAATTTGTACCCACCCTTTGGCAAGTTCTTCATCACGCTGACGCATCCGTTTGATGTATTGCTTAGGGTCTTTACTATCTGTTAAAACCAAAACAACATCCTCAACAACGAAGTACCATTTCTGGTCCTCTTCGTTCCAAACCGTTCGTATCTGCTTGCTCTCGAATAATTTAATGCTGCCCATATATATTGTTTATTACGGTTCTAATTTACAATGATTTTGATTCAATCATTAGGATGATTTCGGAGGCCTGAGTTTCCAACATAATAATTATCATGTATGATGCTTTTTTACCAAAGCAAAAGCCCCCTTTTTATCGGGGGCTTCCGCAAAAATACAAACCTATGAAAAAAGAAAACTACGCTTTTCGTTTTCGGATTTTCCTGGCCGGTGGCTCCAATTTCTTTGGTTGGAGTTTGGCAAAAAGTGGTACCGGATAAAGAGTTTCCATACCCAGGGGTGTGATCCGAAGGTAAGGGAAATCATCCTCAAACAGAGCCTGTGCCTTTTGCAACGACAGGCTCGCAGGATCCGTTTTTCGGATGCGGTTACGCGAATTATCGGCAGGATCTTATCCCAGGTTGATTTTTTGATAACCATCAGGTGCCCTGCAATTTTGCGGTTGATCTGAGTGACTTTTCCCGATACCAGCAATACGCGGTACTCTGCCTGCTGCTTTTGGTAAAGGATCGAATCGTTGTCCATATCTACCCCGGGGGACCTGCACCCGGTAGTGACATCGGGAGGCATAAGAGGTAAAGAGTCCTGCGGTGGGGTGGTTTTCTATGTGGGTTTTGATCTGATGACCGAAATCAGGATTAAGGAATGCCGTGTCGCCATCCAGGATAACCGCCCAATCTTCCATCTGCAGCAATTCCATGTAAGCGGCGATTGCATCCAGCAGCTTTAATTCAAAGGAATAAGGGGTGAAAAAGTAGATCATTCCGAAATCTACGGAATGGAGGAAAGGTGAAAAAGGACAAAAACTCCAAGTGCACTACACTTAAAGTTAACGAATATACTTGAATAGAATTCCTTAATTACCTTAATCTCGGTGGCACAAAACTCAAACTTCTCATTAGGTCTGATGTAGGAAATTCCAAAAGTCGTTCAATTTCCCGGATTATGTTGGGTGATATGGACTCTTCGATTCTGCGGGTCCATTCCTGTCTTTCCTCCAACAAGATTGGTACATAATTCCCGAATCGTAAAAAGTTCTGGCCTCGTATGATTGGAGTACGCTGATGTGTTCGTAATGATATGTTGATGCATAAACCATCTTCAAGCATTTGTCCTTCTGTAAAATCCAATTCATGAATCAATAGAACATCATCGAACTCATGATAAATCGGAATAAGATGAATATCTGGTTGAGGATTGAATTGTTTAATATTCCACGAGATGCAATTCATCAATCCACCTTTCCGACCGATACGGTTTATCTCAATCGGTCTAACCATATGGTTGGGGTATAAATCCTCAAATTGCCGGATAACCTTTTTGTCAAGATCTGAAACGGAAATCCCATCGACGGTCTGGAGCTCCTGGTCAGCAAAAACAGGCAGGAGAATCAGATTCGCGATTTCCAAAAAGTTGAGATAAATACCGACGGCCGACGCCTCTTTTTCCGGAAACGGGTCTTGAAAGAAGGGAATGTTAATGAATTTAAAACCTTTACCACGAAACGTCCTTCTAATCCGGATTACCCAATCCGGGTCTTCCTCTTTGAGACTATTGACAAGAATGGTATTGGCGTCGCAAAAACGTACCATGCCATCTGCGTGTCCGGTCATATCATCGGGATCAGCCGGAACTATCAACACTTCAGCTTTAAGCAGGAGTTCGATTTCCCTGATAAGTTCCTTCTTTCCCCAACCCTTGTTATCGTCAAATACCCGGTCCGAGATTATTGCTCTATCATTCCAGCGCACAACGTTTCCGCCATCCAGGGTTATATTGGTCGATATAGGATTGAAGTCCTGCCATTCGACAATTTCTCCAGGAATGGTTCTGTCTTTCTTGTAGCGAGCACCCTTTAGATAGGATGAATTATACTGGAACTGAACAAATTCTGTTTCGGTTATTTGAACCGGCATGTAATCCCTGCACCAAATATCCTTGGTTCCATTCAGGAATCCGAAGTCAATCCTCAGGTACTTTAAAATGCTTTCGATTTTTCTCCATTCATCCGCATAAAGAGCTGTCAGGAGCGATGAGAAATAAACGAAATTAGTCTGCCGATCCGGCATCATATGTTTCTTCTCTTAAATTCTTTCAAAATAACTTCGAGGTCATACTTGCCTTTCAGGTAAGGATAAATGGTTTTCTCTTTCCACACGTGCTTTTTACTTGCGAAGGTTATGAATCGATAAGGTGCCAGTTGAAATTCTTCCGTTGCTTTCTTACCCAGCCCGACACGAGGACATTCAAAGATTTTTTGACCAGGCAGTTTCTGGGGGAGTAACTGTAACGAACTATTGGTGTTGGCATCCTTTTCTTCAAGGTCCTCCAATTTGGATGGTTTGGGAATCATCTCACTCCATAATTTATTGACCAAAACCGAAGGCCCGTAAATATATTCCTCCTTCCCGTCAATATCCTGGATAGCCCGGATCAGAATACCGCCATAAATCTTTTCCGCTTGATTTCCGCAAGTCAGGTCCATCCCGATTCTGTTCAATGGTCTCAATATTTCACTACCGGGGAACCGATGAAAGTACCAGTGATCAGAAGTTAATTGCCGCTTATCGCAATGAGTGGTTGGATCAGGGAATAACTCCCGATGGAAAAGATAAAACTCTATTTCGGTCAACCGGTATTGCTTATTTCCAGCTTTGAGAATCCGGTTGTTCATTAATTCATCTGCCAGAGACTCCATCTTGGCAAAAGTGGTCTGTCGATCGATCAAATCTTGTTTGGTAAACATGGTTTTAGTCTGCTATTTGGTTATAAGTGCAAGATATTCATGAACAAGGTATAGACCTTTAAAGTCTAAAAGTGTTAAGAAATGTTAAAAATGAGAGATATGCAGAAAAGGACAGTGTGAAAAGGCTACTGGTGGCAAGCTTTAAGCCTTATGGATGGACGGATACCGTTTCTAAGCCTTAGGAATAAAAAGATGTTGAAAATAGCGTCTGCTATTATTTCGATGGATCAATCTCAGACTTGAAGATCAAGAAGACCGAATGCCTGGTTGCAAGGTAAATTCAAGTCAATAAACTGAAATTTTGGCTGGGCTAGTTCTTTCAGCAGGTTGAATATTTTAAAGCTTTCGATATCGGATGAAAGATAAAACTCGATTGCTTCTTCACAGTCCGCTTGAGCAAAGAGTTTTGTGTCGTTTGGAATGATGTTTCTTTCTTTAAGCTTCAGTTTGCCTTTGTTTTGGAAAACGATTTTTGCAAACTCCCCGGTCCGCTTGGAATGGTCGAGGTTGAAGGGAATAATTTGCAAGTTTAGCAATGGTAATTCGCTGATTTCACCGCCAACACAATATTCTGCAATTGAAATAGTGGAAATCATCATGGTTATTTCCTGCTGCAGGAAGTAACGAAAATAGGCATCGGCATTCTTGAATAATGGGCTGCCTTCATCGAGGAACCGAAGGAAGAAACTGGTATCGAGTAATACAGCTCTATGCTTCATAACCTCCCCGGATTTCTCTTAACCAGGTATCGGGGTTAATACTCCCCAGCCATGACTTCTTTGCTTTGTCCCGAAGCTTCTTTAGATACTGCTCGTCATATTTTGGCTGGTAGTAAACCAATTCAACAAATTTCAAGGATGAGGTATCTATTTCCCCGGTTTCGGGATGTTGCTTACCAGTCGCTCTGATGCCGAAAGTCTTGTAGAGCAAATTCTCATTATACTGCTCCAGGAAAGCAATTGGCGTTTGAATCCTGACGGTTCCCAGCTCTTCGGTAAAAATGTGGATGTTTGCTTTGTCCTTGCCACCTGCATTGGTCAGCTTGCCGTAGAAATAGAATTCGGCATCAGCCCATATGGCCTCAGTTCGGTAGTAATGCGTTGTTTTGTCAACCAAAACCTCATTGGTTACCGGAAGTGAAGTCCTTATGCTAAAAACATAATCCCGTTTAGCTGCTATATCCTGGATGTTTTCAAATGCAACAGCTGTGGAAAGATCCAAGAAGTCAATATTCTGAACCTGGTTCAGCTGTCCGATGATCGCGTTAAAACCGATAATATACTGGATCGAGGTTTTAAGTATGTGTTTTACAGACCCTTCTTCAATTTTATAACTGATTGTCGGCCTGTCTCTTTTATCACCCGGATAAAGAAGGTTTTCTGCATTCTCGAGAACCGAAATGATTTCCCGAATGTCATAATTGTCCGGTGAAAGGGCCAGATTGCCCTTTGAACCCGTTATTCTTATCTCTATATATCCAATTTTTTCCACCTGACAAATGTAATAATTTTAAGCCTGTATCTTAGATTATCACTATCGGCTCAACTGATTTATGAAAACACGAAAGGCCTAAAGGAAAAAACTCCCGGCGGTAACCCAGAAGCCCTATGATTTCAGAGAAAATGCCCACGAATGAGTAAACGAGTATTGGAATAATTTGATTTATTTTTTCACATTCCTTCTGATTTTCCATTTCATGAAAGCGAATATGCTTATTCCTGATATGATTAGAAGCAATACTAAATACCCGGTTTTTGACTTATTTTCCTGTAGGTCAGCAGGATTGTCAACTGGCTCTTTGGAAATCCGTACACCCCTTGCAATCAACCCCAACGCTTTGTCGAGAATAGGATCGGCATCGGTTACCATCTCACTCATTTTGAGGGGAATCTCATAATCGGGCAGCACCCCTCTTCCGAAAGGAATTTTGACTTCAGGTGAAGTATCAAAAATTATTTTAATGAGGGGGATCTGCAGAATTAATCCTGAATGTGGTAGCAAAACATGGGCATAATTATCGGCGAACATCTGATAATAGGGATTTCCGGTTTCACGTCCAATAATGAGGCCCCGGTGGAATTTGTAGATCAAAGCTGCAAACAGGGAAGCAGCCGAAAAACTGTGTTCATTGGTTAGGACATATACATTTCCTGAAAAATTGGCACTGTCATTTGGATTAAAAAGAGGTAGGCTGTCGGCCGGTAAATAATTACCTTTGCCATTTTCAAGCTTCAGGTAATTGTCGAACAATCCACGGATCCCCTTAAGATTGGTCGTATTTGCAAATAATGAGTCGGTGTTTGTGAAATTTACAATATGTTTCTCTGCCAGCCGGAAAGGCTCCTGAGCCACCAAAGCATAAAGACCTGCCAATATCCCGGATGCACCACCCGAGTTATACCGAACATCGATTACCAGGTTTTGAATGGATTGGCGTTTAATCTGCCTGATAAAGTCAATAATTGAATCCCTGACTACCGTGGAAATATCAAAAGTGCTGATATACAAATAAGCGGTGCTATCATTCAACAATTTGAAACTGCATGGTCGATTCTGCTTGTTTAGGAACACACTCATATTGGGCAAAAGCTTTCCGTTTTTCTTGTGATAGGAATCAATATTTTGAGGGGTTACTATGGTAGCTGTTAGATTTAAACCGTCGCCATCCGAAAACTTAAATCGGTACAACATATCTGGAGATGGAAATAATCTGAACAAGTAGGGTTGTGAATATGTCAATAACAAGAAATCGTTATAGCTTTTTACGTATCCTTCCTCAAAGTGGCATTCTTCCATAACTTTCTGCTTGATTTTCATTGCCGGGACCCCGTTAATAGTTTCAATTGTTTTTCCCAAAAAAGATTTATACACTGGAAGGGTACGGATTACAGTTAATGAATCGCCTTCCCACCCGAAACAAATCGGTAATTCAGTCATGCGTCGGTCTAGTAAGGCCTTATTACGAGGAAAATCATGGATGAAAAACAGATGCTTATCGCGAATACCACGGACAATGGGGTTTAACAGGTTTTCAAATTCAAATGAGTTCAACGGTTTTTTTAATTCGGCAAGAGTCCTCTCAAACAGATGATCCAACTCATCCTTCGAAATGTAATCACACAATCCGGGATGGCCCTCTTCCAGGCTCTTACGAAAAATTGAAAAATCTTCTTTCAGGTCATTCCCGCTTTTCTTCTCCAAAGGATCAATATCAACAGGTTTGATGAATGTGGTGGTTAATCCTAGCGAAGTCATGGGATCGGCGGGTTTTTTGTTAATACTCCGTGAGATTTCCAGTGAAGGTTCCTGGATATCATTATAAGAATAGGATAATGTCCCAAGAGTGTCTCCTTTTTTTATCATCATCCCTGATTTGAGATCATGGAATTTCTCAAGTCCCTCAATTGAATAAACCTCGCTGGGTGCGGTCCTTATGCTTACCAAAAGCGAAATGTACTTATAATCACTTGGCTGAATATCCTTCATCATTCCTTCGCTTTTCATTTTACCCTGCCTGATAGCCAGAACGGTTTTGTCACTCATCGATTGAGACTGAGTCAGTGAAAAATGGTAACAATAGGTAACAAAAATCAATTCGCCTTCGAACGGTGATACGACCATTGCACCTTCCTTCCCTCCGATAAAAAGACTATATTTATTAAGCTCCTTGCCTAGATACATTTGGGGTTTGCTGAGGATATTGCTGGCATGTTTTTCGTTGGCAATCGGCCAAATGGGTTTATCGGATCCTTCCTGAGCCTGTGTTAGTGATATGGGCATCAAGAAAAAGTATACAATAAAAATGGTTTTCATGCTATATTTTAATTCTTCCATTTTCTTCGATGTTTAACAAAACAAATGTCACCAATTCGGGGCAGTTATTTCATTCATTATGGTTTTTCAGGGATCCTCCTTCAAATGTTTCGATTCAGGATTAGAATTTGAAAATAGTCACCTTTATCTGTTGAAATCATTTCTATTGTCACGGGGCGTGCATTTTTATTGTACACTCTGATTCGAAATTCCTTTTATGTCCTCTAAGATAGGTGTTTTATCCAGTTGGATTTACCTCCTTGTTACCAAAGCACAAGCCCCCTTTTGGGGGGGCTCGAACTTTAACAAACACTATGAAAGAACCACAAACTACGTTTTCTTCTTTGAGGGTTTCTTAACTGGTGATGCAAGTTCCCGGGAGATTCCGCTGATATTTTCCACCGCCTTGGGCGGCTCAGGGTAGAGCGTATCTTTTTCCAGCCAAGTTGTTTTCAGGTAAGGAAAACCATTATCGAAAAGAGTCTGGATCTTTCCCACCGGCAGGTAAGGATCGGAAAAATCCAAAGTTCCAAACCGGGGCGTAACAATACGCCCCGGCAGAACTTTTATGAGAGTGAAATAATCGGTCCAGATCATACTGATCCTACTGCTTCAGTCAGTGGGATATTGCCCGAATAAACATACAGGTTGGCCGACCGGTAGGCGAATGTCATTCCCAGACCGAGCCTTCCATCGGTTGTGGAACCGGTACCAGATCCATCGCTGGCCGAGAATTTGGCCGAACGAATCACGCATCCCATCAAGTAATTCTGTCCGGCACTGTCCTGAGCGATCATGACCAGATCCTCGTTCTTGGTTGCGTTCATGAATCCCAGGAGTTTCTTATGCAACCCGGGTGCGAAAACATGCAACAGGAGTTCGTACCCCTTGCCGACTTCTTCTCTGATTACGTTGATGTCGAGTTTGGCTGCATCCTCTGTGGTGTACAGCTCGAACATCCGTTTGCCGGCTTTCATTACCACGTCGCCGGTTTGTGTGCCGGCCAGTTCGATTGTTGCCGGAGCCGACGGATCGGTTGGCCAGGTGGATACACCGTTCCAAAGTCCGAAATAAATCCGGTTGGCGAGCCCACCGAGGTTCTTACCATCGGTGAGCAATTTTCCTATATCTGCAAAATCCATGTTTTTAAAGTTTTGAGCGTTCATCCCGAATCCGAGACCTTCCCACCAGTCAGTCAAAATACTGACGGTACGTTTGGATTCCTGAATATCAAACTTGGTCATGTTGGCCGACTTATTTGGCCTGCATGTGGGGAAGGGAATTGAGCCAGGTTTCTTCCTTCATCAGGCTCCGTTTACCAGGGAAAAGAATTGTGGAACTCCGTGGTCTCTGTATCTATGTGGTGAGTCGTAACAATGCGCTGAAAAAAATAAAGGCCTGAATTTTAGGGAAATTCAGGCCTTTTGCAAAAAGAAAGACAAGGAGAAAAGGAGTATAAGTTTAGAATAGTCCGTGTAATTGAGCGTTAATTTTATCGATTACCGTGCTGATATCTTCAGGGTTTCCCAGGAAGTCCATGGAGTCGGCATCCACGATCAGCACTTTACCGTCGTGGTAAGTTTCAACCCAGCTTTCATAACGTTCATTCAGGCGCTTCAGATAGTCCAACCGGATTGAATTCTCATATTTGCGGCCCCTTTTCTGGATCTGGTTAACCAGAGTAGGTACCGAAGCCCGGAGGTAAATGATCAGATCGGGCGGTTGTACGAGAGAAGCCATCAGATTAAACAGCGTGTAATAATTTTCAAAGTCGCGTGTACTCATCAGCCCCATGGAATGGAGGTTAGGGGCAAAAATGTATGCGTCCTCGTAAATAGTGCGATCCTGGATAACAGTCTTATCATGTTTCCGGATCTCGAGAATCTGGTTAAACCGGGAGTTCAGAAAATAGATCTGAAGGTTGAACGACCAGCGCTGCATATCGGCATAAAAATCGTTCAGATATGGATTGTCATCAACATCTTCGTAATGCGGTTCCCACAAATAATGTTTGCTAAGTATGCGTGTAAGAGTTGTTTTGCCCGATCCGATATTGCCCGCTATTGCAATGTGCATGGTTTATTTTTTCGCGTTTAGGTTAATTCGAAAGTACGACATTTTTTTAATTCCTGTGCCGCACCTGATTATTTTTTACAGACTCATCAGGATCACCTGATCGGAGGTCCTGATTAAAAGTTTATTCTGAATTAAAAAGGCTTCCCGGATATCAGCACCGGAGCGTGCGAACAAAGTCTCTTCCGGAGACACCGGGTCTTTCCAAAGGACGATCTTATCGGGAAAAACGAGCAGGATCCGGTTTCCGTAAACATTGAACGATGGCACTTTTAAAGGAATCTTTTTGATCATGTTTGCAAAAAGGTCCAATACCTGAATTTCCCGTCCCGGTATAAGCAAAAGAATTTGATCTCCTGATTCTATCATCCGGAAACCCGTAGAATCGGTCCCGGAAGGTAAATTTAGAGGTACCGATTCTACCACTGTTTTCAGTTGCTGATCGATATGCCTGATGCGAAAGGTGGATCCATCGAGCACCCAAAATCCGCCCTGCCGTGATATGGCAAGAGCAAGAGGGGCGGTCAGTCCCAGATCGTCGAGCCTGATCGGTCCTGAGAGCGGTGCCAGGCGATTGTTCAGAAAACGGAGGAGGTTAAAATCTTTCTGATAAACGAGAATCCGCATCGGATCGCCGGTATCGATCATGGTGATCCGGCCGGTTTGCGGTTCCGACCAGGAATAGGCGGAATCTCCCTTCGAATCATACCTGACCAGGGAGCCGGCGCTTATAATGTAATATTGTCCAAGCGGATCTGCCGATATTCTGTCGGCAGCAATAGGCCATACTTTAATGGTATCCGTTTTCCCGGACCGATCAGCAGGGAACTGATTCAAAGGTTCTGAGCCTATGCCAAGAAAAATTCCCAATAGACTAATAAAGAAGGTCATAGATTATTGATCTGTAGAATTTCTTCAACAATTTTCCGGTCATTGGATAACCTCGGCACTTTATGCTGGCCACCCAGGTGGCCTTTCATTTTAAGCCATTCATAGAAAGTGCCGGGTTTCACGGAAATAACTTCGGGGGCATGCAGGGCCAGATTTTTATAACGCTTAGCTTCATAATCCGAATTTACCGACTTGAGGGCATTATCCAGCAGCTCGATAAAGAAATCAGGATTCTCCGGCGGACGGCTGAATTCGATCAGCCATTGGTGTCGTGCTTTCTCGTTTTCGCCCATGAAAACCGGGGCGGCCGTGTAATCCATGATTTCGGCGTTTGTGCCCAGACAAGCCTTCCGGAGAGCAAATTCAGCATTGTCAATGATAAGTTCTTCCCCAAAAGCATTGATAAAGTGCTTTGTCCGGCCGGTTATTCTGAATTTGACGGGTTGCAGCGAAGAAAACATGATGATATCTCCAATCAAATATCGCCACAATCCGCCGGAGGTAGAAATAACCATGGCGTAATTCTGACCGGTATCCACTTCTGCCAGGGTCAACGCTTTTGGATGCTCGGAATCGAGATCATCAACCGGAATGAATTCGTAAAAAACTCCATAATCCAGCATCAGCAGCATATCCGTATTTGCGGGATCATCCTGGATGCCAAAAAATCCTTCGGAAGCATTGTACGTTTCCATATATTTTATCCGGTCGGAGCCGATTATTGACTGAAATTGGTTGCGATAGGGGGTAAAACTGACTCCGCCATGGATGAATACCTCAAGGTTTGGCCAGACTTCAGAAATGCTCGTCCTACCCGTTTTTTCGAGGATTTTTTTAAGCAAAACCAACGTCCATGAAGGCACTCCGGCCAAACTGGTCACATTTTCGCGGCTGGTGATTTCGACCATTTTATTCAGTTTCTCTTCCCACTCATTCATCAGTGCGATAGCAAGATCCGGGGTCCGGATCCAATGGGCATAAGCAGGCAGGTTTTGCAATAAAACAGCGGAAACGTCGCCGAAGTAGGCCTCTGAATTGATATCCGATACCTGGTAGCTTCCCCCGATAGTCAGGCTTTTACCGGACAACAGTTCATTATCCGGATAATTGTCAAAATAAAAAATCAGAGTATCCTTGCCGCCCTGGAAATGGCAATCTTCAATATTATCTCGTGTTATCGGAATAAACTTGCTCTTATCTCCTGTTGTACCGGAGGATTTGGCAAACCATTTTATTTCACCGGACCAAAGGATATCCGGTTCCCCCCGCATCGACCTGTCGATGTATGGTTTAATTGCCGGATAATCCCGTATAGGTATCTGGGAAGCAAATTGCTGATAGTTTTCGATGCACTGGAAAGCGTGGTCTTTTCCAAAAGCGGTATTTCTACCCTGTTTGATGAGTTTGGTTAATGTATCATTCTGAACTTCTATGGGATACCGCTTGAAAAAATCAATCTGGTATTTTCGTTTGGTCACGAACCAGGAAATGATTGAATTGAGTATCGGCATTTCGGTTGGGGCAAATGTGTGGATTCAAAAGTACAAAATTATACCTACTTTTGGGTTTTAAAATACACTGGACTTGTAATGAATTGGTTGGATATTATCATCATTTTGATTCTTGCCGGAGGCCTTGTTTCCGGTTACAAGAATGGCTTTGTAGGAGAGGTGGCTTCTTTGGCCGGACTGGTTCTTGGAATATGGGGCGCCATTAAATTTTCATGGTGGACAGCGGACCTGTTGGAAAGATTTGGCCTGACATTCTCGTTAATGCCGATTATCTCTTTTATTGTTACCTTTTTGATTATCACAATAATCATGCAGATTATTGCCGGAATAATCAGTAAATTGCTTGAAGCAATATCGCTTAACTGGATCAATAAGATTGCAGGTATTATCGCGGGTGTTTTTAAGGCTGCCATTTTCGTCAGCGTTATTTTGCTGGTTTTGGAGGCGGTCAGTGAACGTCATCCGATAATTCCGGAAACCATCCGCAGTAAATCGCTTTTGTATGAGCCGGTTTCCGAAATTGTACCCACTTTGCTTCCTTTCCTTAAGCTCGAAGAGCTTGCGAAGGCGAGAAAGGCCGAAGATATGCCATCCAAAGAGTCATAAGTCAGGGTTTAACGGTCAAATAGTTATCTTAGCCAAAATTTTTGGGAATGAATTTCGTTGAGGAACTGCGCTGGCGTGGATTGATCCATGACATCATGCCCGGCACCGAGGAGATGCTTGAAGGAGGGATGGCTTCGGCTTATATCGGTTTTGACCCTTCGTCGGATTCCCTTCATATAGGGAATCTGGTTGGCATTATCATATTGAAGCACTTTCAGTTAAGTGGCCATAAGCCCTACGCATTGGTGGGTGGCGCCACTGGAATGATCGGTGACCCATCGGGTAAATCGGAAGAGCGAAACCTGCTCGACGAAAAGACGCTCCGCTACAATCAGGAGTGCATTAAAAAGCAATTGTCGCATTTCCTTGATTTTGATGGTGATACTCCTAACCGTGCCATTATGGTTAACAATTACGACTGGATGAAGGAATTCTCATTCCTGGAATTCATTCGGGATATTGGGAAACATATCACGGTTAATTACATGACCGCCAAGGACTCAGTAAAGAATAGGCTCGATTCGGGCATATCGTTTACCGAGTTCAGCTATCAGCTGGTTCAGGGATATGATTTCCTGCATTTATACCTGCACAATGGGGTGAAGCTTCAGATGGGCGGTTCCGACCAATGGGGCAACATTACAACCGGAACAGAACTGATCCGGCGGAAAACAGGAGGAGAAGCTTTTGCTCTTACCAGTCCGCTGATTACTAAAGCCGATGGCGGAAAATTCGGGAAAACTGAATCCGGAACCGTCTGGCTGGATCAGGATAGAACTTCTCCTTACCATTTTTATCAGTTCTGGTTGAATGTAGCTGATGATGATGCGATTAATTACATCCGGATCTTTACGTTTCTGAGCAAAGAGGAGATCGATGCCCTGATCATCAGGCACCAGAAAGTTCCGCACGAACGGATCCTGCAGCGTAAGCTCGCGGAAGAGGTTACTCAGCTGGTTCATTCGAAAGAAGCCCTGAACATGGCCATTGAGGCTTCGCAGATCCTGTTCGGAAAAGGGACCCATGAATCACTCGACTCTCTGGATGAACGGACACTTCTGGCCGTTTTCGATGGAGTGCCCATGTTTGATATCGACCGGAGCTTGCTAACCAATGGTATTCCTCTGATCGATCTGCTGGCTGCCCACACTGCTGTTTTCCCTTCCAGGGGGGAAGCACGGAGAATGCTCCAGGGTGGCGGACTTAGCATGAACAAGGAGAAACTCGCTGATCCGGATATGACTGTCACAGTTGCCAATCTGATCCGCAACCGGTTTATCCTGATTCAAAAAGGAAAGAAACAATATTACCTGATATGCGTAAACTAAAATCAAGGCTATGAATCCTTATCTGAACAACAAAACATTGCTTGAACTGGCACTGAAATGGAAATACCATCTGGGAATCATTGCTTTGATCGCAGGGAGTATTGCCATAGTATTGTCGTCCCCCCTCTTTTTAAAGCCCAAGTTTAAGTCAACCTCAATTGTTTATCCTGTTAATATGGGTAAATACTCCGAGGAGAGCTATACCGAGCAAATGCTCGAAATCCTGAATTCCGGTGATATCCGGGATCAGATAATTGCCGCCTTCAAACTGGATGAGCATTACAAAATCTCACCGCTGTATAAGTATTTTAAAACCGCTCTTTACGGAAAGTACGCTGAGGAAATCTCTTTCAGGAAGACGGAAAATGAGGCAGTAAAAATCCAGGTTCTTGATACGGATCCCTTGATGGCTTGTGCCATGGTCGATTCGATACGAAAGTTCTATGACCAAAAAGTACAGTCCCTGCACCGGATTAAAGTTGCTGAAGAATTGAATATCAGAACACTCGAACTTGAGCGGCTGAAAAAGGAAATGGATAGCATCACCAATTGCCTGAGCGAACTTGGCAGGAAATATGGCGTAATGGAGATTACCGGTCAGTCGGAAGGGATCTCTACCGCTTATTTTCAAGCTGTTGCAAATGGAAAGGACAACCAGACCCTGAAAGACTATTTCACCAATGTGGCCTCAAAGAGCCCGGAAGCCCGTAGCCTGATGCTCAGAGTTGAGGGCTGCTCGATGCGGGTAATTGAAGTCCAGAAGTTATGCGATGATGCATACCGTGAGCTTAACAAAGTAATTACCTATTCTGTTGTGGTTACCCCTCCCTATCCTGCCGATAAGAAAGACTGGCCGATACGCTCGGTCATTGTGCTGATGTCAGTGATTTTTACCCTCATGATGGCAATGGTCGTTATTGGTGTTATCGAAAATCGCAACAATACTAAATCCATCTAACCTGCTTCGCGACAAGCGGGTGCAAGCAGGGTTGGTCTACCTGATCAGCCTGGGATTTGTTTTGGCCAATTCCTACCTGATTACCAAGGATAAGTATGTACTGGCAGCCCTGCCCATTGGACTGGCTTTCATTTTGATAGCCATTTATCGATTCCATTGGTTATTTTGGATGGTACTGTTCCTTGTCCCCCTATCCGTACCTTTGAAAGAATTTTCTATCGGCCTGGACATCAACATGTTTCTCCCGACTGAGCCTATTCTCGCCGGGATGATGATTATTTTTCTTTTAAGACTTGCTTTGGACGGAGGATATGACCGTTCTGTATTACGCCATCCTGTCACGCGGATCATTTTGCTTCAGGTCGTCTGGATCCTGATTACCTCGATTACATCCACGATGCCGATTGTATCTGTCAAATTCCTGTTATCCCGTTTATGGTTTCTGACAGTCTTTTATTTCCTGGCGATACAGTTTTTCAAGAATCCACTCAATATCAGACGGTTTCTATGGACTTTGATGGTGCCTCTGGCAGGAATTATTATAGTGATTACCTTGAAGCATGCGTCGATCGGTTTGTTTGATCAGAAGGCTTCCAATCCTGCAGTTGACCCCTTTTTTAATGACCATACACTCTATGGAGCAGTTTTGTCACTGTTTCTGCCTGTAGCAGCGGGTTATGTGATCCAGTCGCCTTTTAAGGTTTGGATGAAAGCGGGAGCTTTTATCGTTTTGTCTCTCCTTATAGCCGGACTGGTTTTTTCCTATTCCCGTGCTGCCTGGATCAGTGTGGCAGGGGGAATTATCGCTCTCCTGATCATCCTGTTCAAGGTTCCTGGACGAACCGTTCTGCTAGGGTTTGCCATCCTCGTGGTGGGGTTTCTGGTTTTCGGAAAAACGATACTGATGAAAATGGAAGGCAACAACCAGGATTCGTCTAATAACCTCGGCAAGCATATAGAATCTATTTCAAATATTTCCACCGATGCTTCCAATCTCGAACGTTTGAACCGCTGGAGCTGTGCCATCCGGATGTTCGAGGAGAAACCGGTTTTTGGATTCGGGCCGGGGACCTATATGTTTCAATATGCCCCGTACCAGAAATCTTCTGAACGGACAATAATCAGCACCAATGCGGCGGATGGCGGCAACGCTCATTCCGAATATCTCGGGCCGCTCAGCGAGGAAGGATTCCTGGGCGGAGCACTGATGTTGCTGTTGGTGATTGCCAGCATCGTGGTCGGAATCAGGGCTTATCATAAGCAAACTGATGCCGAATTAAAAATGGTTGCTCTAACCGTTCTTGTCGGACTGATTACCTATTACCTCCATGTTACCATGAATAATTTTCTGGATACCGATAAAGCGTCAGCCGGAGTCTGGGGCTTTATGGCGATCCTGGTGGCGTTGGACAGAAAGAAGGAGCTAAACTGAAACAGAGCCGCACAGCCCTACTTCACCCGTTCCTGATACGAATTATCGGTAGTGTTTATCCTGATTTTATCACCGGTTACGCAAAACAACGGAACCATGATGGTTGCACCGGTTTCTATTGTAGCTTGTTTCAGTGAGGAGGTGGAAGATGAATCGCCCCTGACACCAGGTTCAGTATAAGTGATCTCCATAACAACTGAAGGAAGCAATTCTGCATATAATGCTGTTTCAGTGTCAGCATGAACAACCATTTCCACAACGCCGCCCTCTTTCAGGAGGCCAACATTATTGATCAGCTCTTCATCAATGCTGATCTGTTCATAGGTCTCGTTATGCATGAAATGATATCCCATATCATCTTTATAGAGAAACTGATAGGGCCTGCGTTCTACCCGGGTTTCATTTATCTTATGGCCGGAAGTATAGGTTACTTCGATTACTTTTCCGGTCGTGATGTTTTTGAGCTTGGTACGGACAAAAGCCGGGCCTTTCCCGGGTTTAACATGCTGGAAAGAGATAATGGTGAATAACTGATCGTTGTGTTCAATACACATGCCATTACGGATGTCTGATGTCGTTGCCATAAATTCGTTTTAAAATGTGGTGCAAAATTAGTTGAAAAGATGAAAATACCTAATAGGTAGGAGTTTAACCTGATTAGCGTGGTACTTTGTTTTTGGGTATACTGGCAATGAACTCCTTCAGGTAATGAGGTTCGAAGTAAGCAGTGTCTAAAAATTCGCCGCGATTGTACAAGGATTCGGCAGGCTCCGATTGAAAAGCAGCAGATAGTTCAATATCAGGAAAAAAACGGGCATTGGGATGATCGATAATTTCAGCTGCCTTGATGCTTCCGGTACCAAAAAAACAAATCACCTGTTTATTCAGCAAGATGCTAAAAGATTGGGGCTCCAGAATAATTGCCTCAACCGGATTAATCTCATTCAGGCTGGTATCATAAAGAGCTGAATAAACTTCCATTCTCCTGGCATCGAGCATCGGACAAAAAAGAACCGGATGGTTAGGGCCTGAAAGAGTAATTTCCGTTGGGTGGCTTAAGGAAAATCCGTTGGCCAGTGCTTTTAGCGTTGGGATTCCGATCACCGGTAAGCCTGATCCATAAGCCAATCCTTTCGCTACAGAAGCACCTATTCTCAGTCCGGTATAAGATCCGGGTCCTATACTCAGCGAGATGGCATCCAGATCATCGGCTGCAAGATGGTTTTTCCCTAACAATTCCTGAATAAACAAGGTCAGGCGGGTGGCGTGGGATTTATCTTCGGTCGATTCCCGGAAACCGAGCAGCTGTCCATCACGGCTAAGCGCAACCGAGCAAACCGGTGAGGCAGTTTCGAGGTTGAGTATCAAGGCCATTTATGTACTCTTACTTCTTTTTAGGCTCCCGGAATAGTTCTTCTTTTGGCACCACCTGAACCATATCACCATCTTTCAGCTTTTTGGAGATAGCATTGTAGGGTGCAACAACGATAGTTTCATTCTCGCTGATGCCCGAAAGGATTTCGATAAAATTTTTGTCCTGAATACCGGTTTTGATTTTTCGTTGCGACACAACACCTTTATCTACCGAGAAAAGAACCTCCATCATCTCGTCACGTGATGCCTGATCAGCGCCCTCTTCTTCGGCTCCCGGACGGGTTGGATCCTTCAACGTTTGCAGCCTGGTGGAATCAATACGGGTGGTAACTGCCTGGATTGCAATTGAAAGAATATCCGGTTTGGTTTGAGTCTCAATCTCGACTGTTGCTGTCATACCGGGACGGAAAGGATATTTTCCTGCTTTTCCCGAAGCAATAAGCGAAGCGTATGAATTGGTAAGGATCAGAATTTTAACATTGAAACTGGTTACCTGATCAAGGGATGCACCGGTGGTATTTGCTGAATTGGCAATTTCGGTGACCAATCCGCGGAACCGGCTACCGAGATAAGAGTCGATCTCAATCGAAGCAGTATCACCTACATTAACATTAACGATATCGTTTTCATTGACCTCCACCTGAACTTCCATCCGGCTGAGATCGGCAATCCTGAGCATCTCTGTACCAGCCATCTGACCGGTACCTACAACCCGTTCACCCTGCTCAACCCGCCTGCCGTATATGATCCCGTCTATCGGGGCATAAATGGTGGTTTTCCTCAGATTTTCCTCGGCTTCCTTCACCGAGGCCTCTGTACTTTTCACCGTAAAGGACGCAGCTGAAACCGTTTGCTTGGCAGCATCCACCTGGGCTGCGGCAACATCGTATTGTGTTTTCGCTGTTTCAAAGTCGGAATCTGATAAAACTCCCTGATCGTGCAATTGCTTGCTTCGTTTAAACGACAATTCCTGCTGCCTGAATTGTGCTTCTGCCTGAGTTTGTGAAGCTTTGGCATTCGACAGGTTTGCCCTGGCCGAGTTGAGTCCGGCATTTACCCGGTCGCGGCTCGAGAGGTAAAAATCCTGCTTGATTTTCACCAGAAGATCGCCCTTTTTAACGGAATCACCTTCGCGGACATCCATTTCAACGATCTCTCCGGAAACATCGGGACTAAGCTTGACTTCGGTTTCCGGCTGAATGCGGCCGTTGGCAGTTATGGTTTCAATTATGGTGCGTTTCTGGGCTGTCTCAACAGCTATCTTGGTTGCCGGGCCTGTTCCGAACCATCCGGCTTTTTTGCCAACAATGGCGAAAATAATCAGCACACCTGCAGCGAGCAGTAGGTATCGTAATACTTTATTACGTTTCATATCAGGTTTTATTTAAGATCGATTGGAATTCCGCGGTAGAAATCAAGAATCCGGGTATTAAAAATATAATTGTATTTCGCCTGAAGGAGCTCCGACCGGGCTTTGGTCAGGTTGTTTTTAGCGACATTATAATCCAGCGAAGTGAGAATCCCCACATTGAATTTTTGCTCGGCATACCGGAAAGCTTCTTCAAGTGCCGATACCGATTTAGTGGTGGCCTTAAATCTTTCAAGAGAAGCAGATGCATCGGCAAACGCCTGCTGAATTTCCTTTAATAATTGATTGCGAACTAATTCCAGTTGATACTTTCCGTTTGTTACGGAAATCCGGGCATTCTTGATGCTTGTTCTGGTGCTCCAGCCATTGAAGATCGGTATACTTAAACTGAAACCGAGACTGGTTTGACTCGTAAAATCTAATTGATCCTTTAATACCATGGTTTTACCCGTCTGGAAATCTTTTAACCGGTCAGAATACCCGGTTCCATACGAAGAACTCATTGACAATGAAGGGCTCAGGCGGCCTCTGGTGATCAGGAGATCTTTTTCAAGTGACTGTAAGTCCAGTTCTGCACTTTTTACCTGGGGCAGGGTCAGGATAGCTGATTGATAAACTTCATCCGCTGTACCCAGGTTGTCCATCACCTTGATGGATTCGAAGGTGGGACGTTGAACGCGGAAATTTTCAGGACTTTTCAGATCGAGCAATTGCGCCAGATCGAGGTATGACATGGTAAGCTGGTTCCGGGAGTTGACCTCGTTCAACTCTTCATTGGCCATCTGGGCCTGAATTTCAAGATAATCGCCTTTAGGAAGCGAACCGGCATCTACCAGAATGCGGGTCCGGTCGACTTGCTGTCGCGTGATATTCAACTGCTGAACAGTGATATCATGAAGTTCCTCATTAAAAAGGATTTGCAGATACAGGCGGGCAATATTCAAAGCCAAATCATTTTTGGCTTTATCAAGATCGGTGAGATTTTTCTTCAGATCGATCTGATTTCTCCGGATGGTATTCCAGTTTTGCAATCCTTTGAAAAGGTCCATATCGGCGCTTGCATAAACACTGGCACCGGTGGAGTTTTCAGTAGTGAACTGATAGGTGAGGGGATCTACCGAGCGGCCAAACCGGAACGATTCCGACATGCCGGAATTCAGCGACGGCAAAAGCTTAATCTTGGATTGGTCCAAATTGTTTTTGGCCACATCTACACTCAGCGACTGTTGTTTCAGCCGGATATTGTTCTCAAAGGCATAAGAAATACAACCGGTGAGGGTCCAGGGTTCCTGTGCGGCAACCGTACCACGAACCAGAATCACCAGCATCAGGGCTGTGAAAATCCGAATTGAACTCATAGACAAATGAATTTGGGTGCAAAGATATGTAAAAATGCTCCCTTCGGTTGCTAATTATGCCCTTCGGGCTAATTGGACTGAGTGGTTAGGGTTACTTCAGGGTCGATTGAAAAAGTTTAAAAATCCTTTTATACTCGTCGGTCCAGCAGTCGGGATCAACAAAGCTATGATGTTCAAGCGGATAGATGGCCAATTCCCAATTGTCCTTGCCCAGGTCGATGAGCCTTTCGGATAGACGAACAATATCCTGAAAATGAACATTATCGTCCATTACCCCATGGCACATCAGGAGGTTGCCCTTGAGACCTTCAGCAAAGTTGATAGGCGAACTTCTGGCATAAGCCAGGCTGTCTTCCACAGGAGTATTCAGGATGCTGGTTGTATAGCCGTGGTTATAGTGTGCCCAGTCGGTAACCGAACGCAATGCAGCACCGGAAGCAAAAACATCCGGGGCAGTAAAAAGTGCCATCAGGGTCAGGAATCCGCCGTAGGAACCGCCGTACAAACCGATTCGTTTGGGATCGACACCGCAATTCGCAACGAGGTATTTAGCCCCGTCAACATGATCTGACAGGTCTTTGCCGCCCATGTGGCGGTATATGCCGGTTCGGCAATCGCGGCCATAGCCCGAACTGCCGCGGTAATCAATGTCCAGAACCGTATAGCCATTGTCCACCAGCATATTATTGAACATATATTCATGATAATAGATCGACCACCATTTGTGTGCATTTTGCAGATAACCGGCACCATGAACAAACATCACTGCGGCTTTATTGGCCTGGCCTGAAGCTGGTTTGTAGAGGCGTGCATAAACCGTTGCGCCATCTGATGCAGTAAAACTGATATACTCGGGCAGCCGCCAGTTGTAAGCTTTAAAGGCATCGCTCCTTGAATCTGTAATGGCAATAGCCTGAGCACCAGCCTGGTTTTTCTGAAAATATAATTCCGGAGGCCGGTTGGCTGTAGAAAATTCAATAGCCAGCCATTTTTCATCGGGCGAGAGGGTAACCGCATTACCACCGGTCATTGAGGTGATTTTTTCCCGCAGGCCCCCTTCAACCGGCATACGGTAGAAGTGGTGTTCACCCGGATGTACTTCATTAGAAGTGAAATACCACCATTTTTTGTCTTTTGAAATTTCGGGGCTGTACACCTCGAACTTGCCTGAAGTGAGGGCCTTTTTCTCGCCTGTTTCCACATTTACCCAATACAAATGCGAATACCCCGATGCTTCGGACTGGAACCATAATCGTTTGCCATCCGGCATCCAGCCGGTCCCCTGACCATAGCCAATCCCCGGTCCTGCAATCCAGGCTTCATCACGCTGCCGGTCGAGCAGCTTTACCGATCCATCTTCGGGGTTGAAAATCAGGAGCCAGCGATCTTTGTTATCATCCGATTGTGCTTCAATCACTCCGAATCGTCCATCGGGAGCCCATGTGGGTCCCATGATCCTGACGGGGCGAACTTCAGCTTGGCGGTCTTTATATTTAATGGGATAATCTTTCACATAATCAGGAAGGTCAGTAATTCCGGGTATCTGATCTACTTTCAGTTCATAGATCGAATCTTTGTCAAGGTTCAGTATCCCCAAAACCCTCTTTCCCCCGATCTCCCCGACTTTTCCGCGGGTGTTGATGGTTTCGGTATAGCCCGAGCGGGTGACATAAGCAGGCATGATGGTGGGCTTCGGATTCTCGCCCGGCCAGGATTTTGTAAAAGTGACATACTTCTCATCCGGCGTGAGCTCAAATCCAGAAACCGTATATCCTTCCAAGTAAACGGGCTCCGGGCCACCTGCCTTGCCACTGTTCTGAGGCCTCATGCCCATCCCGTAATAGGGCATTCCACCCCTGCGGCCGCCTCCACCTGAGCCTGCAACTTTCGGAAACAGACGCACCTGGTCCTGCGTAAGCCATTGATCCCGTGCATTTAGCTTCTCCTTCTGGGGTGCCGGACGATTGGGAGTTTCGGGCTTTTCAGCCAGAAAATTGGTGAGTTGCCTGAATTGACCATTAACCGGATCAAGCAGATATAAATTGTTGTTTATCGTTAAAACCAGTTTTTTACCGGAATGAGTAAAGGATAATTCTGATACAGGCATGCTGGTACTGAAGGTTAGTACCGTATCTTTTTTCTTGCAGTTAACCAGGTAGACATCTCCGTTTTTATTGATCAGTTCCATACTTTTATCCGCATTATACTCCTTATTTACAGTCCTGATCTTCTGCAATTCACTGCGGGAAACCTTTTGCAAAACCGGATTGGCCGGATCGATCCGATACGCTGAATCAGATGGCTTATTATCAGCATTCCACTGAAAATACAGGTATTTCCCATCTGGCGACCATTGGAACTGGGTAGGAGACTGACCTTGGTAATTCAGCGCCATAAAATCCTTGATGTTAAGCGGTGAACGATTCTCGACCTGGCTGTAAATCGATGACGTAAGACCAGCCATTATCAATAAGCTGTAAATAAATCTGGTTCTCATAATAATTGAAAATTGTTAAAGGTGAAAAATACAAAAACGGATTTCAAAATCAGGTGTTCTTTATGGGGTTGAATAATTTAAGAATCTGATTTTTTAAAGTCTAAACTAAAGTGTAATTTTAACACTTAAATATAATTGTATGAGCTTGTATTCCCCTCTGGAAGACCGACAATTACTGGCTGTGGATTGTGTGATTTACGGTTTTGACAATCATGAACTTAAACTATTGCTGATCAAACGAAACATGGAACCCGGCAAGGGAATGTGGTCGCTCATGGGAGGTTTTTCAAAACAGAATGAGGGGCTTTACCAGGCTGCCGAAAGAGTTTTGAAACAGTTGACCGGGTTGCAAAATGTTTACCTGGAGCAGTTATTTGCCTATGGAGATGTTGATCGTGATCCAGGTGAGCGGGTGGTTTCCGTCGCCTATTATTCCCTCATCAAAATTGAAGATTATGATAAAGATCTGGTAAAAGAGAATAATGCACATTGGAGGCCCGTGAGTGACATTCCTGACCTGGTTTTTGACCATCGCGAGATGGTCGATAAAGCGCTGAAAAGATTGCGCAGGCGTGCCCGGATTCAGCCGATCGGATTTGAATTGCTGCCTGAAAAGTTTACCATGCCGCAATTGCAGAGCCTTTACGAAGCTATTTACCAGAAAGACCTGGATAAGAGGAATTTCTGTAAGAAAATCATATCAATGGATCTCCTGGATAAATTGGACGAGAAAGATAAATCCTCATCTAAAAAAGGAGCCTTCCTGTATCGGTTCAATCCTGAAAAATACCAGGAACTGGTGTCGAAGGGATTCTATTTTTCAGTAGATGTATAGCAGTGATTATTAACCAGCAACCAACATGCGACTAACAAATCTTAAACAGGCAGTATTCGAAGCCAACCTGACTCTGGTTAAGGAAGGATTGGTGAAACTGACATGGGGAAATGCATCCGGGATCGACAGGCAAAAGGGTCTTATTGTGATCAAACCAAGCGGCATTCCATACGATGAAATGACCCCTGATGATATGGTAGTATTGGATCTCCAGGGTAATGTGGTGGAAAGCAAACTGAAACCCTCTTCTGATACTCCAACACATCTGTTTTTGTATCAGGCTTTTCCGGAAATAGGCGGCATCGTTCACACCCATTCCGAGTGGGCAACCTCCTGGGCACAGGCCTGCCGCGACATGCCTTGCCTCGGAACTACCCATGCTGATCATTTTTATGGCTCTGTTCCCTGTACACGGTTATTGACCCCGGCTGAAATCCAGGGACAATATGAACTGGCTACCGGTCAGGTTATTCAGGAAAAATTCCTTGATATTAATCCGATCGGGGTTCCGGGTGTACTGGTCGCAGAACATGGCCCATTCTGCTGGGGCAAAACGCCGGCCGATGCCGTGAAACATGCAATTATCCTTGAAGAGATTGCCAAAATGGCCTTCAGGACAGTCGTGCTTGGTAAGGACAATCCGGTTCAGCCGGCCCTGCTCGAAAAACACTATCTGAGAAAACATGGGCCGGATGCCTATTATGGACAGGAAAAACCGCATTGAAACTTTTCAGCATTAAAAGAAAAACTACGGAGACACAGAGATGATTTTTTTATCGTTTATTTGGCGTTTTGATTGATCTCAGTGGAACTCCGTGTTCTCCGTGCCTCCGTGGTGAGTAATTAAAATTAATAATTATTAATATGCAGAATTACAAATGGTTACAGATTTTCCCGGTAGTCCTTATCGCATTGGCCGGGTGTACTGAAAGTAAAAAAGTATCGGGCGATTACCCGATACAGCCGGTGGCATTCAATCAGGTTAAACTCGAGGATTCTTTTTGGGCACCAAGGGTAAAACTGAATGCGGAATTGACTATACCTTATGCTTTTAAACAGAGTGAAGAAACCGGGCGAATCAAAAATTTCGATATTGCTGCCGGAGTGGAAAAAGGTTCGTTCTGCAGTATGTATCCATTCGATGACTCGGATGTTTACAAAATCATCGAAGGAGCATCCTATTCGCTCCAAACCGTTCCGGATCCTACACTCGATGCGTATCTCGATCAGCTGATTGCACGGATCGGTGCCGCTCAGGAGCCCGACGGGTATCTGTATACCAACCGTACCATCATGGGCGACAGCGCTCATCCATGGGCCGGTAAAAAGCGGTGGGAACTCGAAAGCGAGAACAGTCACGAACTATACAACCTGGGCCATTTATTTGAAGCTTCTGTAGCTCATTATCAGGCCACCGGGAAAAAAACCATGCTTGATATTGCCATAAAGGCAGCCGATCTGATCGTTAAGGATTTCGGATGGGGCAAGTGTGAAAACTATCCTGGCCATCAGGAGGTGGAAATCGGCCTGACCAAGCTATATCGGGTTACCGGCAAAAAGGAATACCTCGAACTGGCCAAATTTTTCCTCGATGTACGCGGTCCGGGTGGAGAAGTTTATAACCAGGCTAATAAAAAAGTGGTTGACCAGACCGAAGCTGTTGGTCACGCGGTCCGCGCCAACTATATGTTCTCAGGTATGGCAGATGTGGCAGCGTTGACAGGCGATCAGGCCTATCTGAAAGCCATTGATACCATCTGGAAAAATGTGGTCGGGAAAAAACTCTACATCACAGGAGGAGTGGGTGCTACCGGAGCAGGGGAAGCATATGGCATTGATTATCAGCTACCTAATATGAGCGCCTATTGTGAAACCTGTGCCAATATTGCCAATGTTTTCTGGAATTACAGGATGTTCCTCCTTCACGGAGATGCCAAATATATGGATGTGCTCGAACGCAGTTTATATAATGGTGTACCGAGCGGTTTGGGCTTATCGGGCGACCGTTTTTTCTATTCGAACGTTCTTCGGTCAAAGGGACAGCATGAACGCAGTGCCTGGTTTGGCTGCGCCTGCTGCCCGAGCAACCTGTGCCGGTTCATCCCGTCGGTACCTGGCTACATCTATGCCGTAAAGGATAACGACCTGTTTGTGAACTTGTTTGTGCAAAGTGAAGCTGAAGTTAAACTTGGATCCAGGAAGGTAATCATACATCAGGTATCAGATTATCCATGGAATGGATTAGTGAAACTTGCCATCAATCCGGATAAGAAGGGCCGCTTTAACCTGATGATCCGCATCCCGGGCTGGACCGGCAGTCAGGTGGTGCCAAGCGACCTGTATCGTTATAAAGATCCGGAAACCAATCCGGTGACAATTAAAATAAATGGTAAATCAGTGAGCTATAAATCAGAAAACGGATTTGCCATTCTCGCACGATCCTGGAAAGCCGGTGATCAGGTTGAGATCGAAATGCGGATGGATATTCGCAGGGTTCAGGCCAATGATAAGGTGGAAGCTGACAGGGGTCAGGTTGCATTGCAGCGTGGACCACTGATGTACACCCTCGAATGGGCCGATCAGGCAGATCAGAAAGCGCTGAACCTGGTGTTGGCCGAAGAGCCCGGTTTTACCTGGTCATTCAACGCCAATCTGTTAAAAGGAGTGGGGATTATTTCCGGAAAAGGGTACTCATTGAAGTCGCATTTGGATGGGACCATTGAAAAAACTAAGGTTGATCTTAAGGCAATTCCTTACTATGCATGGGCTAACCGTGGCCGTGGTGAAATGACCGTCTGGATCCCTGAAGATGCAAAATATGCCACTCCGTTGCCGGCTCCTACGATTGCTTCCCTGGCAGTGGTTACTGCCTCAAAATGCTCCGGATCGCCTGAAACCGTTCATGATCAGCAATGCCCGGAGAAATCCAGCAACGGTGAGTTTGGTCATATTCATTGGTGGCCAACGAAAGCCACCAGCGAATGGGTGCAATATGACTTTGCCAAACCCGAAAAGGTTTCTGCTGTTGATGTTTTCTGGTTCGATGATGAAGATCTTAATGCCGGTTGCCGGGTTCCCAAATCCTGGAAACTGCTTTATAAAAAAGGCAATTCCTGGGTTGAAGTGAAGGCTAAGGGTGCCTATGGAACGAAAAGAGATCAGTACAATGTTCTGGAATTTGAGCCGGTCACCACAACCGGATTGAAACTCGATATCAGGCAGCCTGATGAGTTTTCGACCGGGGTGCAGGAATGGGTTGTTAGATAATACGATACCGTAGAGACGCATAATTAAGAGACGCATAATTATGCGTCTCTACAACACGCTTCTGCGACATTTCGGAAATGGTTATGAAATAATGATACTATCTGTGATTATCCCTGCCTATAACGAGCAGGCTACTATTTACAGCATCCTTCAAAGGGTTAGTTCTGTTGAACTGATTCAAGGCATGGAAAAGGAGTTGGTTGTTGTTAACGATTGTTCGAAAGATGATACAGAAGCTGAATTATACCGCTTCCGGAGCGAAAATCCAGGGATCTTGATCAATTATCAGAAGCATGAGGTGAACCGCGGTAAAGGTGCAGCCCTGCGAACAGGCATACTATCAGCTACCGGTGATTTTATCGTTGTTCAGGATGCCGACCTGGAGTATGACCCCAGGGAATTCAATCTTTTATTACAACCCCTTCTGGACGGATTTGCCGATGTAGTATATGGAAGCAGGTTTGTTGGAAGCAAGCCCCACAGGGTGTTGTTCTTCTTTCATTCAATCGGTAACCGATTCCTTACTTTCCTTTCGAACCTGCTTACCAATATCAACATTTCGGATTTGGAAACCGGTTACAAGCTTTTCAAGTCCGGGATTATAAAAAATATTAACCTGATAGAGGACCGCTTCGGCTTTGAAGCGGAAGTAACGGCTAAGATCAGCCGCATCCCAAACATAAGAATTTATGAAATAGGCATTTCATACTATGGCCGAACTTATACCGAAGGGAAAAAAATCAATTGGAAAGACGGATTCAGGGCCATTTATTGCATTATCAAATACAATATTTTTAGTAAATGAAAGATTCTCACTTGGTTTTCAACATCTGCAAATAACCCGGATTTACTTGAACACCAAGCTCCTGAGCTTTTAGGATGTCTATTAAGGCCCCTTTGGTATCCCCCATCTTGTATAATAGAGAAGACCGGTTTTGAAAAAATGCTCCCGCCTTTGGATTAAGCTGGATGGACTTATTGAAATCGGCGAGTGCTTCCTGGTTTTTATTCAATCGGCTGAAACATAAACCACGCAAATTTAAAATATCCGCATCGTCGCGTTTGATTTGCAAATAGGAAGTAACATCCTGGCTTGCTTTTTCAAAGTTACCCAGAGAATAATATACCAATGAACGGTTGGTGTAGGCTTTCAGATTCTTAGCATCCAAGGCTATAGCTTTGTCGAGGTCTTTTAGGGCAAGGGCAAACTCCTTCTTGGATCCAAAAACTGCGCCCCGGTTACTCCATGCTTTGCTGTAATCCGGCTTTAGCTTAATGGCCATATTCATATCCTCCAAGGCTTTGTCAATTTCTCCCCGGTCGAAATAGGTTTCACCCCGGTTACTGTAACTAAGGTATCCCTCAGGGTTTATCTCAATCGACTTTCCATAAGCTGCCATTGCCTTCTCATACTGATTTTGCTCGCGGTAATATAACCCGAGATTATTAAAGGCAATTGCAAATTTTGGATACTTTCGAATCACATCAGAAAAAAGTGTCTCCGTATTTTTCCATACCTGTGTTCTGTTCCAGGTTGCTGTTGCCAAAACAGCCAGATAAATCACTCCCAAAAAAATGACATAAGTTTTCCATTTACTGATAAAAAGAAAGTTTAGGGCCCAGGCTATCAGAAAAAACAAACCGATGTAAGCAATATAAGTAAATCTGTCAGCAATGAAAGCTTGTCCGGCGCCAACAATCTGAAGCATAAACATTACATTAAACAAAAAAAACAAGGAGCCAAAAATCAAAACTTTTCGGTACTTTCCTGATTTATAAATAAGAAGTGCTAAAAGAATAACCAGCAGTGCACTTGCATAATAAAGTAAAGATAGCTTCACCGGATTAGGGTAAATGGCCGACAATTGGTAAGGCAACACAGATTTTATGAGATACACGCAGAAGGAATAGGTGCCAATAAAAATTCGCTGGATAAAAGGAAGAACAGTGCTTGTTTCCAGGGTTCCTTCGTGCCCAAGAAAATAGATGCCAGTCAACCCTGTTACCAATGATAAAATGAAAAAAGGGATTTTATCCAAAACGTGTTTGAACTGGAACTTTTTCTCGAAGAAGTAATCTATAAGCAATAAGATCAGGGGTAACGAAACTGCCTGAATTTTTGACAGCAGAGCAAAAATGAAGGCTAATAACGCTAAAAAATAAAAAATCAGTCTCTTACTTTTATAAAAAGTAATGTAAGAAATCAGGGAAAGGAGGTAAAAAAAACTGTACAGTACGTCTTTCCGTTCGGTTATCCAAGCCACCGACTCTACCCGCATGGGATGAATTCCAAAAAGGAACGTTACCACAAAAGAGACAAACAGGTTTGTTTCCAGTTTCCTCATTAAAACAAAAACCAGCATAGTACACAGCAAATGCAGAAGGAGGTTATTGAAATGAAAAACTCCGGGCTTCATTCCGAAGAAGTGGTTTTCAACGGCAAAACTGAGGGTAGTCAGCGGCGTATAGCCACCAACCACCGTATGGGTGAACATGTCTATAATGCTGCCAGTATTAAGTTTTTTAACGTTTGGATTTATCGTAACGTTTACATCATCATCCCAGTTTACGAAGTCGCTTTTCAGTACAGGCGAAAAAACCAAAAAGGTCACAAGCAGGATAAATGCAAGCAAATGCCATTTTTTCATTTTTGAAGTGTTGATTTAACACTTCAAGATAGATGCAATTTTTGTAATGAACAGTTAAATGTGCGCAGATTCACAGTATTTGGGTTATTTTTAACAATAAGTGAGAATTTTCTTTGGAAAGATGATTTTGGGGTTTATATTTATCGGGAAATTATAACATTATTTAACGAAAGAGGGAACGCTTATGAGAAAATTTACACTTCTTCTTGCACTTGCCGGGCTGTTTGCAGCAGCTTCGGCACAAGCTCAGACCCCTGGCACCAAGGGCAACGGGCAGGTTTTCTATTCTGAGACTTTCGGTTGGGAGAACCCTGCAGATGACAAAGGCTGGACCGCTGCTACCGGCTACTATTTTCTCGATCCGACGGATACCGGGTTTAACTTTGTCTGGTGGCCGGCAGGGCTCGGCTTTGTCAGCCTGTACACACAGGATCCTCCGCTGAATTCCACTACCAAGGACAACGGGTGCATTGCGAACTTCATTGAGGCGTACAACTATATGACGGGGGTGATGCTTGACATAGGTGTTGATAACTCAGTTGGCTTCCCGACTTTTGACTGCAGTCAGCACTCAACGGTTGTGGTCAGTTTTGAAACTCATTTCATGGCCTATAGTGTTGCCCATATGTGGCTCGAAATATCCGTCGACGATTGGGTTCACTCAGCTACTTACAGTACTGCCTTTGGTGCCGGTCATAAAGACCGCCCGATGGATAAACCTAAAGGAGAACCGGCACTTTTCCAGGCCAATATTACAGATGTGGCAGCCGGGATGCCAAACGTTAAGATGAGGTTGCACTGGATTGATACCCGCCTCTATTATTGGGCATTTGATGATTTCAAGTTGTCAGAAGCTTATAACAACGATTTAAAGATGAACTATGTAAAAATGGAGTGGGACGATGGTAATGCAAACACCGCTATGGCCTGGATTCACAACATTCCTAAATCCCAGTTGGATGGCACCGGAGGCTTTTTGAATTTTCAATCGAGTACGTTAAACTTTGGTGAATATGATCAGGAAAGTGTTTACCTGGATGTTGATGTTACTAAAAACGGTAGCAGTGTCTTCCACAAGATGTCAGCGCCGGTAGATGTCTCCATCTTAACAGTAGATACGGCAGATATCGCTGATAAATATTCTCCGGTTGATTACGGCCATTACAAAATTGGCTGGGAATTCAAGGCTAAAGAAGCTGATGACCTGCCAGATGATAATAAACGTGAGGTTTTCTTTAATGTCACCGACAGTGTTTATTCCCGTTCGGGTAATATCAATAATTTGAGCTGGTCAATGAGTAAAGAAGCATACAATACTCCAGCCACGGAAAATCTTAATCATTTTATAGGTTCTATTTTCCCGATTTTTAATGACTGTGAAGTAAGTTCTATTTCCACCTTTATCACGGGCGGTAAAGCCGATCAGTATCTCAATTACCGGTTCACAATGTTTTTTGTTCCGATCGGACAGGAAGATGAAACACCGTTTGAACTCCTGACCACCGAAATGATTCAACTGGATTCAGCTGACTTTAATACCTGGGTTACCATGCCATTGGAAAAGGACGGTGAATCTGAATTTTTGAAAAAGGGAGACCTCGTTTATGCCGGTATCCAATTCGATAATACGAATGCGGAGTATCTGCTTCGCAGAAATCAAGGGTTGGAAATCGGAACCGACAACTCGGTTACACTTACCGAATCTGCGTCAGTTGCTATCTATGACGGTAGTATTAGAACGGGTGTTGGTGACTATTTCGGAAAACGAAACGTGATGTGCCGCCTGAACCTGAACGATCATGGGAACCGCATTGACGGAGTTGATCTGAACCCGGCACTTGCCAACCTGGGGCAGAACTTCCCCAACCCATTCAGCCGCAGTACGGAAATTGCCTATGAGCTCACCAACGGATCGGAAGTATCATTTGAAGTAATGGATCTTACCGGCCGCAAGGTTATGGAAGTTAATAAAGGTATGATGCCTGCAGGTAAACATACTTTTACCCTGGAAACCAATAATCTGGATCCAGGAGTTTATTTCTATACCCTGAAGGCAGGTAGTTTTGTTCAAACCAAGCAAATGGTGATTGTTGAATAATAGAGTGTCTTTTCAGAAAAGGGCTGCCCCTCGGGGCGGCCTTTTTTTATTTACCGAAAACGGTTGTCAGTTGTCAGTTGTCAGTTGACTGCGATAACCGATAACCGACAACTGATAACCATCACCGCTTACTGATTTTCACTAGTTTTACCGAAAATAACTGGGTTTAAATGGAATTCATCCAACAAGTGATTGATTGGTACATGCAGAATACCAGCTACCTGACGATATTCTTGCTGATGATGATTGAGAGTACAGTTTTACCAATGCCTTCTGAATTGGTGATCCCACCTGCCGCCTATCTTGCCGCTAAAGGTGATTTAAATATCTTCCTGGTGATTCTGTCGGGAACCGCAGGTGCATTAACTGGTTCGCTCATCAATTATGTAATATCATTCACCCTGGGCCGGAAAATTGTTTATGCCCTTGCTGATACAAAATGGGCTCATATGATATTTATAACGAGGGAGAAGGTGGAAAAAGCCGAGAATTTCTTTATCAAAAACGGAAAAACTTCCACACTGATCGGCCGTTTGGTGCCCGGTGTGCGTCATCTCATATCAATACCTGCCGGATTGGCCAAAATGCCGCTTCAAACCTTCATGTTATGGACCTTCATCGGCGCAGGTATCTGGAATATCATCCTTGCACTACTTGGATATTTTTTCTATTCGCAGCAGGATTTGCTTAAAAAGTATTACGAGGAATTAAAGTGGGGAGTTGTTTTAGTCGGATTATTGTTTGTTATTTACCTGATAGTGAAAGCAGTCATGAAGAAACGAGCCAAACGTGACACGTGACGCGTGACGCGTTTCGTGTCACGAGTTTTCCGTCACTTGTCACTCGTCACTTGTCACTTTTTTTCTATCTTTGCGCCGCTTTGTCCGATGGTGTAATTGGCAACACATCTGATTTTGGTTCAGAAGAGTCCAAGTTCGAGCCTTGGTCGGACAACTAATTCGATGAGTATAATTTTTATTTCACTTTTACATAACAATAACTTGTATTAAGGTTTTTGTTTTTGTCCCATGCACTGAGAGCCAGTTTATGATACTGCTGAATGATTTTTATTGAAGATCCATCGTTGAAGTAAGAATTTTCTTCCCATTCCTTTAATGCATCTGCTGGAACTTTAATATCAAGTGAAAACGGGTATGTAACAGTGTTAGAATCATCGCTAAGGTCAATTATTTCATTTATTCTCCAGTCACCATAGGTGAATTCGATTCGTTGAAGTCCTGATTCATCTTCAACAACGGCATTAAGTGTTACATTTTCACCCGCTGTAACTTCAAGGGTGTCCGGGTTGAACTGCACCGAGGGAACCGTATGGTCGATGCTGTTTAAAACATCTTCGGTTGATTCACAAGCCGTTAAAAGCAAGACCGACAATGAAACAACTATCCATGCAATTTTCATAATTCTTTTCGTATTAGATATTTTAAAGATTTACTCCCAACCCGGATTCTGTTTCACATAGCCTTTCAGAACCTCCTTTCGTGGTATTGGATACCAGTAAAACCTGGAATTGAAAATTCGGTTTTCCACCTCGAAATTCTGGTATGAGAATGTTGTATCAGCTTGATTTAATGTAATTCTCATTCCCATTGCAGGTTTATTCAGTATATCTTCAGCATCCTTCCAACGGCGAAGGTCCCAGAAACGATGTTCTTCGAATGCTAATTCAACCTGGCGTTCCTTTTTAAGGCGTTCACGCATCTGGCTTTGCGACAAGCCTGCCGGATAACGCGCTCTGCTTGTAATAACGTAATTTCGTTTACGTAACTCATACACTGCATCATAAACCTGCTGTACTGGTCCGGCTGCCTCATTTAAGGCTTCTGCATAGTTGAGATATGCTTCAGCGAAACGGAAAATGATCCACGGCTTCCTTACGGTGGTCCCTTTATCCAGATCAACCGAAGAATCGACAAATTTCTTCAGGTAATAGCCTGTTTTCGTTGCAGTAGAAGCTGACAGAAGCCCATCTTTCCCACCGATGTAAGTTTCGACCTGGCGGGATTTGAAAACGGCTCCATTATACAGAATTACTGAGTAGAATCGGTCATCCCGGTTTTCATAGGGTTTGGAGGAATTATAGTTTAAATCTTCTGTAATTGGTTTTCCCCATTTTGTATCAAAGGCATCCACCAGGTTCTGTGTAGGATTTGTCAGTCCCGTTCCGCCATAACTCAACGGGAAATTTGCTTTCTCAAACTCATTTGTATTTACGGGTTGTGTGGCAAGAAGGACTTCCTTTGAAAACGGTGTATTGAATACATACTCATATTTCGATTCCAGGCCGATTGTAGCTCCCCGCATATTTAACAGGAGTAAGGCAGCCTGCGCCGCCCTGTCCCACTTCGACAGGTCGTTACCGGTATTATTTAAGGGACTTGCCGCATAAAGCAAAATTCGTGATTTCAACGCCATTGCCGAAGCTTTAACCGCTCTGCCTTTATTTGCATCGTCATTTGATTCGGATAAATAGACAAATGAAGTATCACAGTCATTAACAATGCGCTCAACCATTTCATCAAAGGTTATTTGTGGCACATTACCGGCATTCTCAACCGTTAACACTTTATCCACATAAGGAATCCTTCCATAACGTTTTACGAGTTCAAAATGGAACATGGCCCTGAGGAAAAATGCCTCGCCTTTCATTCGTGGCCGGTCCTTTTCTGGTATACTGTTTGTCTCTTTAATAGTGGTGTTCAGTTTTTCGAGGAAAATATTCGTCTTACGGATCCCTCCATACATCTTGTCCCATATTTCATCCGGATTAAGGGATGAATTTACAGCTCCATTGTTAAATATCTGGACCAGAGAACCGGAGTAAGAGTTTTTTGCTTCATCGCATCCGCAAGCAAGCATAGCCCCGTCGTAACGGTTGAATCCTGTAAGCAGGTCATTATAGATATTATTGAGGAATCCAGGGGCATAATGCACATCTGAAAAAATCTTGTCCTCGGTTAAATTGATATCAACTTCCTTATCCAGAAAATCCTCGCATGAATTTAAAACCAGCGACGACAACCCCAACGATATCAAGTAGACGATCCTTTTCATATCCATTTCTGAATTAAGATTAAAATTTCACACTTATACCTGTGTTGTAAACTCTCATTATCGGATAACCGGAGACACCTGCATCAGGAACTTCAGCATCGAGATGGTATTCACTGATGGAATCAAAACTCATGAGGTTGTAGGTATTCAGGAATAACCTGACCTCTTTCACATTGATTTTAGTCAGCCATTTGCCAGGAAGGCTGTAGCCGATTTCCAGGTTAGTGACTTTAAGATAGTTGCCACTGCGTGCCCAGAGGGTCGAATTGTTGTAGTTATTCTTATTATTCAGGGTTGTCAGCCTCGGATAAGTTGCATTATCTTCATTGACTCCCTTTTCCCAAGCATTATAAGCAATGTCAGTCACTTTCGAGTTGTTTTGCAAAACCCAGACACTGTTATTGGTCAGGAGCACGGTTCTGCCCAGTATACCGCTGAGGACAAAATGCAGATCGAAGCCTTTATAGTTAACTGCTCCCAGCAAACCGAAGTTCCATTGGGGGATCTGATCGCCTATCACTATCTGATCCTGGTTATCGATGATATTGTCGTTATTCTGATCTTTGAATTTAACATCTCCGGGTTGCACGGCTTCAAATGACTGATAGGGGCTGTTCGCAATATCTTCTTCATCCCGGAAAAACCCAATGGCTTCAAGGCCCCATATAGCTGAGGCCGATTTCCCCTGCTTGTATTGATAGTCGGGTAATCCGCTAACCTCTTGCATGCTCAGTATTTTATTGCAGGCATAGGAAACATTTCCCTGAATGGAATAACCCCAGTTTTTTTTCTGATGATTATGACTGATCATGGCTTCGAAGCCCCTGTTAACGACGGTGCCGTTATTCTCATACGGGAGGAGTTGGCCAATAATTCCGGGTGTAATATTGGTACTGGTCGTAATAATATTATCCCTGTAATTATTGAAAAAATCAATAGAAAAATTAAGTATATTCTTCATTTCCAGATCGATTCCGATATTGGCATTCAGCGATTCCTCCCATCGGATATTGGGATTTGGGATCCTACCTTCGTATGAGCCATCGGTGTTTCCGAAACCGGAACCAAAAATATACCCGCCGCCACTGTAATATTTTTGTTCAAAAGGGAATCTTTCCAGCCCCAGTTTGCCATTACCTACCTTTCCGTATGATCCCCTTACTTTCAGGAATGAGATGGTGGAATTTCCCTGAAGAAATGATTCATTGGATACAATCCATGCTGCCGACACAGCCGGGAAAAAACCAAAGCGGTTTCCTTTTCTGAAGTCTTCGGATCCGTTATACGCAAATCCGAATTCTGTAAAGTATTTTTTTCTGAATCCGTAAGTCGCCCTGCCGGAAATTCCCTGATTGGAATAGGCCAGGTTATCGCCGTTCTGGAAATACTTCGACTGCATATAATTAAGGTCCGCCGACAGAGAACTGGCTCCGGTATTCAAGGAATAGGAAAGTCCTCCAAGGGTGGTCAGCATATAAGCGAATCCATCATCAAATTTCTCTGTATTAATGCTGATATCGCTGTTGTCACCATATTTCAGGTATTCGGTGGAATCCCCTGATGTATATTCCTGATAAACAGCATAGGTCTGGCTCCGTCCGAGCGAGTAGTAATTCGTTCCATCGAGGCCCACCATTAAATTGGCAGAAAGCCCTTTTAGCAGGAAGTCCAGTTTTTGGGTGGCTCCCACATTGCCTAGCATGATCCGTTGGTAATTATCCCGGTAACCGGTTTTGGATATCATTCCCAACGGGTTATTCCGGTATACGGATGTCCCGGCAATGGAGCTGTCGCGGTTGTTTACGGGCATTGCATTGGGAGGGAGTTGCGAAAGGGTGGAAAAGATAGATGCGGCACTTGAATTGGGCACATGCCGGTTCTCAACCCGGGCAGCGAGATCCACAAACACTTGCAGCGTTTTTGTTACATCCACATCTACATTGGAGCGCAGATTATATCTCGAATACTTGGGGTTGGTGTTATATTGGGGATTAACATCCGTTAACTTATAGATGCCATCCTGGCTTGTAGCTCCCATGAACACAAAGTAGCGGATGGCGGTTGTTCCTCCGCGCAGTGATAACTTATACTGTGATTGCGGAGCAGCCGGCTTTAAAAAATCTCCATACCAATCCACATCAGGATACCGGAATGGATCACCGGTACCATAGTACATGGAGGGATCAAATTTACTGTCAACCGGCAGCGGCAACCCGTCGTTCCGGAGAGCCTTGTTATATAAGGTCACATACTCTGCCGAGCCAAGATATTCAGGCAGGGTTGATGGGGCCTGGAATCCTGTTTGAGCGATAAAATTGATTTCGGATTTTCCGGTGAATCCTCGTTTGGTTTTTACATTGATTACCCCGTTTGCACCACGGATTCCATATTGTACGGTAGCTGCAGCATCTTTTAATACGGAAAACGATTCGATTTCCATCGGATCGAACTGAGCAAAATTGCGCTCAACATTATCAACCAGGATAAGCGGTGAAACATAACTATTGAATGTTCCGATCCCCCGGACGTAAATGGCTGAGTTGTCATAACCCGGCTCATCACCGGTCGATTTAATTACCGTCAGGCCGGTTGTTCTTCCCACGATGGCATTTGACAGATTAGGCACCGGTGTTTTCTCGAGGCTCCCAGCGCTGATGGATGATATAGCGTGTGTCAGTTCTGATTGGGTTCGGGTACCGTAAGATACATCGATTATTTTTTCCTTATCGGCAGGTTCGAGGGTAACAACCAGTCTGTCAGAACCAGATAACAGGTTTATCTTCACGGCGGTATATCCCTGTTTGCTGAAATACAAGGTTTTACCAGCACTTACAACAATGGAGAACCTTCCTTCCTGGTCAGTAAAGGTCTGCACAAATTCATCCAGTACAGATACATTGACGTCGGGAACAGGTTTTCCGCCGGTATCATTTACTATGCCTGTTATTGTTTTGCCACTTATTTCCTGGGCAGGGAGAGGATTTAATCCTGCAAGCGCAATGAACAGAAGGAAGCAGAATAACTTCATATAAGGTATCATTCGTCGCATAGGTTTATACTTAAACAGTTATATCAAATTTACCAGCCTGGATTTTGCTGTAATAAGGGATTCTTATTCATCTCAGAGATCGGAATGGGATAGAGGTCCATATAATCCCTGTAAACCCTGGTTTCAAAGGGTTTTTTAGTATAAGTCAGCCTTCCCTGTGCATCTTTTGTGATGTACATCTCATTCATCTCCCCGCCAAACCATTCGGCTCCTTTTTTCCACCTGCGGGCATCCCACCAGCGGTGTTCCTCAAACGAAAGTTCAATGGCTCTTTCATTCATAATGCGCTTACGCATCTGATCCTGGTCAAGTCCGGCAGGCATATCAATTACCCCTGAACGCGACCGGACCATATTGAGGGCTGCATAAACTTCCTGAGTAGGTCCGGATACTTCATTCATCGCTTCCGCATAGTTCAGGTACATCTCCGCCAGGCGGAAATAGATCCAGTCGTGATAAGCCCTCACCGTGGTTTTTGTTTGAACCTCTTCAGGGAGGTATTTGCGCACATAATACCCTGTGCTGGTATATTCAGCAAGGATTTTCCTGTGTTTTCCGTTGGAGGAAGGGTTAAGATCGGGAGAAAGGAATGTTTCTACGGTAACATTCTGCCAAACAGTGCCATTATATAAAATGATCTTATAAAACCGTGGCTCTCTGTTGAGATAGGGATTATCCGGATCATATCCCGAACCTGGCTCGTTGATGGTCTTCCCATTGCTCATTTCAAAAAGATCCACAAAATTCTGAGTGGGTGCAACTGCGCCCGCTCCTTCAAATCCATCACCTTTTGGGGCCCAGACAAAAATCTGCTGGTTATTAAAATCTACGGTACCCTGGTGCTTATAGAATATTACTTCCTTATTCCCATTATTGGGCCTGGTAAAGAAAAGGCGTTCATAATCCTTGGCCCCATTGCCCTTTGAGTATAATTCATATGCGGGGCTGCCGCTTTCATTCTTCAGTTCGATCACCGCTTTAACTGCGTCGGCAGCCAGCTGCCATTTATCCGGATTGGTGATTTCCAGGTTCCAGAGAGGGCTGGCCGCATACATTAACATCCGTGCCTTTAATGCCATGGCCGCACCTTTTGCGGCCCGCCCGAGTTCATTGTCGGGCCTGGAAACCGGTAACAGGTTTATGGCCTGCTCACAATCAGTCAGAATGTAATCGACGCACTCTTTGTATGAATTCCTGGGGTACATCAGGTTATCTCCCGGTAAGAGAACCTGCTCAATGATGGGCATGCCGCCATATCGCTTGATGATCTCGAAGAAATAAAAGGCACGCAGGAAGTATACCTCGCCTACCATTGCATCACGTGCTTTCTGATCAGGGAAGGGTATCACATCCAGTTTTGAAAGGAAAATATTTGCTTTTCGGATACCTGAATAATAATTAAAGAGCTGGTCGTCAACTCCGTCGTAGCTGCCGAAATTAAGCGTCTGTGTTCCATGGTAGCCCATGTAGGAATCCGATTCATCTGAAGCCGACGACATTGGTACCGGCTGATAATTCCCCAGGCGATTAAACCCATCCTGCAAATGGCTGTAAATATCAGCATGAAAACGCTGGGCATTTTCGAAAATGGTAAATACTTTTACCTCATCAAGATTCAATCCCGGAGCGCGGTCTAGAAAATCGTCCTCGCAGGAAATCACTGATAATGAAGCTAATGCTAAAAATATCCAATTTTTCAATTTCATATTCCGCATTTTTAGAAGTTAAGTTTGATCCCGATGTTAATTGATTTCAACGGAGGCATATTTCCGCCCCGCTGGTTCCTGTTATCCGGATCAATGTATGGTTCCTGAGCCCAGAGAATCAGGTTAACGCCTGAAATATAGATCCTGAGAGATTCAGCCTTGAATTTTTTAAGAATCGATTTTGGGAGCGTATAGCTGATCTCTGCATTTTTCAGCCTGAGATACTGCCCCGATCCAAGACTGTAAGTACTCCCGGCTTCGTTGTTTTGGTAAGGTCCGTAAAGCCTTACGTATTCCTCTGATCCGGCAGTTTCCGGTGTCCAGTAATTCCAGTGTTTGGGAAATACGTTTTCATTATTGGAGAAGTGCCACATAATTTCCCAGTTTTTCTCAAAAGAAGCTCTGGCAACGCCCTGCAGCAGGGCCGAAATGTCGAAGTTCCCGATGTTGATACCCAGTGTGGCACCATAAGCAATTTCAGGCACATAGGAATAGCCGGTCCTTACCTGGTCGAAACGGTTGATAACCCCGTCGTTATTCACATCCATGAACTTCAGGTCGCCCGGATATAAAATATTATTGCCGGCTATGCCACCAAGCTGGGATATTTGTGGAGGGCTGTTGTATATCTCATCATAACTTTGAAAAATTCCAATGGTGATGTATTTCAAGGGAGTGCCGATGGGGTAACCCTCCTCTTTCTGGTAATCGAGGGTCATATATGCATCATCCTTTTGAAGGACCGTATTATGGGCATACGAGAAGTTGCCGCGGAGATAGTAGGAGAAATATTTTGCTAAGGACTTATTGTGGCGGAGTTCAATTTCGAATCCCTCGTTTTTAACGATCCCGATATTTGCTGCACTTAAAGTTGCCCCAATGTAGGATGGGCTTGTATTAGTGATCGTCGTTAGAATTTTGTCGCGGTATTCATAAAAATAGTCAAAATTGATACCGAACAGGCCATTAAAGAAATCCGATTCAAAGCCTATATTCTGTTTTCTGGCAACTTCCCATTGCACATTCAGGTTAGCAATGGTACCCTGCCGGATGCCCTGGAACCAATTATCGCCGGTACCAAACATGGCTCCACCGATTTCCTCGTACTGCTGCAGGTAAATGAACCGGTTGTCACCGATTTTATCATTGCCCACCCAGCCAATGGATCCGCGCAGCTTTAGGCCGCTGACCACCTTTTTAAAGCCTGTATTTTGCAAAAATGGCTCATTGGTTACTACCCACCCCACGGCAAAAGCCGGAAATAAACCGTATCTCTTACCGGGAGTGAAGTTCTCTGAGCCATTGAATCCCACATTGATTTCTGCCAGGTATCGTTTATTATAATCATAGGTAAAGCGGCCGACAAGCCCTTCAGTGGCAAACGGGGTCTGGTCATCGATGAACTTCAGGTCACGGTTCGCCAGGAGGAGCCCGGTAATGCTGTGGCGCCCAAATTCCCTGATGTAGTTCAGGCTTACCTCATAATAGGTTTTACGGGTATCGTAAACATTTCCCCAGGAGTAATACAGGGGCCTGTTTTCACCAAATTCAGTGTATGAATTGTTTTTCAGATCATATTGGTAAACCGAAAATGCCTGTTCATAATTGCGGTTCATCGATCCGTTATCGTCAAACGCAAGCTGTCCCCGTACCGATAACCCCGGTGTGATGTAATCGAGTTTATAGTTGAGATTAACGCCCAATTCCATAACACTGCGTATTTCCTTGAAGAAGCCCCTGTTACGGACCGTACCGATCAGATTGGTACGATTGCTGTTTCCGGCCAGGGAGCCATCAGGATTGAATACCGGCGTAAATCTTCCACCAAGGGCAAAGGATGCACGATAGATCTCCCAGCTTCCGTACCAGGCGGCGGCAGAATTGGTTCTTTCCTCGATCCGGGTACCCAGGTTAATAGAGGCGCTGAAGTTTTTGGAAACATTAATATCGAAGTTTGACCGAAAGTTAATTCTGGAGAAATTGGTATAGGGATCATAGTTGTAAACTCCATCTTGTGTCAGATAACCCCCGGAGATAAAATATTTTATTGTTTTTGTCCCCCCGCTGACGTTAATGTTATACTGCGTAAGGGTTGAATGGTCCTTCATCATAACATCCACCCAGGAATAATCGGGATTGGTAAAAGGGAATGCGCCCGTGCGGAAGTTGAGCATATCCTGGTTGTTAAACGGGGCTGCTTCTTTTGATCCGCCTACTTTAAAAAGGTTAGACAGGAGGGCCGAACGGTAAGAATCGAGCGGTTGCGGGATCCTTGTAGGCATTGTTATAGCGGTTTGAGTGGTAAAGGAAATCTGCGGTTTTCCTTCCATACCGCGTTTAGTGGTAATTATGATAACCCCGTTGGCTCCTTTAACACCGAAAACCGCAGTGGCAGACGCATCCTTGAGGATGCTCATGCTTTGGATCTCGTTCGGGTCGATCTGTGCAAATCCGTCACGGATGATACCATCCACCACGATCAGCGGATTTGCATTGCCATAGGTAGCCTGACCACGTATGAAAATATCGGCTTCGTCGCGGCCGATTTCACCGGATGTTTGCACTACCTGAACACCGGAAAGCTTGCCTGCAATCGACTGGGTGATGTTGGATACAGGAATGGAAACAATGGCCTTAGTATTAATTGAAGATATGGCACCTACAACAGATTCTTTCCGCTGCACTCCGTACCCAACCACTACAACCTCATCAATGACCTTAGTGTCCGGGCTCAATACCACATTGATCACCGTTCTTCCGCCAATGGCCTCTTCACGGGGCTGATACCCAATATAGGAGAATTGAAGGGTACCACTCGGGTCCGGAACATCGATCCGGTAGCTTCCGTCGGTGGCGCTTGTTGTTCCGGTGAAGGTTCCTTTAATGATTATATTCACACCGATCAGGGGTTCACCGGTCCTGGCATCACTGATCATGCCGGCCACCCTGTGGCTTTGCTGTCCGAAACCACTCAGGGTGGGCAGAATAGTCAGAAGGAACAGGATTAAAAGCCTGAGTTGAATTTTATTCATGTTTTACGAATCTATAGATATACGTCCTGAGGGTTTTATTGTACCGGTCCAGTTCAAGCAGCTCCCCGGGGGTCATACCCGCAAGATTATCCTGTGCTACCGGGGTGAACAAAACAATTTTTTTACGGTCGCCGATAAAAGTTCTTATCCTGATCTCCAATTCAGTGGCTGATAGCTTTATAATGGTGAACCGAACCGGGTAAGGTTCATATTTGTTGCTCCCGTTCCAGCGATCCATCGACAGGTCGAGCATGGTTTCATTCGTTATGATCCAGGTTCCGGATCTTTCTAAAACATCGCAGGAACTGTACAGTCGGTAAACCCCGTTCTGTTCAATCAATAGCCTGGTACTTTGTTCGCAGGTAGACATCTCCACCGCAGTGCCATCTTCCAGGATGGCTTCCTGCGCCCAAAAACCGGAAATCAGATCCGGATAACCCGCATCTTTTTCACATCCAGGGGGAAGAGCCAGGATAAACATCAGAAAGAGAAAAATCAACTTGTTCATATATCGTTCGGATTTTACTCGATTTTATAGGATCAGAATCGATTATTTAAGTTCTTTTGAATAGGAAAGAACAGTAACCTGCAGGTCCCCCGAAGGGGAAATATCGTTTCTTCTGACTTTCAGGTCAGTATTATCGAGTTGTTCTATATAGTATGCTGCCGGCAGGTGTACCGATATATTCAGCATCTCATATTTATAGTTCCAGCCTGAATTTGTTGTGTCACCAGTACAGGCATCGTACAGCAGGCAGAAATTATTCACCTGGAATTCAATGGTACTTCGCTTCTCGCAATCACTGAGTATAACCGGATCATTGCCGACCGTTTTGTCAGTCAGAGTCCATTTGCCAATTAACTGATCCGCAATGCCCGGGTCTTCTTTGTTGCAGGAAAATGCAACTAAAGTGAGTATACAAAGCGTTAATACTTTTAAAGCAACTGCTTTCATTCGATAAGAATTAATTATCAGGTAAAAACAACCGGAAGGCCTGTCATTTTTAAGAAAATAAGGATGTCTCAAAAAATTCAAACCAGCTTTTGAGACATCCTTATTAACATTAATTTACTTTACAAAGATTTTAACAGTAGACACTTTCCCGTCCTTTGTTCCAACTTTGAGTATATATATACCGTTATCAGGAACGGAGATTGCATTCAAATCAGAACCTCCATTCAGTGTTTGTGAAACAACATTTCTTCCTGACAGGTCATATATATAAGCGCGGGAAGCATTCGGTAATGAGAAATAAATGGTCTTGTTCATTGAGTACACCAGCATCTCGGCCATTTTCGACAGTTCAATGCCAATGGATGAGGTATTTTCACGCTGGTCCGGATTAGCATCGAGGGTAACGTCATCCATATAGAAATCCCTGGCAGGTGTATTGTTGATCCAGTTCTGACTTGCATCCACCCGCACGTCGAATCTTACGGTAATGGCTTTTACAGCAATGTAACTGCTCAAATCCCAAACCAGGTCGAACCAATCCCCATCGATCTCATCTTTAGGATAAACAAACATTTCAGTATGCTCAACATCAGCGTTGTCAATCATATGCAACTGGATATTGCAGATAGTATCAGTGCGCACAAACACATGCAGATACTGTTTTTCACCATAAGTGATCATGTGGATTCCAGGGAAGGATACTTTCATACCCTGCCACCAGGAAGCATCAACACTCTTATGAAACTTCAGAACTTTTCCGTCGGAATCAACCGTACTGGTTGTGAATGGATTATCGATAATTTCGTAGGTATTGGTAGCATTCTGAGTATCGAATGTCAGTGCGTCGATCTGGGATTGATCCTGACAATTGAGGAGGTCAGTTCCTGCAAGAATAGTTACACCACGTTGAAGAGGATCATTACTCAGAACGATCTCATCAAAATAATATTTGGTAGCTGGATTATCCCTTGGTCCATCCCAGTCCTTATCCACAATAATACACATCTTTTCCAGGGGGACAGAATTGTCGATCAGGTATTTAAGGTCGATCACAATATCTTCCCACTTACCTGTTGCTGAATTATTGCCGTCAAACCTGAGTTTGCCTTTGTCGGCATCCTGCAGCGGTTCATTCACATTCAGGCTCACACTCCAGCCATTATTCAGGATTTCCCTGTAATGGAACATATGCAGGTAACGGGTGTCTTCAGTGATGGTGATCGGTGTTCCCAACCTGAAATTAAGGAAATTCCCCCACCAGTCAACTCCTTTTGTAGTAGCCATATACAGGCTTTTAGCTGTTTTATTGATTCCCGCTGTTTCCGGGTTATCAACAAATGTGGTATACTTTCCGCCACCAAAGTCAACATACCAGGCAGGAATTTGTGCTGCGTCAGCAATCGCCCATTCCACAAAGTCGTAGTAAGTGATAGCCTCAGGAGTTTTTTCACCCGTAAGCAAGTTAGTGACACCCCTTTGAATAGGATCATTGTTCAGTACAACCTCATCAAAATAATAATCGGTTGGGTCTTCAGCTCCGCCACCCCAGTTTTTGTCCATCAAGACACAAATTTCTTTCAAAGACTCGGCATTGTCCTTAAACCATACAAGGTCAATAACAATGTCTTCCCACTGGCTGGCTTTTTCAAGATTTCCATCAAATCTTTTGGTTCCTTTATCGGCATCTTCCCACGTTTGTTGTTTATTGATATTTACACTATAACCTTGATTCAGATTTTGTCTGTAATGCAAAATATGTAAATATCTGTTGGTTGAGGTGATAGAAACGGGAGCTGCTAAACTAAAAAGAAAAAAATCGGGCCACCATGATTTGCCCATTAATGATTTTAGAATCAGAGCTTTATTTGATTTGTTCATACCCGTTTTTTGCGGATTATCTACAATAGATGAATAGGAAATTGCTTCCGCTGTTCCAAAATTGAAATATTTTCCGGCAAGGCCAGGATCAGTTTTCGTCCACCCAACCATATCGTAATAGGTTATCGCTTCGGGTGTTGTTTCACCTGTCCACAGGGTTTCTTGAGCTGAGGCAAAAAAACTTGTGCCTAGCAGAAAGACCAGAATAGTAGAGATTTTTTTCATAATGAATTGTTTTAATTAGTAAAATGAATTTTAATGGCAGTCAATATCAACCTATTTAAATTGTTTATAATCTGACAAATTTGTTATTGGCAGTTACTCCGTCAGCCATTGTGGCCTTTACAAAGTAAATCCCCGGATCAATATCTATTGGGAAAGAATAATCGGAGTTCCCGATGTTTTGTGCATACCTGATAATTTCCCCCAAAACATTAAAGACAAACAGATCTGCAAGCATCATGCCGTCGATTGACCGGATATTCAGTATACCTGCGTTATAGAAAACTTTTAACCCGGTTTTAATTTCGTTACCCATGATTGATGTGGGGAATTGGAGAATCTCCCAGATTGAATTATCTCCGTAATCCCAGGTCATCTGCAATACCGGCGTTCCAGGATCATACATATTACCAGGGATGCTCCAGCATTTCATGCTTTTATGGATAATGATTTTATAATAATCTTTTTCGAGGTGAACGAAATGAAACCGCTGGTTTTCACCTCCCCAATCTGAGTATTGCATGATATTCGCCCTGTCGAGGTTGGAGACGCCTTCCACATCGAGCACATAATTTTGTGCAGGTGCATTGTGTGCGGGTTTAATCATATAACCACCGTTGATCACATCCATGCTTATGTCAAATGAGGAATTGCTCTGGGGCGAATCTCCGGTAACCACCAGTAATCCTCCCAGGTTGGTGGATGCTCCCTGAATCCCAACATACTTACCGCCGGCTTTATTTTTGATGTAATACCTTCCTTCGGAAATTGAAGAAGCCGAAATCTCAACCGGGATAACGAAAGTGGTGACTGAATATTTGGGTGCAGTATAATCCAGTATATCAGATGTCAGGGAGATATTACTTTTTACCAGTTTTTCAGTATAGGAATCATTCACCTTCCCTGACCTGAACCTCTGAACATTCGGCCCGACCGATTTAAAAGCTCCCAGGTCATAACTATGGCCGGTTTCAACAGCTGATTCGTTACAAATAACAATTACAAGCTCGGATTCATCAACACTGATAGCTGTAAGAGTATTCGGATCTTTGCAGTCAATGATAGAATAGCCGGGTTTAATAAAACGGGAGAACTGTGAGCGTATATAGTAGCCATCATCCTTCGAAACCGGGTGCATTATATCTGAATATTTACCAACGATCAATCCCCATACAGGACTCTGGTCAGCAGCAATCTGCCAGTCAATCCATGCTTCACATTTCATTTCTTTTATGTCTTTAATGATCCTTGCTGCCATTGAGAGGATCAATTCCTCTGCGGTACCTGACATATTCAATGGTCCTGACTCGGACTGCCAAAGCCTGATAGTATTCGTATGGCTAAAAGTGGCGAGGTTGATCCTTGAATTTACACTTCCGAAATAGCTGTGCGTATTGATTTTTATGATTTTCGGCAGAACATCTCCTGCTGATTTATAAGCGGTGATGCCGTTAAAACATTCATCCAGGGTATTGGAATCCATCGCAGTAATACCGCAATATCCCAGCATATCTTTTGTTTGCAACTGAGTGTATAGTTCCCGGATCATCTTTTCCTGGTTGGCCTGTCCGAAATAACATCCTTCCTGTCCTCCGTAAGCTTTCCACCAGTTGGAAAATGGTTCGTTAAAAGGTTCAATGGTCTGGAAGGTAATTCCTAAACTGTCATGATAATATTCTACGATATCGGTAAGATAAACGGCAAAATCATCGAACATATCTGACTTCAGATTTGTGACATTCCCTTCAACACTACCTGAAGAGCAACCGCTGCGGGTCATCCACCAGGGTGGTGAATTGGAAAATGCCTCCACAATGATATCGTTTACACCGGTCTGACTGATTCGGGATTGAATAAGCTGCTGCAGTATCCTTCGCTGATTGACATCCCGGGACCAGTCGTAAGGGCTTGATGCCGATATTTTGTAACCGGGCATATTGCCACCGTCACCACGCATATGAGTATGGTCAAGGGCATCGCCTCCGCCAATGTTGAACCTGAAGATATTCATATTGAGGCCCTGGGGATCTGTAACCCAATCACCTATTTTCAAAACATCAATATCACTATATCCGCCCATAATATTAGCCCACCAGCACAAAGATCCTCCCCAGCCATCGACAACCTGGTACCGTACTGCAGGATCAATCAATACAGATTGTGCAAAAACAGGGTGAAGCATGCCTGCTGTGAGAACGATTAAAAATATGCTCCTGATTCTTTTCATTTTGTATTGCTGCATCGTTCCAAATTATGAAATATACTTGTAGAGTGAGTGTAACAAATAGTTCAATTTTTGGGTTAAATCATGCATGTTTTTTCAAACCTATGGATTCCTATCTTTGCTGAAATGTTAAACTTTGCCAACAAAGGTTATCAGGATGAAAGAATTGTTCCGCATATTGACTGACAGAAACTTGAGGGCTTCAATTGTCTGCTTGCTCATAGCTGCAGGGAGTCTTCTTGCAGGTCCTTTTGACGGGAATAGGTATATTATTCAGCGGTTCAATATTAACTCCGGACTCTCTTCTGATAATCTGAAAGCTCTGTGGCAGGATGGGGAGGGTTACCTGTGGATCGCCTCCGATAACGGGATAAACCGGTTTGACGGTTACAAGACAACCATTTATAAACCCGAATATGATAAAGAGAAAAGCTTTAACTCGGTAGATTTCAATTGCATTGCTGAGGATAAGGCGGGCAATTTATGGTTTGGGACAGATCATTCCGGCATCAATGTCCTTAACAAGCAGACGCAAGCTGTTACTATTATCGACCGTAATGACCCATCCGGTCTCGCAATCATGGACAATAATATTAACCATATCTTCTGTGATTCCAGGGGAAGGATCTGGATTTCTTCATTTGGAGGGTTGAATCTTTATTATCCTGAACGAGGTAAGATGGTTTCATTCTCAGACACTGAACGTCCGGGTAAAAATAATCCTTTCGGTACCATTTCATACACATATGAAGACAGGAATGGAAGGGTCCTTATCGGAACGTGGGGTAATGGTCTTTTTATCTATGATGAAGAAAAGGATGATTTTCAACACCTTCTCATGGGTGAGGAATCAAGATTGAACGATTCCACCAACCGGGTGGTGAGAATTCTGGAAGACCGCTTGGGAAATTATTGGCTTGGAACGTGGGAGGGAGGTCTTTTCAAGGTACGTATTCATGATTATAAATCGCTTGAGATTTTGCAGCATTACTCGCAGAATGACGGAGGGGGTTTTTCGCTCTCAAGCAATATTATTTATTGCCTGTATGAAGATAATGAAGGTTCAATCTGGGCAGGTACTCCGTATGGATTAAACATAATTCAGAATCATGAAACAAATAAACCGGAGGTTCACTTAATTCAGAGCGGTGACAGCTCCGGCAGCATTTCTAACAACGATCTTTTCTCGATCCTTGAGGACCGCTCCGGGATCATTTGGATAGCAACCGGGGGAGGAGGACTGGATAAAATTGACCCGGGTTTGCGAAAGATAGATGCCTTTACTATTCCGAAAATAATTGAATTCCGTGAGACACAGTCCATCAGGTCATTCATTGTTGATATTGATTCATCATTACTTGTTGGTGTTAATGGTTTAGGTTTTGGGAAATATATTATGTCAGAAAAGAGGTTTATTCCCTTCACGGATCTTCCGAGGTTTAAGGATATTCCCAAAGAGCTTAATGCTGCAACCTGTTTTTATTTGGATAAGTTCGGAGGCCTCTGGATTGGTACCAGGTATAACGGATTATTCATAATATCTGCAATTACCGGTAAGACAGATCATTTTTTGCAATATGATTCTGTTACCGGTGACCGAAGCAGAATGATCAATGCAATTTATGAGGACCAGTTCAGAAATATTTGGGTTGGGACAAACAACGGGCTTTTTAAATTTGTTGGGGATGATAAAGAATTTACATACCGGATTTACCGTTATTTGCCTGAGAACGGTAATCCGAATTCTATTGCAGGTGAATATGTAAGCGCTATTTTCGAAGATTCAGATTCAAACATCTGGATTGGCACAGTCGGTGGCGCCCTTAATAAAGTGAAGAATATTGACGGGCACCATTATCCCTTGAGTTTTAAGCATTATTTCACCGACAGAGGCAATCCCGGATCCATCAGGAGCAATATTGTCTATGCCATCCTGGAAGATAGGCATCAGCAGATATGGATTGGCACAGGGACCGCAGGAATTGCATTGTATAACCCGGACAATGAAACATTCACTCATTTTACAAGGGAAGCCGGACTGAGAGGGGATGCGGTTTTTGATATCATTGAGGAAGGGGATAACTTATGGCTTACAACCAACAACGGGCTGGTCAGGTTCAGGCAAAGGACACCAGAGGAGCAACAGGTGGAGATTTTCACAACTGAGGATGGTCTTCTCAGTAATGTCTTCATCGACGGGGCATCCTTTAAATCAAAGGATGGCAGGATTTTCGTGGGAGGATACTATGGTTTTAACGTATTCGAAACCTACAACTTATTGAGCAACACATACATTCCTCCGGTTGTGGTTACCGGTATTTGGGTTTCAAACGAACAGATCAATGTATATGAAGCCCTGGAAAACGGACTTAACCTGAAAAATAATCAGAATAGCATTATTGTAGAGTTTTCAGCACTTTCATTTTCCCAGCCCGGCAAGAATAAATATGCATATATGATGGATGGGCTGGATGCGGGATGGAACATGACAAATTTTGAAGGAAGGGCGGTGAGTTACTCTCATATTCCCCCGGGATATTATACACTCAGGTTAAAAGCGTCCAACAGTAGTGATTTATGGAATGAGGCTCCTGTGGCTATATCCATCCGGGTAAAACCGCATCCGGCGATGTCATGGTGGGCAATTGTGATTTATTCCATAGTCTTTATCGCGATTCTTATTACGATTTATTTATTTCTTATCAATGATATTAAGATTAAGCAGGCTTATGAAATTGAAAAAATTGAAAGGAAAAAGGAAGAGAACATAAATCAGTTCAAATTCAGGTTTTTCACTAATATTTCACACGAGCTGCTGACGCCATTGTCTGTTCTTTCCTTTGCTGTTGAAGACCTCATTTCCAAAATGGTACTGGATAAACCGCGCCTGCAGATAATGGAGCGGAATGTAAACCGTATTATGCATCTCATTTCCCAGCTCCTGGACTTTAGAAAAGTTGAGAGTGGAAGTATGATGCCCGTGGTGTCGTCTGGAAGAATAGATATTTTCATCGAACAGATCTGTATTAACCTGAAACCACTGGCTGAAAAAAAGAATATTTCTGTAATTGTCAATGGGAATGGAGATCAGACCATCTATTTTGATCCGGATAAAATGGATAAGATCGTTTGTAACCTGTTATCGAATGCCTTACGGTATACACCCGAGAATGGGAAAATCGTCATTAACTACCAGTTGTTTGATAAGGAAAATATTAGCTGGCTAAAGCTGGATGTTATTGATTCCGGTAAAGGTATCGAACCCGAAAAGTTGGATCAGGTATTTGAAAGATTTTACCAGGTTAAATCTGTTACAGGAAAAACTTTTGGAGCGGGTATCGGGCTTGCTCTGGCTAAAAACCTTGTAGAAAACCATAAAGGATTTATTACGGTTCAGAATGAAGAAAACCTCGGAGCTAAATTTTCCGTTAACATCCCGGTATCTGCTGAAGCTTACAGTAAGGATGAAATCAGATATGAGGAGATTAATTACCAGTCGAGGAATTTTATAATTGACCATGATGATTCACTCATGCCTGTTGAGGAAGAATATACCGGCGAGATAGAATCAGACGGGAAGAAAACTATCCTTATTGTGGAGGATAATTCCGATTTTCGCAAACTTTTGAAAAAACATCTTTCAAATTATTACAACACCCTTGAAGCAGACAATGGTGAAATGGGTTATGATATTTGCCTGAATAAACAGCCCGACCTGGTGATTACTGATATGATGATGCCTGTTTTAAATGGTATCGAAATGTGTAAAAAGATCAAAAATAACATCGAAACCAGCCATATTATTGTAATCCTGCTCACGGCCAAAATTGATGAGGAAACCCGGTATGAAAGTTACCTCGCAAATGCGGACTCCTATATATCCAAACCTGTAGATGTGAGAACCCTTTATACCAGAGTAGAATCACTTCTGGAACAAAGGGAAAAACTAATTAAGAGGTATTCACATGGAAGTATGCCAGCTTCCGAAGCAAATGAGATTTCTGCTCTGGATGAAAAATTTCTTCATAATATCAAATCGATCATCGAGTCGAAGATTATGAATACAGAAATAAATGTTCTGGCCCTTAGTAAAGAAATCGGAATGAGTACTTCAAATCTTTACCGTAAAATTACCAGCCTTACCGGTATGTCTCCTGTTGAATTTATTCGGTACATCCGTCTGCAATCGGCTGAAATCATGATGGTCAAAGAAGGAGCAAATGTGTCGGAAGCTGCGTACGCCTCTGGTTTCAATGATTTGAGTTATTTTTGTAAGTCATTTAAAAAGCAGTTTGGAATGAGCCCAAAAAAATACAGGACAAAAGCCAGACTTAACCCGGCATTTTACCTGAGAAACAAAAAAGTAAGCATCGATCCTTTTACGGATTAATTTCAAGATTTTAAAAAAAAGGAATATCATTGGAGTCAAATTCAATGATAGTTCGGCTTTGAATACAATGATAAAATCTCCTCTGCTTTAATGGAGGATGAAGGGTTAAAGTCAGCACTGTTCATATATTTAAGCAAGCTGTATTTCAGTTGTCTGGCTACCGGCCTGGATTCAAGGCTGGAGTGCAAGTCAATCGAGGTGAATATCAGTTTACCCTCACCCACTTTTGCTTCAAAAATATTTCCCAGTCTCCGGTTCTTGAAAAAATTATCTATTACAGTTACAATGGGATCTACTACAAGACTATCTAATAAAAAAGTTTTTGAATTTTTACAAAGGTCCCACCATTGCCAGTTGGAATGAATATCGGTGGGGAAATTCCGGAATGCAGCGTGTTTTGGATCTACAAGGATTCCCATGGTGCCAGGTTGGTCAGGGAAATGGACCGGACTCCAGAATACAGGCACAAACTTTCCTGTTATACCATTGATATCCTGAATATCAGGATTAAGAAATACTTTTTGACCATTCTTTAGAGCATTTATGGCTTCATTAAATGAGTTTGTTGCCAATATACCTGAATCCGGCATTTCGATACTTTTGCTGTAAACCCAGATATTCCATTGATTTTTATATATACTTCCCTCCAGGGATACTTCGATTGTATATTTTGCCGGAGTTGAAAAACCGGCAAGTGGTAGGCTGATCCCCCCCAGTTTAGATGTGCTCCCTTTTAAAATTTTAACAATCCGAATTGAATCCGCCCTGATTGTAATCCCATTATTCCCTGATATTTTCCAATGCAAACTTACGTTATTGAAATCTTTATAATAATTTGCCAATCCGAATTCTGCTGAGAATGTTTCATCGGTGGTGCAGACAGCCTTTTCATACCATAGGAGAGGAACCACCTCGGAACAGAACATTCGCCATTCTTTGCTGCTGACAAAACCTTTCAGTTTCCAGAATGCGTTCAGAATGCCTACCAGCGCAGTTCCCTGACCAGGAAAGTCATGCAGGTCGAGTAACTGAAAACCACCCAACCCCAGTGTTTTAAGAGCTCTTTCTATTTCTTCCTTATATAACAGCGTGGCAAATTTTCCAGTAGCCTGGGTGTATTTTTCAGCTATTCCCGTTAATCCTTTATTTTCCAGGTCGTTTTTTACGGCCATAAAGTTAACAGGAGACAATACACCCCTGTACTCCTCAATTTCCCTGATGTCGGGAAACACCGTGTATTGCCCGATCTCATGGGATACTACAGGAATGGTCAAATGGTCAATAAATTTGGTATAATCCGTTTTGAAATCGGGAATAAACTGGTCAAAAACTCCCTGTCCCCTTACCCATCCTTTCTCTGTATTTTGTGTTATGTAATAATCATCAACCGGTTCAGGGGACAATCCATGTCCTTTCTGGAAGGAATAGGTGGTAGTCGTATAAAGATGACGCCGGTCCCTGTTTTTAAGTTTTGTAACCAGGCCGGTAAGAAAATCAAAATTGCCTTCCAGTTCATTTCCCATAGACATCAATAGAAAAGACGGATGATTACCATATTCAGTGATAATTTTATCTGCTTCACCATAAATGAAATCGACCAAAGCCATATCGGTTCCAAAATCCAGGCTCCAGTTTGGCAGTTCAACCTGCAGGTACATGCCAACCTTATCAGCTGCTTCGAAAGCTGCTTCGGGAGGGCACCATGAATGGAATCTCAGGTGATTCAGCCCGTATTCCCTGGCTGTTATTAATACTTTTTCCCAGCTTCCCTGGTCTGTCGGGGGATGACCTGTTAGCGGAAAAATACAGCATTCAAGAGTTCCTCGCAGGAAAATTTGTTTGCCGTTGAGATAGAATTTTCTGTCTCTTGCCTCAAGGTCACGAAAACCAAATCTGTCAGTGCGAACATCTTTAATGTTCTGCTCTTTATCCAGAAGCGATACAACAACTTTGTACAAACAGGGCGAAAACTCGTCCCATGGTTTTAATTCACAGCTGAGATTTAGCTGAAAGCGGGTATTATCCCCGGTTACTGCGGTCATTGTATTGCCAATTATACTATTATTCCCGTCCACTACCTGGACTTTCAGGTTGTATGGATCTTTGCCTGTCAGAATTGATTTAACTTCCCCGGCAAGGCTTTTACCCGCATAATCAGGATAGACTGCAAGACCGGAAATATGAGCGGCATTGCCGGCTCTCAGCGAGATTTCCCCAAGAATACCATTCCATTTGATTTGTGTTTCTTCAGTATACGCATGGGCTAAATCGTTGCGATTAAGAACAAACTTTCTTGAATTATCGATGCAGATCGTTATGGTATGCTTACCTGGGGTAAGGTATGCGGAAAGGTCATAGTAATGCGGTGTGGAAAGGCTGTTATTATTACCGGCCTTCCTGCCGTCAATCCAGACAACCGACTCCCAAAGCACCCTATCGAGTTTTAAGCTTATATGCCTGCCTTCCCAGCTAAGGGGGATAACAATCTCTTTCCGGTAGTAAGCCGGCCCGATATAGGAGACTTTCCTTCGAAGGTGAAGCATAACTTCACGTTTGAGCCTGGGTTCAACATGAATAGACGTTCCGATGCCGGCAGAGTCCAGTGTTGAAGGAAGAGTAACAGACAGGTTGTAATCAAGCAATTGCGGATATGTATTATCGGGATCGCTTATGGAATCCAGGCTTAAGGTCCATTTACCGGACAGGGAGATTTCATCTTTTGGCCGGTTGCAGGATACGACAAGACTTAGAATAATTATAACTGCTATTGCTCTGATCATTGTCTGAAAATGTTACTTTTTAAACCCTTTCCATGCTTAATTTCTCTGCTGGAAAAGTATAGAATACCAACTCTGTATTTTGTAACATATCATTCAAATATTTGTTGAAATCAGCCAACAGGAAGGTCCTTGTGGATTGGTGATCGGTTCCGCAATCCTTCAATACCGGCATATCGTTAACGTTTTCGATAAAGGACTAGAACGCCAATGCCAATACCAAAGAGAATAGACACCGATCCCATCATTGAAGCAATAGTCGAGATACGGTTTGAAACAAGTGTGCCGAGTAGTGCGGCTTTTGGATTGATTTATAACGAGATCAAGGACTTGTTCACGGGAACTCCGGTTGCGTTACCTTTAAACCAACTTCCTGAGTATTTGAGAGAGAATGATCCTAATCTTAAATATCAGCCGATATATCGAATTGATGCATCACGATTTGTTTTCCAAGTTGGACCAAGGATGATTGGATTCGTTTGCAAAGATCCTTATGTTGGGTGGGACCAGTTTTGGGTGATCATAAAAGATGCCTTCCACAAAGTAGCAAAATCGACATTCATACAACACTTTGATCGTATCGGCATAAGGTACGTAAACTTTTTCAAAGAAAACCTCCTTGAGCTTGCTGACGTTAAGTTCCTGATCAATGGGAATCCGCCCGATGCGGTTTCAACTCAGATTCGATGTGAGATTGAAGAGGAGGACTTTATTCACATAATTTATATTGCAGGACCAAGCTTAATCAAGGGGAAAGAAAATGTTGGTAAAGGATGGATTTTGGATATTGACACGAGCTGTACCAAACAACTTACCAACCCCGAGGATGTTTTGGCACTGATTTTTAAAGGGCACCAACTTGAGAAGGAGCGATTTTTCCTGATGATAGGAGAAAGCATTATTAAGGCACGTAACCCAGAATTTTAATCGATGGAAAACTCTACGTATAAAATCTATACCCTTGTCTTACCATTTATTGGTACGTTTGGAGTTGCAGGTCCTTCTGTCATTGGGATTGCTCCATCAGGATATAGTCAACCACCAAAAACTGAAGCTGTAGCCATGTCTCAGATTTCCCAGATTACAGAGAGCCAGACTTTTCCTCTTGGATTACCAGGATCCCTTTTGGATTACCAAAAGGTTGAAATCTTCAATAAACTCGCAGAAATTCTCTTGGATTGTCCTATCGAACCTGATCCAGAGATCGCCGAAATTATTGCAGACCATTTTTGGGAACTTGACTAATTGAGTCCTTTAAGGCTTTCTTACCAAAATACCTGTCTCCAGGTAGTGATGCATCCCTATATGATGATTTAATGCAGTACATTGAGACTTTGGAGACTAAATCAACCTTTTATACTACTGCTCTTAAAGACCAGAAAGAAGTATTTCAGGGTGATGGCTTCCGGGAAATGCAATTTGTAACACTTCCGGATATGAGTTCTGGTAAAAAGAACGGTATAATAATTTCAAATACCTGTGACCTTTACTTACACGATAGACTCATGTCAGTGGACATTTTATATGCTCCGGTGGTCTCGTTTTCGTCATACCAAGCATTATTAAGAAAATATTCTTCCAAAACTCCCCAAAGTTTGGATGATCACTTTAAGACAATTAGGGAGCAACGGCTTAGCCATATCCTTTTCCTGCCAGAATTCGAAGGGGTAATGGCTGAATCATTAGTATTATTAGACCAAATTATTCATATTCCAAGAAAGTACTTTTTTATTGGAGAAGATATTTAGCCCAAAAAGAATCTTTACTCTGAGCGATTCTGGATTTTACTTTTTCTTTACAAGCTATCTATCCACTTTTGTAGGATCCGAGAAAACTTAGATAGAGAAGCCGGAAAAATCAGCTAATCGAACTCTCACCGTCTAATCCTTCGTTTTTCGTTTTACCGATACCCAAAACTGTTAAATTTGGATGCTGTTTTCATTATTTAATAGCTCCGCGAATGAACAACCAGCGTATTCTTCATCCTTTAGCCGGCCTTTTCGTCCTTTTTACTTCCCTTATTACTTACGTCTTGTGTCTTGAGCCTTCAGTATCCTGGTGGGATTGCGGGGAATTTATCTCCTCAGCCTACCGCCTGGAAGTGGGGCATCCGCCTGGAGCTCCGCTGTTTATGCTATTGGGCCGGTTTTTTACCTTCTTTGCTTCTGGCCCGGAACATGTTGCAAAAATGGTCAACCTGATCCGGTTACCGTTTAATTCAGGTTTAGTTGTGTTTGTTGTGGTGGTTGTGGTTTGTTTGGGTTGGGGAATTCGCGAAACTCACCGTAATGATACAGAAAGTCAGGGAAGTATCCGCAACGGTAACTGGATCAGCGGTATCGGATTTATCGATGAAGCCCGGCTCGGACCGCAGGAAGCCTTGCCAGATCATGAACGGAATAATAAATCCAGAAATAAGTATTTCCTGCTACCTCTGCTTCTTGGATTAACCGGTGCGACTTATCAGTTCAAACGGTCGCCGAAAGATTTTTGGGTGGTATTGGGCGTTAGAGCGTTGAGGGTAGAGGTTCCCGCTTTCGCGGGAATGACAGGGCGAGGTGCTTCGAGGATAGGGGTTCCGGCCTTCGCCGGGATGACAAGTGCTCTTGCGTTGGGAATACCAATACTGATGGTGGTCCAGAACTGGGATGATCATGATCGTTCGAACCGTTATATCGCACGGGATTTTGCTTATAATTATCTGAATTCCTGTGCTCCTAACGACATTCTGTTTACAAGTGGCGATAATGATACTTTCCCGCTCTGGTATGCTCAGGAGGTAGAAGGAATCCGTGCCGATGTCCGCGTGATCTGTCTGCCTTACCTGGCCGCCGATTGGTATATCGACCAGATGAAGCGTAAAGCATGGCTCTCTGATCCGGTACCTTTGCAGGGTGGCGGATCAATGAACTACATCCCGACGCGTAAGTTCAGGTTAGCAGTTGACCGTCAGAAAGTTCTTGCCAATGGAACGGTTCCCCCGGAAGATGCCGGTTTGATAGTGCCCGAAATAATATGGGAACTGCGCCGTTCATCTTTATATAAAAACGATCTGATGATCCTCGACCTGATAGCGCATAATAACTGGGAGCGGCCCATCTATTTTACTTCAATGGGCCATGAAAATATCCTGGGATTGCAGCAATATTTCCGTCTCGAAGGATTTGCCTACCGGCTGGTACCGATACGTGAAACCGATGAATCCGGGTTAACAGGCTCAATCAGTACCGGGATTTTATATGATCGCCTGATGAATACCTTTCGATGGGGGAACATAAATGATAAATCGGTTTTTATCGATTCAAATACTTTTCGGACCACTTTGATACTCAGACTCCGCCAGCGGTTTGCCGATCTGGCCGATGCCCTGATCGCCGAGGGAAAACCGGATTCGGCGAGGGCTGTTGTTGACCGGGTCACAGAATTGCTGCCTTCGGAGAACTTTCCGAATGATGTGCTGACAGCCGGATTGGCCGAAATGTATTACAAGATCGGAGCAACTGACAAGGGTAATACTTTGCTGAGAGGATATCTCAAGGATATTGACCAGGATCTCAGGTATATAATCAGTGTGGAAAAGAAATTTGGAGCTATGATGTCTGATGATGCTCAGCGAAATGTCACTCTGCTTGGAGAAATCAGGCGAATGGCTGAGACCTACAACCAGGTTGGGTTAGTGCAGGAGATTAACAAATTAATTGAACAACTGGGAATTAAAGCCACATGAAGTTAGGAACAAAACTCAGGATTTCGCTGTTTGTCAAGCCACCCGGATGGATCCGTAAAATTTCATCGAATATGGTTTGGAGAATTCCGGTTGAAGAACCTGTTCTTTATCTTACTTTCGATGATGGACCGGTTTCGGGGCTGACTGAGTGGATCTTGGAGGAGTTGGAGAAATATGGGGCAAAGGCCACTTTTTTCTGTGTCGGAGAGAATGTCAGGGGAAATCCGGAGTTATACGCAAAAATTCTCGGCGCCGGGCATGCTGCAGGCAACCACACCTTTAGTCATCTGAACAGTTATCGTACTGGATTAAGACGTTATGTGAAGGATATTTATAAAGCCCGGAAGGTGATTGATTCCCGTTTGTTCAGGCCACCTTACGGTCGAATCCGACCATTGGCTGCCCGCATCCTGATGCCCCGTTTCCGGATCATCCTGTGGGATGTACTCAGCATGGATTATGACCGAGAACTGGAACCCAGGATAGTTATGTACAATGTGGTTTCCAAAGCCCGGCCAGGGAGTATCATCGTTTTTCATGATAACCCGAAGGCCCGGGAAAACCTCGAATACGCGTTGCCCAGGGTTTTGGACCATTATTCCAGAGCGGGATACAGGTTCCTGGCACTGGATGAAAACTTTTTAAAGAAGTAAAGAACTTCTCAGGAACCACATTTAAGTTAGTACCTTTCACCTCTTATTTAACCCAGAAGAACTTCTATGAATGTATTGCTTATAGGCTCAGGTGGACGGGAACATGCAATAGCCTGGAAACTGTCACAGAGCCCCTTATTGACGAAACTGTTTATTGCTCCGGGAAATGCAGGAACTGCCCTATGCGGGATCAATGTGCCGATTGCTATGGACAATTTTCCTGCTCTGGCGCAATTGGTGAGGAGCGAAAAGATCAAGCTGGTGGTGGTTGGCCCGGAGGATCCGCTTGTAAAAGGAATCAGTGATTATTTCAAGGAGCAGGACGACCTGCGCTGGGTGGGAGTTATCGGCCCATCTGCAGCAGGGGCCAGGCTGGAAGGAAGCAAGGATTTTGCCAAGCAGTTTATGGAAAAGTTCGGCATCCCAACTGCCCGGTATAGCACATTTACATTGGGAAAGGGAAATGATTCCATCGAGGAGGCAAGTGCCTTTATCGGGTCGATGCAACCGCCATACGTTCTTAAAGCTGACGGTCTTGCCGCCGGCAAAGGGGTGGTCATTTTAAATGACCCGGAGGAAGCGATTAGCGAACTCCGGGAAATGTTTGCAGGCAAGTTTGGCTCGGCAGGAAAAAAGGTGGTGATTGAAGAGTTTTTAGACGGCATCGAGCTTTCCGTATTTATCCTCACCGACGGTGATTCCTGGTTACTACTGCCGGAAGCAAAAGATTATAAAAGGATCGGCGAGCGTGATACTGGATTGAATACCGGGGGAATGGGAGCTGTTTCCCCAGTCGCGTTTGCAAACCCGGCCTTTATGGAAAAAGTAAAGGCCAGGATTATCGAGCCAACGATTAAGGGGTTACAGGTTTCGGGTATCAGGTATCAGGGGTTTATTTTCTTTGGATTGATTAATGTTAAAGGCGAACCTTTTGTTATCGAATATAATGTGAGGTTGGGTGATCCTGAGAGTGAAGTGGTGATCCCGCGGATCAAATCCGACTTGCTGGAGCTTTTCATTGCCACCGCAGACGGACGGTTAAATGGGAAACAAATTGAGATATCCGGTGAATCGGCAACTACTGTAATGCTGGTTTCAGGCGGATATCCCGGTGATTATCAAAAAGGATTTCCAATTTCAGGATTAGAAACCGATACTGATGGAATCGTTTTTCACGCCGGGACTGCCATACTCGAAAAACAGATGGTTACCAACGGTGGCCGGGTGCTGGCACTCACTTCCCTGGATACCACCTGGAAAAAAGCACTCAAAAAATCATATAAAACCGCTAAGGGTATCACCTTCGAAGGTGTGTATTATCGCCGGGATATCGGTTTTGATCTGTAATCCCGGGCGCTATGTTTAGGTTTATCCGATCGATCAGTTTTACGGTCCAAGTCATGATCCCGATACTGGGATTGATCCTGTTCGTAATTGCCTGGTTTCTTCCGGGTAATCTCCAGCCCGGTAATATTTATGGCAACGGATTCTTTTATCAGCCGGCAGATGGTTGGTTGTATCCCTTATGGACGGGTATGTCCCGCCTGCCCCTCTGGGCTCAGATGATTCCCTCCTGCCTGATAATGGTTCTTACTGCCTGGCTGCTGGTACGAACCGATATGAAGAACCTTCTTATGGGCAGCAGGTCTTATGCTATTGCCTTCGTTTTCCTTTTACTGGTGACCTCTAACGGTCATTTTTTTCTATTTCATCCGGCGTTGCTGGCGGGATATTTTATGATACTGAGTTACCGTTTTCTATTGGATTTGTATAAAGAAGAAACAGGGTATTCCATTGTTTTTGCTATGGGATTCTCATGGGGAGTCGCAATCCTGCTGTACCCTCCGTTTTGTTTTCTTATTCCTGCCATTCTGATAGGTCTTCTGTTGATGGTAACCACCAACTGGCGACACTGGTTGGTTAGCCTGATGGGAATAGTGGTGCCGGCCCTGCTTGTGGCGGTTTTTTGGTTTCTGATGGGAGATCTTAACTATGAGATTGTTACATTTTTCTCCTGGTTCAAATTGCGTCACACCATTTTCCCCGTATTTATTTCAAAAGAGCCCTTTATTGCAGCCTGGTTCGGGCTAATCCTGATCTGGATCGTAATCGCCTCATGGAAATACCGAAATCCAAAAATCCAGTCGCGCCAATTGTTTCAAGCCAATTTTTTATTATTTTTATCAATCCTATTAATGACGGTTTTCCTGGAAACCGTTTCGGTGGAAGTACTCTGGCTACTGATCATTCCGGTGAGTTATCTGATGACATTCTGGGCTTTAAAAGTGGGAAAGGGATGGATGAGGGATCTATTCTTCTTTTCGTTGCTGCTCTTCTTTTTTTTCTTCAGGATCCGGAGCCTGATTTAGCCCAATTGCATTTCCGGGTTCCTTAAAGCTTTCAAAAATTCTGGTTTTACCTTTTGCCCTATCGACGAATTTCCAGAATCGTTTATCCTTGATTTCCAGATCTTTTATGTTTTTTTTCAGACTTTGATCAATCGCAGCAACACGATGCATATAATCTTTGATGATGCGGTCGAGATGGCTGAGGCTGAGATGAAGGTCGGCTGCCCAATCCAGAAAGGACTTTTTTAGCAACTTGCTACCGGACTCCAAATCGGCCTCAATAAGCTCCGGAAGGTCGGCAAGAACGAATTCATGGAAGGATTTTCGATTTTTACGATCGAGCTCTGAGATTTGGATATACTGATTATCGGTATCCTTAATCCTACCGTCCAGCTTCAGTAACTCAAGAATTTCGAGATTGATCCGGATGGTTTCAATATGTTCGCGGAGCAATAATACTGCTTGTTTTACTTCGCTGATGTTATTCTGGTATTCCATTAAGAATGCTTAAACATCAAAGGTAAACAAGCAGCGTGAAAGAAGCAAGACTAGTTTTTAACTATTCTCCTTTGACTCAGGATATTAGTTTCTGACGTTAAGCGAAACAGGTAGATGCCTTGCGGCAAAGTGGACATGTCAATGATCATCCGTTCCTGATTTAATGATTGGGAAGATTCGAGTTGCCCCATCATATTGAACACTTCGAGTTTTTGGGGAATTCCGTTGAATTCTTCAATTTGAACCGTACATTGTTTATCTACAGGGTTAGGATACACGTTAAGCTTATTTTCAATATTCAGGGTATTGATGCCGTTGCTGATATCCTGCATTATGGTTAATGTTTTCTGGCTTTCTATAGAATCTGTTGATGTTACTGTGATAATGGCAGTTCGTGGAACCCCGGTATTCGCATCTATTGCCACGGTTATCCGTCCGTCATTACTTCCACTGGCTCCGGATATAATTTTTACCCAGGAACTGCCCGATGTCACCGCTGCAGACCATCTCATCGTACCTCCGCCAATATTGGAAACTGTGAAGTCGGTGGTAGCTCCTCCAAAGGCAACGTTTTGGTTTTCAGGGCCGACGTTCAGCACCGAACCGTTGGCTGCCTGAACGACGTTAATTGTCTTCGGACTTCCTGCAGCATCTGCAGCAGTCACTGTGATGACGGCAGTACGTGGGGCACTTTCCGGATTGAAATCAACCGATACCTGGATCGAACCCCCATTGTTTCCACTGAAACCTGAATTAATGTGTGCCCAGCTATTGCCTGTGGTTACCGCAGCAATCCAGCTCATTGTACCTCCGCCGGTGTTAGAGACGGTAAAAGTACCGATGCCGCTGCCAAATGGTAAGTTGCGCGAGTCGGGGGTGACGTTCAGCCCTGATGGGTTGGCTGCCTGAACGATGTTTAGTGTTTTCGGACTTCCTGCAGCATCTGCAGCGGTCACCATGATGACGGCAGTGCGAGGGTCATTTTCCGTATTGGCATCAACCGATACCAGGATCGAACCAGAATTGTTTCCGCTGAAACCTGAATTAATGTGTGCCCAGTTACTGCCTGTGGTTATATCAGCAACCCAGCTCATTATACCTCCGCCAGAATTGGAAACTGCGAAGGTGGTAGTAGCACCCGTAAAAGCTACGACTTGGTTTTCAGGGCCGACGTTCAGCATCGATTCGTTGGCTGCCTGAAGGATGTTTAGTGTTTTCGGACTTCCTGTGGCATCTGCAGCGGTCACGGTGATAATGGCATTACGCGGGGTACTTTCCGTATTGGCATCAACCGATACCAGGATCGAACCAGAATTGCTTCCGCTGAAGCCTGAAGTAATGTGTGCCCAATTACTGCCTGTGGTCACATCAGCAGTCCAGGTCAATGTACCTCCGCCGGTGTTGGAGACAGTAAAATTAGTAGTGCCGGCGGTAACTGCTACATCGCGGATGACTGGTTCGAGGGTTAAGCTAGGTGACGGGGTATTCCCAAAGTTGACTGAAAAAGAAATAGTCTCTCCGGCTGTTCCGATATTGGTTATTTGAAATCCGCCCGGTGAACCATCACTCAAAAAACAGGTGGTATTGCTATTTGAGCCGAAAGAGGTTCTGCTCTCATTGGAAGAAAAGTTAGCCTGAGCAAGATTACCGTCAACGGTCGTTGTTCCATCAGGTCTAAATACGTAAACCTCATCCGGAGGACCAAAGTTATTACCGTTGAGAGAGGGGTTCACCCTGTAAATGATCAGTCCTGATCCGAGCAATTGTGATTCAAAAATGCCCGTGGTTTTCCGGTACTCTACCATAAAATATTCCGAGGTGCTGTTAGGGGAGCTGATTTTATATCCGGCGAAAGGATCAGAAGACAAAGGTTTTAAGGTATACGTTCCGTTTGTTGAGATTTCCGGAATGCTCGAAATCCATTTACCATACTTTTGTTTGAGATAAACACTTGGATGTTGCGGAGGATTGGTAGTTGAAGCCATAACATCCCAGGAACTAACCGGATTGATCGTATTATTGGTATAACGGTAGAGATCTGGAAAACCAAGCGAGTGAGACATCTCATGGCACAGGACATTCACCCTGAATGTTTCTGAAAGCTGGAGGTTGTAATTCCAGACCTTTGCGCTTCCGATGGTCACATTATAGGAATACAGCTTAAACATGTGCGGCCAGAGCAAATCGGACCATCCATCTGTAGAGCCCTGAATAATGTAACACACATTATCAATTTGTCCGTTGTTGTCATTATCATAATTCAGGCCGGTTGACTCAATCTGGGCCCTGACTGCTTCAGTAGCATTTTTCAACAGGGTCATTTCGCGGTCGAATCTCTCGGTATCATTTTGGTAACCGTTAGGATTGGTTACTGAGTTATACTTGCAATAGTAATTCCTGGTCATCGCATCCTGGTACGATACTACTGAGGCTCCACCAGTTTGCGGGAAAAGGGAAGTGTTGACGGTCAATTGGGAGCCCGATACTTCTTTGAAATACTCCCCCATCGAAACCGATCCTGTGGAATTAAATGCCAAACTATATTTAGTAATCGGATCAGTGTATTCGGCTTGATCATTAAACCGGATAAATATTACGATGTTGTTGATGGTACCGGTAGTAGTCACCTCTGATGAACCCTTCAGTGCAGGTATCCTGAACATGTCCTTGCTCCTAAGTTGAACTTCCTGAGCATCGAGGTTTACGCCGGGCTGAAGTCCTATCGTGACGGGATCAGTTTTACCGGCAATGAATGAAGTAGGTACCAGTTTGCTGCCTGATCTAATGGCATATACGTAGAATCCCGTTACCGGGTCTTGCAGAATCGTAAAATTATTGGCATCATGGAGCCAGTGATGATATTCGTCACCGGTAGCAAAACATTTAAGGATCGTACCATCTGGCTGAGTAAAAGTCTGAGGAACATTTTTCAGGTAAGCGGCTTGCAGTGACAGATTGCAAAAACAGGTAACAACGAAAACCGCGATGAAAATTCTTGTCATCCGGAGCACTTTGAAAGCTCCTTTTAACCCCACTAATAAATCTAAACCCCTGGTTTTCATAAAAATCCCTCCGAAAATTGAAATTGTCCTAAATACCTGATAATCAGTGCGAGATATAATTTTCTCAATACTAATTTAGGGTACTATAGAGCAAAGAATCAGCAGATGGAGTTCCTGTTTGACCAACACTCATCGTCTATTTGACCAATCAACTCTAAATTTTAGCTGTTTAGCATTTTTAGTAGTCAAAAGCCTGGAGCCTTTGCAGTTGCTGTATGATAAAACAGCAAAAAAGAGGGATGAAAATCAGGGAAAAACATCCTTGATTGGGTAAATATTTTGCTGAAATCGCTCGGTTTTATGAAAAAAGAGCTTTTCCAGCGCCACCTGGAGGATGGCCAAATAGGTTTCTTAGCCATACCGCCAAGAGACGCATAATGGAGAGGCGCATAGTTATGCGTCTCTACAGCGGGATATTCCCGTGCTTTTTCTTTGGGTTTGAATAGCTCTTATTCCGGGTCATGTCCAGTGCCTGAATAAGTTTCATTCTGGTATCTTTTGGGAATATGATCTCATCAATATACCCTAATTCAGCGGCACTAAAGGGATTTGCAAATCGTTCCTTGTAATCGGCAATAGCTGATGTCCTGCCCTCATCATCCAGATTGCGGTAAAGAATATTTACTGCACCGTCGGATCCCATGACAGCGATTTCGGCAGTGGGATAGGCAAAGTTTATATCCGCGCCGATGTGTTTGCTTGACATTACATCATAAGCTCCGCCGTAAGCTTTACGGGTAATGAGGGTAATCTTCGGTACGGTAGCTTCGGAGAAGGCATACAGCAATTTGGCTCCGTGTTTAATGATTCCACCGAGTTCCTGACCGGTTCCGGGAAGGAAACCCGGAACATCAACCAAGGTGATCAGCGGGAAATTGAAAGCATCGCAAAAACGCACAAACCGGGCTGCTTTTACCGATGAATTGATATCGAGGCAGCCAGCCAGGTGAGCGGGCTGGTTAGCGACAATGCCCACCGGGTATCCATTAAGGCGGGCAAACCCGATAATCATATTTTTGGCAAAAAAGGGTTGCATTTCCAGAAAGATATGATCATCAGCTACAGAAGTGATGATTTCTTTCATATCATACGGTTTATTCGGATCATCCGGGACTAAAGTCTGGAGAGCAGCGTCAATCCGGTCGGGCTGATCATTTGGGATATGGTATGGTGGATCTTCGAGGTTGTTTGAGGGCAGGAACGACATCAGTTCACGAAGCATCATCATGGCTTGCTCATCATTGGATGCCATCAAATGAGCCACACCGCTTCTGGCGTTGTGGGTCATAGCCCCGCCCAGTTCTTCTTTGGTCACTTCTTCGTGGGTGACGGTTTTAATCACATCCGGACCGGTAACAAACATGTAGCTGGATTCCTCCACCATCAGGATAAAATCGGTAAGGGCAGGAGAATATACAGCGCCGCCGGCGCATGGTCCAAGGATGGCTGAGATTTGCGGGATTACACCTGATGACCGGACATTCCGGAAAAATATATCGGCATACCCGGCCAAACTCTGCACCCCTTCCTGGATGCGGGCTCCGCCTGAATCATTCAATCCGATCACCGGTGCACCCATTTTCATAGCCAGATCCATTACCTTCACTACCTTATTGGCATTCGATCGGCTCATGGTTCCGCCGAAAACGGTGAAATCCTGAGCAAAAACATACATTAGCCGGCCTTCAATCTTGCCGTATCCGGTTACCATGCCATCACCCGGGATCTTCTTATCCTCCATTCCGAAATCATGATTCTGGTGCATAACCAGCTTATCCGTTTCAACAAATGATCCTGGATCGAGCAATGCAAGAACTCTTTCGCGTGCAGTTTTTTTGCCTGCCAGATGCTGTTTGTCAATACGATCCTGGCCTCCACCAATTTCGGCAGCTTTAGATTGCCTCTCGAGTTTATCAAATTTGTCCTGTAATGCCATTGTTTTTCTTTTATTCCAATTCAATCATAACCTGATCATTATCAACTGTTTCCCCCGGTTTGACCATGACTTTTTTTATCTGGCCATCGCGACCGGATTTGTATTCACTTTCCATTTTCATGGCCGAAACGATAACCAGTGTTTGGCCGGCCTTAACAGTATCGCCCTCTCCAACAAACACATCTACCACTTTCCCCGGCATGGGTACGCGGATCAGATTTCCGGTGTCAGCAGCCTTGCCCTGATTACGGCTCCGCAGGTATTTTGTTTGAGCATCTATAATCTCCAGATCAAACGACTGGAAGAATGTATTTACGGTATATTTCGTGTGACTGTTAGCCGGGATCGCCTCGACATTGAATGATTTACCTTCGTTCAGCAGAGAATAGATTCCTTTGGAAACCTCAATAAGATCGATCTCAAAAATCTTGTTATCAATTTTGAAAACGTATTGGTTGCCTTCATGCCCGAGGATTTCAACCTCGGCTATACGGTCCTGTTTGGGTAGTTCAATTTCCATTTACGATTTGCAATTTAATTATCGGGCTTCACTCCCTCCCGTCCTCACGTTGTTCTTCCTTCCTGTATTTTTCCAGGCTGACTCTACCGGAGCGGCTGTTGAGGGAGCAGGTTGCTTTTCCCTTCTTTTAAGATAGTCCACGTAGGCAACCATGATTGAAACATCCTGGCAACTCAGATTGCACACTTTAGCATTAAAAAGCGTATCTCTGTTATTCTCGATAAATCCGGTATCGTATTGTCCAAGAATAAAATCGGTAGCTTCCATGATCCTTTCTAGAAACGGTATCGAGGTTTTAATGCCGGTGATCTTGTATTCATGGAGCGCACGCTTCATCACCTGTATTGCTTCGTATCGGTTGGAGCCCCAAACGATCAGTTTAGAGATCATCGGATCGTAATAAACAGGTATTTCATAGCCTTCATAAACGTAACCGTCGACTCTGACGCCTGATCCGAGAGGTTCGGTCAGATGGCGGATTTTACCCGGGCTGGGCATGAAGTTGTTGTCCGGATCTTCCGCGTAAATACGGCATTCAATGGCATGCCCCTGCTGCACAACATCTGACTGTTTGATTTTGAGATGTTCACCGGCAGCAATCAGAATCTGTTCCTTCACCAGATCGACGCCAATCACGCGCTCAGTGATCGGATGTTCAACCTGAAGGCGGGTATTCATCTCAAGAAAATAGTAATTCAGATTATTGTCGACCAGAAATTCGATCGTTCCTGCCCCTTCATATCCGACTGATTTGGCTGCCTGAACGGCATGACGACCCATTTGTTCCCGGATTTCAGGAGTCATGAGAGGCGAGGGTGTTTCTTCAACGATTTTTTGATGGCGGCGTTGCACGGAACACTCCCGTTCACAAAGATGGATCACATGGCCATACTTGTCGGCCAATATCTGAAATTCAATATGATGGGGGTTCTCGATATATTTTTCAACGTAAACGGTATCGTTACCAAAGGCGGCTTTAGCTTCCGACCGGGCAGCACGAAGAGAAGGCAGGATTTCTTTAACATCCTTTACCAGTCGCATTCCTTTACCACCGCCCCCTGCGGACGCTTTGATCATAACAGGAAGGCCTATTGCGTGGATTACTTCAAGCGCCTGTTCATCGGTCACCAGTTTGTCGTTTGTGCCGGGTACTACCGGAATTCCTGACTTTACCATGGTTTCGCGTGCAGTGATCTTGTCGCCCATGGTGTGTATCACCTCAGGTGTGGGGCCGATAAAGATGATTCCCTCTTCACGGCACCGTGATGAGAACTGTGCATTTTCTGAGAGGAATCCGTATCCCGGGTGTATGGCATCAGCCTGGCTTCTTTTAGCTACCTCCAGAATTTTTTCCATGTTGAGATAGGATTCATTGGAGGGAGCAGGACCGATCGGATAAGCTTCGTCGGCATAGCGAACATTCTGTGAAGTCCGGTCGGCAGTCGAAAATACGGCTACCGTCTGTATACCCATCTCACGGCAGGAACGCATAACCCGCAAAGCGATCTCGCCGCGGTTTGCGACAAGTACTTTTTTAATCATGTAGCATCAATCGGTTAGGTTAATGCCGTAAATATATACAAAAAGAAGAGTTGACAACTTTTCCTTAAGTTGTCAACTCTTCTTTCAATGCAAAGCTCTGTTGTATGGCTTATTTACTTACTGTCATTCTTTTGGTTTCCGTGAAACCGCCTGCTTTCATGGTATATAAATAAATACCGGCATCCAGGCCCGAAGCATCAAGCTGGATATTATGTTTTCCGGATAGTTGGAAGCCTTTCTGCACGTTCATTACTACACGGCCGGTAAGGTCCATAACCGTAATACTAACATCTGAGTCGTTAACCAGTTCATAGGAGATATCGGTAGTCCGGTTGAACGGGTTGGGATAGTTTTGTCCAACCATTGCCGATGAACGGGTTAAATCAACGCCATCATTGATGTTTGAGTGGTCGTTGATATTCAGGCGGACCATAATATTACGGCCTCCCGGATATCCGCCTGTTGTCCAGGCGGAATAATCATCACCGCGGGCAACGCTAACCGGATCGAGAAGCCTGAAGCTGTAGTCGGCTCCGATTTTTATACTTTCGTACCTTTTGGAAATGATGTCGGTATGCTGGTTGTTGTATTCAAGACAGGCATAAACCTTATCACCAGCTTTGAGGAATTCAGATTCGCCATCTTTTTCTAACCCGAGGGTGATCCATTTCCCGATCATGGTGGAGTCATAAACCAAGTTTAAAGTGGTAAGCAGATCGATCGGGGTCAGGTCATCTCCTTCGGTTGGAACCAGGAAAAGCCGGAAATCGAAATCGATCATGCCATCAGCCTTGCCACCTGCAATAAAAGCAGATATGGAACTTGCTTCGCAATCTGCAAAAATGCTATAGGCTGTTCCCACAAGATGCCCGAGCATCGGAAGTCCATCTGTTCCATAAGCTTCAATTCCCCAGTTAAAAGCTTCTTCCGCTGTATTATCAGCATGAGAATATACGCTGTCGTTTACGTTAAAGAATACTTCTTTTTTATTGTCGATCGGGGTATTATCAATTTGTTTCTGCTTATACTCATAAGTCACCTTGTAATGCCCAAAATCAACCGGTGCATAAGAATCGGTAATCAGGGTGGTATCAACGATTAAAGTTGCGATATCCTTTTTGGCGCCTTCTTTGTGAAAAACGTTGGTGTTGTTTTTTGTAATGTCGACAGAGAAATAAGCCTCTTCCTGATCATATTCGCCAAAATTCACAACGGCGCTTTTAAAGTTGGTGAATGATCCGCCGCCGGCAAGCTGCGATTTCGGGATCAGGAAAATTGGCGACATAGCCGTGTTGTCATCTCCGTCATTCCATTCCATCTCTGCGAATTTCATCTGAAGGTTATTGTCCCATGCTTCGGACAGTTTGAAATCGTCTATCTGCCAGAAGTAGAGGCTGGTGTTTCTCCAGGTGAATCTGAACTGGACATTTGGCGAACCAGCGGCGACGTCAGAGATATTGGCTTCATAAATGGCGGGTATACCCGGGGAGGTATTATTCGGCCGGCCTTTATGCTTAACCTTAAAACTTACATCATATTGGGCAGAGTGGACCCAGTTATCCGTTGAAACTTCCAGAAGCATTTGCCAGTAGATATAATCGTTATAATCCATAAAACAGGTTTCATAGCTAACGATAACCGAAGAGTGTGAGCTGCAATCGATCGGCGGGAAAGTAATCGAATTATCGACGTCAATCCTTGGATCTTTGCCATCGTTGTACAGGTCAAGGAACAAGCAAAGGTTACCGTTTGCAGCGGTTGTCGACTGCATCGGGGGTTCTTTGGTCAACCTGGATGTAACCAGACTGTCATTTGGCCACCAGTGCCAGTTGTAACCGATATCTTTAGGATCGGACATATAAAAACCAGCCGGAGCTGTCCATCCTTTGGCATCAGCCGGGTTTTCCCAGCCGAAAGTTTCGAGATAGAATACCTGACCGTTTCCTTTCAGGCCAGGAGTTACGGGTTGGCTAACCTGCGCAAATGCCTGTGAAATAAGGCATAAAACGAGTAAAAGTGTAGGTGTTTTTTTCATCAGAATAATTGTTTGTTTAACACTTCTAAATATAGAACAAAAATTATTAAAATAAAAGTTGACAACTCTATAAAGTTGACAACTCTATCGGGGCATGAAGAAAAAGGTTCGTTTTCATGCAGTCGGTCGTTTGGGTCAATCGGCCAACGGATATTTGTTCCGATAAAAAGAATAAAACATGAAAACGACTATTTTAAAACTGATCCTGGTTTTCCTGATTGTATCAGGTTCGTTCCATTTTTCTTTTGCACGAATCATCAGGGTCCCTACCGACCAAACGACCATCCGTGATGGAATTCAGGCTTCATCAAATGGCGACACCGTTGAGGTATCTCCGGGGGAATATTTTGAGAACCTGAATTTCCGGGGCAAAAAGATCGTGCTCACGAGTTTGTGGTATCTCGACCGGGATACTTCCTTTATCCGGACTACCATCATCAACGGCAGTCAGCCTCTTCAGCCGGATTCGGCGAGTTGTGTGATTTTCTCTCACGGTGAGGATGCTTCAACCATTTTGCAGGGATTCACCCTACGCGGTGGCAAGGGAACCAAATGGCGCGATATACATAACGGACTATCCTACCGCGAAGGTGGCGGTATCCTCATCGAACTGTCGTCGCCGGTCATCCGGTATAATATAATTGTATACAATAAGGCAACTGGTACAACCGGTGGAGTCGAAAGTGCCGGTGGGGGCGGTATCCGGATCGGAGATGGCAATCCTCAGATATTGAACAATATAATCGCATACAACCAGGGAAAATACGGGGCCGGTATCGTGCTGAATTATACCGGTGTAACCATCAGAAATAATCTGATCGCCAATAATACCGGAAGCAGTCAGTTTTATGGAGGTTCAGCAATCTGGACTTATAATGTGCATGGCACTGATGAGCGGATTATCGAAAACAATACGATAGTGAATAATGAAGCTACCACCGGAACCGGAGGTGTTCTGGCATACAGCTGCAAACTGATCCTGCGCAACAACATCATATGGGGGAACAAGCCGGCATCCAAACAAACGCTTAACGCCGAGGGTGGCACGGTTCAGGCAACCTATTGCGATGTGCAGAACGGACTGGCAGGGAAGGGTAACATCAACCTGGATCCGCTGATGGGTGCCGACAGTTTTCAGTTGACCGGGTTATCTCCCTGTGTCGATAAAGGGGATTCAACCGTCGTGTACAATGATCCTGAAGAGCCTCTGCATACCGGAATGGCAAAATATCCGGCCAGGGGAACCGTCCGGAATGATATGGGTGCCTATGGAGGAGCCAGAGCTTCGGTCACCGGTTATATCCGGTCGGGCATCCCTTCCGGAATCCCATCGGCCATGATCCCGGATACACCACAGTTACTGCAGAACTATCCGAATCCGGCATCTGTTTATACTACCATTACCTACAGCCTACCTCAGGCGGAATCGGTTGTATTGAAGGTAACCGACTTTTCGGGCCGGATCGTATCCAATTTTCCGGTTGGGTTAACTTTACCCGGGTTGCATCAGTTTCAATTGGATGTTTCGGGCCTGCAGCAAGGGAACTATCTATATTGTCTGGAAGCACGGGAGCAAAGGTTGGTGCGGCAAATGATGGTTGTAAGATGAATGAGTATATTTATGGAAACATAATAATCAATGATGGAACCGTGGAGCCTCACTGATATTCTCTCGATTGTTACGGCGTTTCAGCTTTTATTGCTGGGTGCGGTAATCCTGACTTCGCGCAGGCCAGGGAAACTTAATCAGCGATTACTGGCTGCTTTCCTTCTTGCCAATGTTCTGTTGCTGGTTCAGTTTGAACTGTTCAATCAGATAAAATCAATCAGAGTTGGAGTCACACCTTTTTACTTTTTACTGGCTCCCCTGCTTTACCTGTATGTCAAATCGCTCCTGTTTCAATCCTTCAAGTTTAAACGGGTTCATCTGATTCATGTTGTACCATTTTTGATTGTATTTGCCTATTTCATCCTCTTCCTTGTTTCCCGGCTCAGCCTTTCCGACGGACCTCCCGAATACGCAAGGCAATTACGCATGGAATCGAAAATCTCATCGATTTTCCTGAATCTGCAGATTGTCTGTTACATGACCAATATATTTTTGGTTTTTTATCAATACCGCAAAGAGATCAGAAACCACTTTGCCGAAGTCAGGCATGTCATTTTGAACTGGCTGCTTTTTATTCTGGTGGCTTTTACCCTGATGTGGCTGACCGATTTTACTTCAACCGTTGCCGGATGGTTGAAGATTGATGATCCCGGCTTCTTCCGGACGCTTACCCTGGTTTCCATCGCTATCAATTTTATTTTTGCTACGATATTGGTTTACAGGAGTATGGAGCAATCCTGGGAACAAACAGGAATCATTGAATCCACCCGTTATTCGGGCAGCGGGCTAACGGATAAGGAAAGTGAAGAGTATGCACAAAAGATCCGAATGATTATGGAAAAGGAGAAGCTCTACCTTGATCCGGAGATCAGTCTGAAAGAGCTCTCTGATAAAACTGGTATTTCGCCCAGGTATTTGTCTCAGGTTATTAACTCGAAGTTCAATCAGAATTTTTTTGATTACATCAATCATTACCGCATCGAGGAGGCCAAACGGCTGATGGCTGGCACGGTACGTAAAGAGCTTACTATCCTTGAAGTAATGTATAATGTGGGGTTTAATTCCAAGAGTTCTTTCCAAACTGCATTCCGGAAATATACGGGCACCACACCCACGGAGTTCAGGCTCCGGACATTAAACTGACCGCCGTCATTGAAAGATTAAATAAATAGTTCTATTTTTCCGGGGAACCTAATACTAAAGAAATATGAAGGATCCCATGGCCGGCTCCAGTTCCCTGAAAATCTATTTTTGCGGCTCCATTCGGGGAGGGAGGAATGATGCTCAAGTGTATCATGATTTGATTAAATATCTGAAAACCTTTGGAACAGTGCTAACTGAACGTATAGGCCACCTGGATCTGGTGGACGAAAGGGAGATTCCGCCTTGCCAGATTCATGACCGCGACATTACCTGGCTGAAATCATGCGATGTGATTATTGCAGAGGTCACAACCCCCAGCCTCGGGGTAGGCTATGAGCTTGGCAGGGCTGTTGAAATGGGCAAACCGATCCTTTGTCTGTATCGTAAAAATGAAGACAAGATCTTATCGGGAATGATTTCCGGTTCACATGGGATCGTTACCGTCGTTTACGAAGGTCTTGACGAAGCAAAGCGATGGATTGAGAGCTTTATTAAAAACAGGTAAGGAAAGTTGAAGACCAAGGTTGAAGACCAATTGAGAATTCTGAATTTTGAAGAAGGAGATTCCAGTAAAGATATGGCAAAATGGTAAAATTTTCTTCCATTCCACGCCTTCCGATCGCTCCGCTGGATACGCCGGTGGAGCGGTGCGAAAGATTGCAGCGTGCAGTAGCAGGTATGCCGGAAATTTATGTCAAACATGACGATTACATTGGCTCCCTCGTTTGGGGTAACAAAGTCCGAAAGCTTGAATACTGCTACGCTGAGGCTCAGCGGTTGGGTGCCGATACGTTGATAACCTGCGGCGGGATCCAGTCGAACCACGCCCGCATCACAGCCCAAACGGCCCGGCGGTTCGGCTTTGAGGTGGTACTGGTTCTAAATGGGGTGATCCCGGCAAAACCAACGGCCAACCTACTGATCAACAGCAAGATGAGCGTTAAGATCTATTACGTGAGTTCGCGCCAGGAACGTTCTGTAAAGATGCAGGTGGTGCAGGAGGAGCTTGAGAAATCGGGAAAAAAAGTATATGCGATCCCGCTGGGAGCCTCGGATGAGATTGGTTCACTGGGCTTTGTGAAAGCCATGGAGGAGTTACATAACCAGGAGGAGGCCATGGGACTCCGGTTCGATTACCTCTTTCACGGCAGTTCATCCGGCGGCACGCAGGCCGGACTGGAGGTGGGCAAGCGCCTGTTCGGGGTGAACGCGCAGATCATCGGGGTGAGCGCCGATAATTCGGTGGCGGAGATCCGTGGTGAGATCATGGCCGCCGCCGGGCCGATCCAGGAAAGGCTAAAAATGAGGGACCTGATTAATCCCGATGAGATCCGCGTGGAAACCGGGTTTATCGGGCCAGGCTATGGCATCCCGTCGGACCAATCGCTTGAAGCCGAGAAAATCTTTGCCGATACCGAAGGCATCCTCCTCGACCAAACCTACACCGCCAAGGCCGCCGCGGCTCTGATTGCCTATGCCCGTAAAGGGCTCTTCAAACCTACCGACCGGGTGCTTTTTTGGCATACCGGGGGGCTAATCAACCTTTTCCAGTAGAAGGCTCAACCGATAACCGACAACCTATTAACCTCTTACCTCTAACCTCCCTTGCCCGTGTTTAACAAATTCATCTCCCCGGTACTGATGATCCTCGGCATCCTCCTCTTTGCCTGTGCCGGAAGGCAGACGCAACCGACGACTGCGGGGGTTATTGACCTCTCAGGGATTTGGGATAAACCGGAGGAAATATTGCTTTCTTTTATCGCCACGGATATCGAATACATTCCGCTCGAAACTACGACTGACTGCCTGCTGGGGGAACCGCAAAACCTCAGGTTTACCGTCCTGGACAATCATATTGCAGTCAGCTCAAAAGGGCTGCGGCTGTTTGACCGGCAGGGTAAATATCTCCGCACCATTGGCCGGATAGGCAAGGGGCCTCAGGAGTATTTCAGTTCCGGGGAATACGTTATCGATGAAAAGAATGGAAGGGTTGATATCCTTGATAGCGATCGGGACCGGGTGGTTTCTTACCGGATTACCGGTGAGTTTATCAGAGATATCAGAATCGCAGACCATGCTGCAATAATCACGAGGGATGAATCCGGCAGAATCGGAGTGATGTACCTTCCATGGGATCAGGATATTAAAGATACCGCACGTTTTGAATGGATCAATGAAGAGGGGAAATTGATAAAATCGATCCCGCTTTATGTTGGACGACCGAAGGACGGAGGAGATACCTGGTTAATTGCAGCAAGGCTATATTGGAACCAAAAAAAGCTCGTTTTTGCTGAATGGCCTTTCGACACCCTTCATTATCTGGCGGATGACCATGCCTGGAAACCTCTTTGGATTCCCAAAATCGGTTCCAATAAAATGCCCCGTGAAGTTGGGCTGAACCTTGACCGGTGGGAAGCGGAGCGCAATGATTTTACATCGGTTATGATTAATTCTGAATCATCCCGTTATCTGTTTTTCGAGGGGGAGAAAAAAGAAAAATTTGGCATTGTCATATATGATAAGATGACTTTAGCAGGCCATTGGATGCCGGGTATGATCACTGAGGACAGTCTGAATATGGAAACCGTGGTCAACGATCTTGACGGGGGAATACCCATGAGGTCGACAATACTTACGGGCGCCCAGGGAGATTATTATGTCAGCCTTTTATCTCCATTTGAACTCATCGCTAAATTCAAAAATCATCCAAAATCAGAGTTACCTTTAGTCAGGCCTGAACTTCGGGAAAAACTTTTTAAATTGGTCGACCGGCTTCGCGAAGATGACAATCCGGTTTTGATGATAGTGAAGTTGAAGACGAAGAATGAATAGGAAGAAAGGATGAATTTAGGGATTCAAAACTGGTCTTCGAATCTTTAATTTTTACTCCCTTTACTCATAACTGACAACCGACAACAATCACAACTCTCACAACAATCACAACTCTCATAACCGACAACCGATAACCGACAAATATGACAAACCTCGGTCTCCTAAGTATCCTCCCTCCCCTCATCGCCCTTGGTTTGGCGCTGTGGAAGAAAAAGATCATCCCGGCCTTGCTGGTCGGAGGACTGGCAGCGGCGCTGCTTTTATCGGTATCGAAATGGGCCTTTATCGTGGATTACCTCGAGAGGGTAATCCGGGTCACCGGTAACCGCGGGAACCTGCAGCTGATCCTGTTCGGTGTTTTAGTCGGCGGACTGATCAAACTGATGGAAAACTCCGGCGGTTTTAAAGGGATGATCCAACTGCTCGAATCAATGAATATCCGCACCAAACGGCCGGTATTCCTATTGACCTGGGCCATCGGGCTCCTGATGATCCTGGAGAATTACTCCAATATCATGGTCAATGGCACCACAGTCGGAAGCCTGTATGACCGGCTCGGGATCCCGCGAGCCAAGCTGGCCTATTTTCTCCATTCAATCAGCATCAACTGGGTGGCCATCATCGTATTCAACAGCTGGGGAGCTTTTTATATGACTCTCCTTGCCGGCCAGGGAATCCAAAATCCCTTCCGCGTGGTCGTCAGCGCTATGCCCATGAACTTTTACTGCATCACCAGCCTGATTATGATCGTTCTCACCATGGTATTCGGATGGAATTTGGGAGCGATGAAAAAGTACGCAGTAGGCAGTCGGCAGTCGGCAGTCGACGTACCGCGAACCACTGACAACGGACCACCGACAACGGACCACCGACAACCATCTCAAGGTCTTCCAGTCTTAAAGTCTCACAGTCTTCTCGTCATCATCCCTGTATTGGTGCTTGTTGCAACGATGCTGTTAAGCCTGGTGGTTACGGGAAAAGGTTCGATGATGAAGGGCGACGGAACAGCTTCGGTTTTCTATGCTGTGCTGGCGGCCATCGCGGTTCTGGCGCTGATGGTGCAGTTTATGCCAAAAGCCCAACGTCCGGATATTGAAAAATCAGTTTATACAG
>QYQM01000077.1 GCA_007280905.1 Porphyromonadaceae bacterium | reverse complement strand
TCCTCCAGATAGTTACCTGCTAATCAGAGGGTTCCTGGTGTAGAGACGGATAATTATCCGTCTCTACGAAACGATCAAGCGGGTAACTGTTTTTTCGTTTATGCCAGATTGTTGCCAGAATAATCTCCGGTGTGAGAATTGGTTATTCTCGAAACAGATAAATTTTCTGTAACTTTGGGTGAGTTACCAAATAGACAATCGCCATGTTACCCGCCCGGGCTATCAAAAAGTGCAGCCTTCTTGTAGTTTGTGTGTTTCTAGTGTTCGGAAACCTCGGGGCGCAAAAACTGCTCGACTCCATCGTAACTTATTATTATGCTTCAGACAGGGATTCCGTGAATAGCGTCAAAATCGCCAACGAATACAATGCCGCTGGCCAAATGACATCCCACTCGATCTATCTCTGGGATACGAACACGAACCGATGGGACGGATGGGTGTTTTGTGACGAGTGCAGCGGTTGCACAGGGAGATATGAATACGACTATGATGAGAGGGGCAACCAGATATTATCTTTCGGATATGGCTGGCAGGGCCATGAACTTGGATGGGTACTGAGGGGCAGAACAGAGAACAATTATGATGATTGCGGGAATAATGTCTCCATCATATACAGCGGATGGAATGCCGTGGAAAAAGAGTGGACCCCTGGTTTCGGGTACGAGTTTGGGTATGATGACGTTGGACGTATTACATCCAAAATTACTTATGACAGGGGTCTTCCCCTCAAAGACTGGCTCCCTTTAGAAAAAATGCTTTACACTTTTGACGGCCATGGAAGGAAGACGCAGGAAATCCGCCAGCTTTGGAACGAAACAGCCCGGGATTGGGTCAACCAGCGGAAAACAGAATGGTATTATGATTCCCCGGGGATCACAACCGAGTTTGCCAATTTCAGTTGGACCCTGACCGGTAAATATTACGATTGGAGCGAATATGAGAGACATAGAATCGTTAAAGTATTTGATCAGGCAGACAACCGGGTCCTGACCACTGAATCTGTCAAGGCCTCAAGTACCGCCTGGACGCCAATTTGGAAGGAGGAATTGGCTTACAATTCATTGGGACAGCCGGTTTTATCGATAATCAGTGAGGGAACGGGCACATTGACGGAAAGGCTCCGAACGGAATGGGTCTATGATCCTGCCGGCCGGCTCATCCTGGAAACGCTGAACGGCTTGCTAATAAGAATAAGAAAGCCAGACTGCTACCCCGTGAGAAGGAGATTAAAGGATATCCGGTCGTTCGATGTCGACGGCGACATTGAGAGGGAAATCTGGTATAGATGGTATGCCTATACCGAATCACTCATTTTCGACAGAAAGGATTACTATTTCTACCATTCAACCTCAACAGGGCACCAGGAAATCAGGATTGATCCCATCCGGATAGACCCCAATCCAGCCAGCGGAGTACTGAACCTCTCCGGGCTGTCACAGCCCGCCGAGGTAAAAATCTATTCCATGCAGGGTATGCTTCTCCGGTCGATACACCATGTTGAGGTTTCAGTTGACATTTCCGACCTGTCGCCCGGGGCCTATCTGATTCTTGTTGTTGAGGTCGGCCATCCACCGGTCAGGACTATTTTGATAAAGGAATAAGCAACCGGAACAACCACCTGAATTGTCCAGATCGCTTCCTTTCCTTTTAATGTTCCTGAATTTGTTCGGTACCACCAGCCACCTCACAATCCCCGGACTGAACTGACGACCCTTTCGTGTCCGATATCCATTCTGGTTGAGTTGTTTTGAAATCTCGGAGTAATTGATGTATCCGTTTTTCATTTGGAAGTGTTCGATGAATACCTACTCAATTTATCATCGATCTGAAAGGATCCTTGAATCTTTTCTTCCTGAACTTTCAAAATTTCACCCTTAACTGCAATGTCATGTTCCTCGGCGGCCCGATATCACCGGGCCGGCCGATATATTCCTTGTTCAAGAGGTTTCTGACAATCAGGTTAATTCTGATGAATTTACTGATATTCAATGCGAACCGTAAATCCATGACTAAATATGAGGAATTATTGTTTTTCCTGTAATCGGGATATCCGGGAAGAAATAAATTACCGGTAAAGCTATCGGTGAATACTTTGTCTACATTGACCATTCTACTGGTATAATTAAAACTTGCACCGATAAGAAACCGTTTCATTTCCGCTTCAAAATCTGCTTTTAATGCATGCTTATGCCGGTATTTAAGAATGTAGGCGTCCGGCTCTGATCCACCCGCAGCCATTTTGTCAATATCAATGGGTTGCATAAAAGTGTATCCGGAAATAATCCGTAACACCACCGGGCCGTAGGTTGCTTCACCGGTAATGGTCAGCTCGGCTCCGGTGATACGCGCATTTCCGATATTCAGTGCCTTAAATCCCAGGTACTTGAAGCTCGGTACCTTGATGGAATCAGGCAGATACATTCCGAAAGTGTATTCGATCATTTCGCTGTATCGGGTCTGGAAAAGGGCGAGATCGGCAAATCCTTTCCAGTTCCCCAGGGATAATCCCTGCTTTACTCCTATTTCTGCGCTCCATCCCTTTTCAGGTTGCAGATCGTGGTTCGGAAAAATCTTCAATCCGCCCACTTCGGCGCTTGCATATTTCTCGGCAAGTGACGGGAAGCGGTAGCCCTGCCCTACGGATCCCCTGAGAAAAGTGGCCGTGGCAACCTGGTAGTTTACGCCGGTCCGCAAAACAGGTAATGCATTATAAAACTCCCCGTCAAGCCTATTCATTTCCCATCTCACACCCCCGGATAGCTTGATCTTTTCACCCAGCCTGGCATCAACCTGCGAATAAACAGCAAAGTTTGCTGAATTGTGGTTTTCAAAGAAGTTCCCTTCAATCTTTGAGCTTGTTATTGAGATCCCGCTCGACCATACAATCCCGTTGTGAAAATTCTTTTGGTACCGGTAATCTGTGTACAGCGTTCTTGACTGACTGCTTTTTGTACTATCCTCATTAACATTCCCAAGTGTAAAGACCCTGGTTTTTAAAGTGTGCTTGCCTCCCTTTCCCATAAGGTACTCTATATAGGGATCAACATTATACCGTATTCCCGAATAGGGTGCAACGGATACCGGATTTTGCCTGTATGCCCCCGAGTCGGCATTCTGCCACAGTAAAAAATCGGATGCATGGATAAACATGATACTACTGGATACACCCGCCGTTAACCCCGGCACTTTTTTAAAGCGGTACCGCAGGTTTAAGTTTCCCCGCCCGCGCTTCTCCCACTCCTTCTCCCGGTATCCGTTATCCTGAAAAAAATTACCGCTCAGCATGACATCCAGGTTCCCGATTTTCCGGAGGTGCGAAAACGTGGCCCCTCCAAAAACCGGGGTACGATCCCACCAGGCCATCTCCTGTCGCCTGGGCTTCAGGTAACCTCCTCCGAAAAGGGTCACTTCGGTCTCCGGATCATCTCCGGGAAATCGGTTGCGCAAATGTATGACCCCGTTTAATGCCGATGAACCATATAATACCGATGAAGCGCCTTTGACCACCTCCACCTGGTTAATATTTTCAACCGGCAGGTAATTCCACTTTATATCCCCTGCATCGCCGGCAATCATGGGCATGTCATCGACCAGCATCAGTACCCGGCTGCCTGCACCGTAACTGTACCCGCTCCCACCCCTGATGCTCGCTTGTCCATCGAGAATATTTATGCCTGATGTTTTCTCCAGGATCATGTCCAGTGAGGTGATATTCTGGTTGGATATCTGGCGGGCTTTTAACACCTCCATCGAGACTGTGACATCGGATAATTTCTGCTCATAGCGTCCGGCACTAACCACCACTTCATCAAGTACTTTGGTGCTCGCCTTCATGCGCACATTCAATTCAACGGATTCACCTTTACCGGCAGAAACTGATTCGGAAAGCGTTTCATATCCCACGAAGTAAAAAGAGATATTGTACCGGCCGGGTGAAAGAAAGAGTTTATAGCTGCCCGTACTGTCTGATATGGTTCCCGACTTGCCATCCGCACTGATATTGACCTCCATCATAGGCTGTCCGGTTTTTCCGTCGGTTACCTTTCCTCTGATAACAGCCTTCTCCTGCCCGGACACCGGAAAAAACAGGAAAAGAAATAAAACGGATGCGATCCCTCTCATTATTTCTTTGGGATATACGTCACGTGAAACAAATACTCAGGAATGGACCAGGCACTTTCATCGGCAAAATAACCGCAGATAAAAAGAGCAACGTACATCTTGTCAGGTGTAATTTCCTTAATAATGAACTTTCTGGTCGTTGGAAAGTCGAGAATGCCAAAAAAGGCTCCTTCTGAAAGCGACACCCATTTTTTTCCCGTTATGGTTTTGTTTTCATGCGGGGCCGGAACTTCCGTACCAAGGGGGTTGGTAATGGCGTCCACAACGAGGTCCTCTGCATGAAGCGTCCATGTTGCACTGGCTGGTGCTGTATAAGTGGCCCCATAGATACTTAAGTTATTATTTTCGTTTCCGTAATTTACAGTGGTCCCGGTGAACATGCCATAAATTCCTGTGGTAAGAGCGATGCCATTTTTAACATCCACTATATACCTGCCATCGGAATAGAAAGTGAACTCATTATCATATTCTTCGCCCAGCCCGATAACATTAAGCATATTTTCCAAAGAGGGAAGAATGACTAACATCGAATTGTCAATCGCACCGCCTCCGTCCATGCCTTGGGTATAACCGCTGCTGAGCACCCAGGTCTTGCCGTTGGTTGCGGCCGGACCACCCGTGAGCATCTCGGTGATGGAGGGCAAAATCTCGATTAGCTTAGTAGCTTTACCTTCACCCCCCCGGCCAGTGACTGTCAGGTTAACGGTATAGCTTCCTGAACTTAAATATTCATGTACAGGGGCAGCTTCGGTACTGGTTTTGGTATCACCGAAATTCCAGAGATAGGTATCAACATCACTTACTACAACAGAAAAGGTCACACTGTAACCATTGATTGTGGCCTGAATCTCGCTTACAGTAGGTTCTTTCTGGCAAGAGGCAAATAGCATTGCCAGGGTCGCTAAAGACGGAACGAAATAAAACAAAGTCTTTTTCATGGGTTTAAGATAAGTTAATTATAATGGTTTCAGCAATATAACTTTCCAGTCAAAAGGTAGACAAATGAATAACACAATCAATGATAAAAAGTTTTTTCCAAACAATAATACCAGCCTTGGCCGGATTTGCAGCAGCCGATCGGTGGGTTTTTGACTATTTGGATAACAACCTGTATGCAAGGAATAAGCGGTAATTCACACCCAATAAACGATTTATCAGTTCAATTTTTCTGATTTTGCTATGTGGAACTCGATAAAACATACACGGAATGGTACTCTCCGATAGTGATTTGGACTTTTTGTTTGCATTGAATAAGCTTTCAGTTCCTACACGGTACCCGGAAAACCTAAAGGATTTGATCAAGGAATTTAACCAGGTTGATACGGAAAAAATTCTCAATACCTCAAAAAAGACATTACAATGGATCAAGCAGCAGTAAATACCATCATCCGATTTTGAAGGAAAGAATATTCCGGCGAGGGGAAAATTGACTATGGTTCCGGAATTAAAGACACTCCGGAAATTTATGATTCCGATGGATGTGCTTAATCTTACGCCGGACGAATATCAATCTTTGGTTAAACGGAATATGTTTCCGAGTAAGGTTGTTGCTTAACCAGCCTTCTCACAATCCCCGGAATGAACTGGCATCCATTCCTTGTCCGGTATCCGTTTTGGTGAGTTGTCTTGATATCTCGGTATTCTTAAAGATCCCGATCTTTTTCGGGTTTCTTTTTCACTTTAAGGTTCGTATAATAAAGCGATCCGGCAAGGCTGATCATAGCAACGATCAGAAATGCCACTACACGGAATCCAACTTCCATATTTTTCAGATCGATCAGGAACAGGTATAGAATAGCCACGATCAGGGTACCGATCGCCATATATCTGTATTTGATATTTCTTAACAATATGCTGAGAATGAAATAGAATGCGGCCGCTCCAACCCATGAAAGGGTGATGAACTGTTTAGGTATTGCTTTAAAGAGTGCCAGAAGCAACATAAAAAAGGCAGCCAGCAGGTAAATATTACGAAGGGCTTCGGTTCTTAAGGTCAGGCGTTCTTTCTTCCAGTTCAGAAAGCGGGCCGTCAGCAGTGCCACGATCGCAAATACGAAATTGACCGTATCAAGGGATGGGGATTTAGCCAGATAAAAAAGCAGTATCCCGACAAATAGAAGGGTATTAACCCAGACAATGATCTGGGAACGGAACCAAAGAGCGATCGAAACGACCAATAGGCTCTGCAGGGCAAGCCATAAGTAGGATTGGGGCAATCCGGCATACCCGTAAATGGTAATGCTGAGGGCAATGAAACTAACACATGCGTAAAATGCGGTAATAAACCGGTGTTTCCCTTTCAATTGGAGAAGCGCAGAATATCCCAGCGAGAATACGGTGATCACCGCAAAAATCAGCATGTAGTTTTTTTTGTAAAATGTGGTCACCTCAAGTGCAAGAATCGTTGAAAAAAACAGGGCATTCCACATGGTGGTGGAGATGCTGAAGCTCACCGGTTGTTCCTTTTTAAGCAGCAGGATCGAACCAAGGGAAAAGAGAATTCCATAACCGAAGAGGAATAAAAGGTTATAACCTGCTACTTCTCTGATGACAAAGTCATTACCACCAGCCGGATTGCCGAACAGCCAGAGGACGTGATTTAAATAAACCAGGAAAAGGGCGAAATAAACCTGCTGCGACCAATTGTTCCGCCAGAGAAGCATGATTGACAAACCGGTTGTAACCGCTCCGGAAAACAGTATGATTTCCGTTACGTCAGAACACAGGCCGGCAGCAATGAGCATGATCAGTCCGATCCCCGTTAAAAACTGCGACTTTCTTTTTAAAGCATAAACAAATTGGATCACAACCGGAATAGCGAGAATGATGAGGCTCAGTGGTAAACTGGCAATGAGCGGGTCATCGGTAAAAAAATGAAGCCGTAAAGAGATATAATAAAGAAGCATCAGAATACCCGTGTGGATCCGGTTCACCTGTCCGGAAAACCGTTTGCGCAAAAGTAAGGTGAGTAAAAATACTACCGCTGATGCAGCCAGTCCACTCATCGTTGCAGCCAGTGATCCCCAGTTCTTTTGAAATAGAACCATCAGGAATACCACAAAGAATATCAGGATAATGCTGCTGATCCAGGCGAATCCATGTTCCCCGATGGCTGATTCAATCCCTTTCCGGGTTTCCTCGCTATCAGCGTCCCCGGTTTCATCTTCCTCGTCTTTTACAATATATCGCATAATAGGAGAGGACTCCAACGCAACCATCTTGGCTTCCAGCTGTTCGACCCTGGATTGAAGCGATTCAATGGTGTCATGGAGCCTGTTGAGATCATCAGAAGGAATTTGATCTGATTTTTTCATGGTACCCGGTATTGCTGTTTTCCAAAAATAACTTTTTTGTTTGTTTATTTCAGTAAGGGATACCGATCAACTATCCATCCCGATTAATTATCTTGGTACCCGGACCGACATCGAATTTGATAAAATCGCTGAAGCCCGGATATGATCCTGTTTTTTTACATTGCCGTTGCTGCCCTGTTTATGCTGATGACAGGGTTTCGGCTTTTCGCTGAAGGGATGTTTGTCGACGGAGTGACCTACGCATCGATCTCCCGAAATCTGGCCAATGGCCTTGGTTCGTTTTGGGAACCCCATTTATCAGCGACCCTCTACCCGCAGTTCCATGAACATCCACCATTGGCTTTGGGCCTGCAAGGATTGGCATTCAGAATGTTCGGCGACAGCCCCCTTGTTGAGCGGTTCTATTCTCTTGCTGCTTTTTTAATCACCGGCTATCTGATCGTTCTGATCTGGGAGGAGGTGACCGGCGAAAAAAAATCGGGTTGGATTCCCCTTCTTTTCTGGATTCTTTTCCCACTGGTTTCATGGGCCGCCGCTTCAAATCTGCTGGATAATACACTTGGAATTTTTACCACACTAGCCATCCTGTTTGTACTGAAAAGCTCCTCACAAAAAAATTCTGTTTATCTGGTCATCGCAGGTTTCTCGCTTTTCGCCGGACTCCTTACTAAAGGCCCTTTTGCTCTTTTTCCCTGGATTTTACCTTTCCTATGGGAATTCACTCTTCCTGCTTTCATCCCGAAAAAGGTGATAACAAGAACCCTGATTCTCGTTTTTTCCACTTTGATCCCATTGATAATCCTGATTACCTTTTCGATTGATGCCAGGGAAAGTCTTCATGCGTATTGGATAAACCAGGTGGTTGACAGCCTTGCAGGGATGAAAACGGTACCGAGCCGGTTTTATATCCTGGGTACCCTCCTTTCTCAACTGATTCTTCCGGTATTGACCGCTTGTGCCATAGCCTTGATTTTTAGGCATCCTATCAATAAGGAGAAATTCCGGAAATACATTAAACCATCTATTCTATTTATGTTGATTGGGTTATGCGGTGTTCTGCCCATTATGATCAGCATGAAGCAGCGCAGTTTTTACATACTGGTTGCGCTACCGATGTTTGCGTTGATGATTGCTTTGCTCGTTTGGGCACTTATGCAGGACCTATTGATCCGGTTGAATTCCAGGCAGCCGGGTGCCGGAGTTTTTCGATATGCAACCGCGATGATTTTTGTTGTTTCGTTGATAATCCCTCCTGTTTTGGCTCAATATTCCCGCCGCGATCAGAAAGAATTGGCCATGATTCATGATTTCAGCGTGGTGATTCCGAAGGGTAGCACTATCCATATCAATCCATTACTTTTCACGGATTGGAGCCTTCACAGCTATTTTGCACGACACTCCGGAATCAGTCTGGATCCATCTGAAAATCCCTCGGCTTGTTTTTACCTGGTTAAGGATACAGAACTTCCGCGCGATAGCATCCCGGCTCATTGGTCCCGCATCCGGCAGAAAAACGGATTTGTGCTATTCAAGAAGTAAGCGCTATATTTGGCCCGATGATCAAACGGTTTGCATTGATTCTTTGGCTGATACCATGGGCCCTTACTGCTCAGATGGTTCCGGCAACAAAAGCGGCAGAGATCGCATGGAGCGTGATGGGCGGTCGTCCGCTCTCACTGAAAACCCGGCTCGTGCAGGATTCCATTATTCCGGTAGGAAATCCGGATCTGCCGGCTGTATTTATCGTAACCTTTAAACCCGCCGGTTTTGTCATTGTTTCAGCTCAGGAAACCAACTCACCAGTCCTTGGCTACTCACTTACATCGAAGTTTCCAACTAATCCGGATCATCCCCTTCTCAATTGGCTATTGCCGTCATACCAGGCACCGGTTACCCTTGGGTCACAACAAAAGCAGGGTCAAAATTCTCAATTTTTCACTGATCACCTTGTTCTCCCCCTGACCTCGGCCCAGTGGGGACAGGGAGACCCTTGGAACAGGTATTGTCCTGCTGATTCCACCGGCAAACGGGCCCTCGTCGGGTGTGTAGCCGTGGCTATGTCGCAAATCATGGAAAAATGGCAGTGGCCGCCGAAAGGAACCGGCGAGGTTACTTATACCCCGCTACAACACTCTGAATATGGGGAGATTACGGCCATTTTCGATACAACCCATTATCGCTGGGATCTTACCCATGATATTTCCCCGACCGAAGCCTCCGCATTAATACTCTATCATACCGGCGTTGCCTCCCTAATGAACTATGGCCCTGTTTTATCCAGCACAAGTGTTGACCGATACGCCGTGCCGGCCCTGATAAACAATTTCTCTTACAATCCGGGCATGGTATTTCGCGACATGGAAGAAAATACTTTTCCCGATTGGATACGCATGCTTCATCAGGAGCTGGATAATTCCAGGCCCGTTTTATACTCCGGAACAAGTCCGGATGGCAAATCGAGCCATGCGTTTAATGTCGATGGTTACCGGAATGAAACTTTTTTCCATTTTAACTGGGGTTGGAATGGCGCCGGTGACGGCTGGTACACGCTTTCCGGCATGGCAGGCGGTGGAGCTGATTTTTCCTCCCAGCAAGGGGCCATTTTCGGATTGCAGCCTGCCAGCATGCCTCTGCACGACCGGCCATCCGCACTCGACGTACTGGCAGGCGATGGGTTCGTTCAACTTTTCTGGGATCAGCCTGTAATACCCGATTTCTCCCATTTCAATATTTACCGAGATAGTTCTGTAATCGGCCAGACAGCTGAGACCAAATTCCGCGACGAAGGGATGGAAAACGGCCGAAAATATACCTATAGAATCACCGCGTATTATCAGGGCGAAACTCCGGGTGAATCGGAAGCCACACCTGTGATCGCAGTTCTTCCCTGGGTACGGATTCAACCAGGATATTCCCAAACCTTCGAGTCGGGATCAGCAGGCTGGCAACTGCAGCGTTCCGAATCGGGTTTCCAGGTAGGCCCGGCCGCCAGTTTCCAAATCGGGGGCAATCCCGGCAATATTGCCGCTATCCGCTCTGAAGGCCATCCTGCCGGTGAACAGGTTGCCGACTATCTCATCAGTCCGGTCTTTTATCCAGGAGATTTTTCCCACCCGGCAGTATCCTTTGATTATGTTTTTAAGCAAAATCCGGGTATCGATAATCTTTCCCTGATGTGGCGCGATTTTGACACCGGCCAATGGCATACAATCGCCAGTCTTGATTCTACCGGAGGATATTCCGATTGGAAAAACAAACACTTTTACCTGCCACTGTCTTCAGGGAACGCTCCCATCCAGATTGCATTCTATTACAACGATTCCTTTAGTCAGGGCTATGGTGCCGCAATCGACAATTTTACCGTTTATGAAGTCGCTGAACCGGCTATCCCCAATTTTTCCATCGATAACACCGACCTTTGCCTGTATCAGACGGTAACTTTTACCGATCAATCCGAAGGCTCGATCCAATCCTGGGAGTGGGATTTTGGCGAGGGAGCCGAACCCCGTTACGCAACTACAAAAGGGCCCCATCTGGTTAGTTACACGAAATCTGGAAAAAAGACAGTCAAGCTATCCCTGAACCATCTGGATCATCTGATAACTCCTGAAATACTTACGATCCGTGAAAAACCTGAAGCTGCCTTCGATTTTAACCGGAAGTTCATGGACATCTCTTTCACCAATAAATCAAATCATACGGAACACCTGCTTTGGTTGTTCGGCGATGGAACCACTTCAACTGAACCAAACCCCATCCATACCTATTATACCAAAAGCCTGTTCGAAGTTCAGCAGATCGCCTACAACGGCACCTGCACCCCTGATACCCTGACGGTTTTTATCGATATGCGCAACGGCACCGGGATCGATGAAGAGGAATCATTGAGCACCCTCACCATTTACCCAAATCCTACCGGAGGCAAGGTGACCCTGTTATGGAACATCCCCTCCACGGACCCAATGAGAATCAGGATACTATCTATAACCGGACAGATTTTTCTATCTCAGGAATACCCCCCTCAAAAAGAGATAACGCTGGACCTTTTCGATTTTCCGGATGGATTATATATCTTGCAGATCGCTTCCGGTAAGTTGATCGGCAACCAACAGATACTTAAGATAAACAACTAGTTGCATATTTTCTGATGAAACGTTTAACCTTATTAGCCTTCGGTCTCTTACTCAGCCGTCTGATTTTTGCAGCTTATGTAGAAAATGTCCCGCAGACCATCACTCAGCCTAACGGAAAAATCATCCACTGCCTGGGATCAGGTGACGAATATTACCATTGGCTTCACGATGCGAATGGGTATACCATCGTTATGAATCCGCAGGATGGATATTTCTATTATGGAATTCGCTCCGGAGAAACCGTTATTCCATCAAAATACGTTGCCGGGACAGTAAATCCGGCCAACGTCGGACTCGAAAAAGGGGTAAAGATTTCCGAACGGCTGTATGCCGAGCGCCGGGCAAAATTTGAAACGCCCCTAAAATCAGTTCAGGGAACCCCGACAAGGGGATTGGTCAACACGTTGTGCATCTATATTTCTTTTGCCGATGACAGTGTTTTTACGCATAATCGCAAGTATTTCAAGGAAATGTGGTCGGCAACCGATAAATCATCGGTGCAGGACTACTATAAGGAGATATCTTACAATACGCTGAACCTTCAAATTCATCACTTTCCTGTTAGTCCGGATACCATTACCGTTTCTTATAAAGACATTCATCCAAGAAATTATTATTTACCGAAATCTGCAACCAACCCTGAAGGTTATGATGCCGATAATGCCATCCGGGAACATTCCATGCTCAAAAGAGCTGTGGAATTTGTGCAGAATCAGATACCTGCTGATGTTGATGTTGATATGAATGACGACGGGATAGTGGATAATATTTGTTTTGTAATTCAAGGAAACTCTTCGGCCTGGGCTGATCTCCTGTGGCCGCACGCCTGGGGTTTGTTCTCCTATGATGTAAGAGTGAAAGGTGCCCAGGTCAATAGTTATTTTCTAACTCTGGAGAATGGTTTTGGAGCCGGTACCATGTGTCATGAATTGGGCCATGTTTTTGGAGCTCCGGATCTTTATCATTATTCCGGCAGCGGCCACACAGGTCCTGATCCTGTCGGTGGCTGGTGCCTGATGTGCGGATCTGCCGATCCTCCACAGAGCATTTGCGGATTCTTAAAACTGAAATACAATCACTGGATATCCGACCTGCCTGAGATTACCGAATCAGGGGTTTATTCATTAAAACCATTATGTCAACCCACTGATAATCTGTATAAAATTAAATCCCCATTCAGCCGTACGGAGTATTTTGTGTTGGAGTATCGCAAAAGAGAAGGCCGCTATGAATCATCAGCTCCCGGAACCGGACTGGTTGTTTACCGCATCAATCCCGGTGCCGGAAACGGAAATGCCGGTGGACCACCGGATGAAGTATACGTTTACCGTCCGGGAGGTTCAATCACCGCAGTGGGCAGTCTCAGCAGTGCAGCACTGATAGCTCCCAGCAGAAGAGCCATGAATGATAAGACCGATCCTGACTGCTTCCTTTGGAACAACGGCCAGAGCGGACCAGGAGGGCTGGATCTGTTCAACGTCTCTGCCGCCGGCGATTCTATCACTTTTGAAGTCAAAATCATACACCTTTTCCCGCCAACCCAACTTGATTATAGTCCGGGTAACGGAGTAGTGGACCTGTCATGGCAACCCAGTATGGCTCAGGATCTGCGCACCTATTATGTATACCGTAATGGCACCCTCTATGCGAACACGACGCTTTCCACCTTCCGCGATAACGATATAGTTGAAGGTCAGACCTATTCCTATTCAGTTTCCGCTTATTATGAGGGACAGTATACCGGTGAATCGGTAAAGAGCAACGAGATAACCTACACTCCCAAAGGTATCCAAGCCCTTCCATATATAGAGGACTTTGAACAACCCGGTCACGGATGGAAAATCAAAGGGAACGTTGAGGGATTCCGATGGGGAGATGCAACCAGCCTGGCCATGCAATCCATTAATACAACCAAGTTCCTAGGAGCCAATTCAGTTGCTGCGGGACAGAATACCTTGTGCTCAGATTATGCAATCACCCCAAGGCTTAACCTTTTTGGTAAAAACAAGGTTTACCTGCATTTCGATTATTCGTTAAAAAGATGGCAGCAGCTCGATCATCTGAAAATCTTTTTCCGTCGGAACCGAAATGAAATCTGGGTTCCGATCATTGATTTGCCAACAAGCGGAACCGGTGCCGGATTCAAATGGAAAAAATACAACCTTGAACTCCCGGCTGATTGCTATACTTCGGAGGCACAAATAGGATTCCAGTATGACGATAGCAATGATTTTGGCTATGGTGCCGCCATCGATAACGTGGTGATCGACGAACAAGCAACTTCAGGGATTGAAACCAACCTGGAAAATCTGGCTGTAAATCTTTTCCCAAATCCGGCCGGGGACGAAACAACGCTGGAAATTTCCGGCACTTCCAGCGGTCAGGTATCCTTGAAATTGATCAGCATTGACGGTAAAACCCTGTGGTCAAAGATCCGCCAAAATCAAACCGAAGGACAGGAAACGATTAATCTTAAGGGTATTGCAAAAGGGTTGTATTATATCGTTGTGGAAACATCAGATGAAGTTATTATCAAATCCCTTGTCAAACAGAATTGATTGAGAAACAATTTCAGCGGCTTACCCATGAAGTTCGCTCCTGCGTAAGGTGTGACCTTCATCAGCAAAGGACACAGGCAGTTTTTGGAACCGGGAATCCTTTCGCCGAACTTATGGTTATCGGTGAGGGTCCGGGTGAGGAGGAAGACAAACAAGGATTGCCTTTCGTAGGCAAGTCGGGCCAACTGCTCGATAAGATTCTTGGAGCAGCCGGCTTTTCCAGGCAGGAAAATGTGTTTATCGCCAATATTGTCAAATGCCGCCCGCCGGCAAACCGGGAGCCGACACCCGAAGAACGGTCCACCTGTTTACCCTTTTTACTGCTTCAGATTGAGCTTATTCAACCATCGATCATCATCCTGCTGGGCTCCACGGCCCTTAAAGGATTAATTGATCCCGACGGTAAAATCACCCAGGTTCGGGGTAAATGGATGGAATGGAACCATATCCAGGTCATGCCTACCTTCCATCCATCAGCACTTCTTCGTAACCCGGAACTGAAGAAAGAGGTGTGGGAGGATATGAAGCTCGTTGTGCAGAAGTATCGGGAGATTGTGGACCCGAAGCACCATAGCGATCATCTGTAATTGGTTCGCTTCGCGCTAGCGGAGCATAATTATATGATAAGCATTGCGTCGCCGTAAGTACCAAACCGGTACTTTTCTTTGATCGCAACCTGGTAAGCATTCATCAGCGGATCAAATCCGGCAAAGGCTGCAACCATCATCAGGAGAGTAGTCAGGGGAAGATGAAAATTGGATATCATGCTGTCAGCTACCGAAAATACATACGGAGGGAAAAGAAATTTATTAGTCCAGCCATCATAAGGTTTCAGGAATCCATCCGTAGAAACCGCACTTTCGAGCGTACGCATAGTGGTAGTACCAACGGCACAAACACGTTGATGGCGCTCTTTTGCGGAATTCACGATATGGGCAGCATTTTCGGTGATGATAATCTGTTCGGAGTCCATCTTGTGTTTGGTAAGATCTTCCACCTCGACCGATCTGAAATTTCCCAGTCCCACATGAAGGGTTACAAAAGCGAAATCCACGCCTTTAATTTCCAGGCGCTTCATCAGCTCACGGCTGAAATGCATCCCGGCTGTCGGTGCGGCAACCGCTCCTTCATGTCTGGCAAAGATGGTCTGATACCTTTCGCGGTCCTCCGGAACCACGTCACGCTTGATGAATTTCGGCAAAGGTGTTTCCCCCAATGAAAAAAGAGTTTTCTTGAATTCCTCGTAAGGCCCATCAAACAGGAACCTGAGTGTCCGACCCCGTGAGGTAGTATTGTCAATCACTTCTGCAACCAGCATATCCTCCTCGCCAAAATAGAGCTTATTGCCAATACGGATCTTCCGGGCAGGATCAACCAGAACATCCCATAGCCTTTGATCCCGGTTCAATTCCCGAAGCAGGAATACTTCAATTTCAGCGCCGGTTTTCTCCTTATTCCCGCGCAGTCTTGCCGGAAATACACGTGTGTCATTGAAAACCATTACATCATCAGTCACAAAGTAATCCAATACATCCTTGAACACCTTGTGCTCGATCTCACCAGACTTGCGATTCAGAACGAGTAATCTGGATTCATCACGAATTTCGGATGGATGCAATGCGATAAGCTTATCCGGAAGAGTATACCTAAACTTGGATAATTTCATTATAAAATATTAATCAGGTAAGTTGCCTTTATACGGGGCAAAACTGCATTTGTTGCATTCAAAATAATTGTTTTAGAAAGTCTTCGAAGATCAATGCATTATCTATTGTGAATTCGCCGCTCCGCGACCGTCTCAATGCAGTCAGATGGGCTCCTGAGCCCAACATTAAACCCAGATCCCGGGCTACTGCCCGGATGTATGTGCCCCGCGAACAGACAATGCGCAATCGCACATCTGGTGGTGTATATCCAAGAAATTCAATCTCATTAATCTGCACTCGTTTGGGCTCAAGCTCCTGATATTCACCCCTTCTGGCCTTTTCGTACGCCCTCATACCTTTAATCTTCTTTGCACTGTAAACCGGTGGAATCTGGTCAATCTCTCCGGTCATGTTTTTCAGAGCCGCAGCAATCATTTCGCTGGTAATATGCTCAAATGGGAATACCTCATCAATTTCTTTTTCCAGGTCGAAACCCGGGGTGGTGGCGCCCAGACGAATGGTTGCAAAATATTCTTTCTCACCGGCCTGGAGTGCATCGATCCGCTTGGTAGCCTTACCCGTAACAATGATCATCAGTCCGGTTGCCAGGGGATCCAGCGTTCCGGCATGCCCAACTTTCAGTTTCTTCAGGCCATATCTCTGCTCCAATGCGCTTCTGACCTTTTTAACCAGATAGAAGGAGGTCCACTGATAGGGTTTGTCGAAAACAAGAATCTGTCCATCAAGCCATTCCTGGCCGGGGGTGTTGTTCATGTCACTAACTGAATAATCCCAACCCGATTGCTACTGCTCCGATAATGAGGCAGTAAACAGCAAACCAGATCAGTTTGCCTTTTTTAACCAGGTTGATCATCCAGGTACAGGCAAGCAATCCGGAGAAAAAAGCGGCGATGAAACCAATTGCCAGTGGCAACCAGTGAGTTGGAATAGCTGTAGTGACAGTTGTTTCGTGGAGTTGCATAATTTTCAGCAGATTGGCGCCAATAATCGGTACCAATACCATCAGAAAAGAAAAGGGTGCAACCAGCTTTTTATCGATTCCAAGCAGCATGCCCGTGGCAATGGTAGAACCCGAGCGGCTGATGCCCGGCAGGGTTGCTATGGCCTGAACCACACCGATAATAAAAGCGGAACCATAGGTAATGGGTTTATCAGTATTCCTGATTTTTACAAAATGCGTAAGCGCTAATAAAAATGCAGTAATCAGAAGCATAAAGCCCACAAACAAAATGTTCCCGGTAAAAAAACTCTCCACCCAGCTTTCCAGGAATATTCCGATGAGCAAAACCGGAATCATGGAAACAATGAGTTTAAGGATATAATGGGTTTCTTCATTGAGGCGGAATTCAAAGGTGCCTTTTAATAACCGCCAGATCTCCCTCCAAAAAACCACCAGAGTAGACAGTACGGTGGCTCCGTGAACAACTACCGTAAAGGTGATATTACTTTCGCCTTCAACACCCATCAGCACTTTACCGAGCTCAAGATGCCCGGAACTGCTTACTGGAAGGAACTCAGTTAAGCCCTGGACCAAACCGAGTAACAATGCCTGAAGCCAGTCCATGAATTTTATTTCTGCTTCCTGGATTTAGGCCGGTACATAATGGCCACTCCTTCAAGAATAAAACCGATCAGGACGATTACCGGTCCGAACGTTACCCTCCTGAAGCTAAAAATCCCGGGATCAAATTTGTTCGGGTCATCTGATCCGCCGCCGGCCATCAGTAAAAATCCTATGAATATCACTACCAAACCGGTAATCAGAAGCTGGTAGTTCAGCCTGCTGAATACAAAGCTTTCCTTTTTCTTAGGAGCTACTTCCTCCCTAAGCTTAACAACCACTTTTTTATCCGCCATCGTTGTATGTATAAATTCTGTTAAAAATATAGCTTGTCCCTGTCGATTCCCAGATATTTGTTCACAGCCAGAATGGTCGTGATTCCGGAAAGGATCATCCCCACGATGAATATCAGTATAATCAGCATCGCAATCGTCATTGAATCAGTAAACTGTAAAATTTCCGGCATCTGGCGCTTCGCAATATAAATCACGCCCAGCAGTAACAGTGAAGCCAGCGCTGATCCGAACAATCCGTTCATCAATCCCCGCACGATAAAAGGCCTCCGGATATATTTCCTTGTGGCGCCTACCAATTGCATCGTTTTAATAATAAACCGCTTACTATAAACCAGTAACCGGATCGTATTATTAAAAAGAGCAATGGAGATCAGAAACAGCAAACTGCTGAAAGCCAGCATGACAATACTGATCTTGCGAAGATTCTCATTAACCAGATTTACCATCGATTCCTGGTAATAAACCTCATACACCTGCGGATAAGCATTAAATTCCTTTTCAAACTTCGCAATGCTGTCGGGATTGGCAAAGGCAGCATGGAATTTGATATCGATCGAAGGCTTCAGCGGATTAGTACCTAGAAATTCGAGAAAATTCTCGCCGAGCTCCTTTTCCAGTTCCTTGGCTGCCTCCTGCGCTGAAACGAATGTTGTTCCTTTCACGGCCGGGTTGGCATCAAAAGTTTTTTGCAGCTGGACGATATCGGCTTCGCGAACGTCATCTTTCAGGATAACCGAAAATCCGATATTTTCTTTTACATAATCACCAATCAGGCGGGCATTGAGTATGAGCAAACCCAGCAGGCTTAACAGGAACAAAACCATAGCAATACTGACCACCGTGGTGACATAGGAATTTCGTAGTCTGACCGTTGGACCCGTCTGCTTTTTGTTCTTCATACCTGTTTCAAATCCAGCGCCTAATTTACAAAGATTTGGGTAACCAATGGAACGTGACTGCAAATTGCTATTTTTAGATCAAAATCATCCTTACGTGGGCATTATTGAAAAACAGAGCATTAAGGGATCCTTCTATTCATATATAGGCGTAGCGGTAGGCTTTGTAACGGCCGGAATGCTGCTCCCGAATATTTTCTCCAAGCAGGAAAACGGTGTGATTGATCTGCTGACCACCTGGTCTCTTGTTTTCGCAACGCTAGCCACACTCGGACTAAACAACGTCACCATCAGGCTCTTCCCCTGGTTCCGGAACAAGGAAAACCATCACAACGGATTCTTCGGAATCCTGTTCTGGGTAAACATGTCCGGGTTCCTTTTGGCACTTTTGCTCTATTTGGTGCTAAGACCCTGGATCATAGCCGATAGCCTCGACACTTCTTCCCTGTTTATCCGTTACATGGATTACATTATCCCGCTTACGGCATTTACCACCATCTACCTGGTGATCGATATCTACTACTCCGTGCTGATGAATGCAGTGAGAGGAATTTTCCTGAAAGAGTTTGTGCAAAGGGTATTTATCCTCGTCGTGATACTTGGTTTTGTAGCCGGTTGTTTCCGATTCACGGGATTTATCCTGTTCTATACGGTTGCCCTCTCATTACCGGGCATCATAATAGCGGTTTTGCTGATGAAGGACGGCGAATTTCAGATCCGGCCACAGCCTGGTTTCCTCAGCCGCGAATTATCGAAATCGCTTGTCAGCGTTGCATTTTTCGGGGTAACCATAGGCTTCAGCAATATACTGATTCTATATATGGACAGGATCATGATCAACTCGATGCTTGGGCTGGGAGAAACCGGAATTTATGGCCGGGTTGCCTTTTATGGCACCCTCGTTTCGATACCCATTCGCTCAGTTTCCAAGATTTCAGCAGTGGTGGTTGGCCAGCATTGGAAAGATCAGGAACATGGGGCCATCAACCAACTCTACCGGGATACCAGTTTGCATCAGTTGCTTTTCGGACTCCTGATCTTTATCGGCATCTGGGGCAATATTAAAAATATTTTCCACTTTCTCCCCGATGATTATTCCAGCGGGCGGTATGTGATTTTTTTCATCGGGATCGCCAACCTGTTCATCATGGCATCGGGCATCAGCGGATCCATAATGGCTACCAGCAGTCATTACCGGTTGCTGGCTTTCTTTGTTTTTCTGTTCGGTGTACTCGTTTTTGTGACTAACCTGATCTTCATCCCGGTGATGGGAATTACAGGAGCAGCCCTGGCATCGGCTATTTCAGCACTTTTTTACGGGCTGATGCGCTATGTTTTCTTATGGTTCAAATATGGCATGCAGCCTTATACCTGGAAACATGCCCTGGCAGTGGCAATAACAGCTGCAGCTTATCTGCCGGCTATTCTCATCCCCGATCTGAATAATGAAAACTATAAAATACTGAGTCTGATACTCGATATTGGCGTGAGGAGCCTGGCCATAACGATTGTATTTATCGGGTCTACGCTCATTCTGAATATTTCACCGGATTTAAACCGACGGTGGAAGGAATTACTGGTTTGGCTAAGGATCAATTAAATTATCTTTGTAAAAACGGGATTATTGTGAGAGAAAAACTCATTCTTATCGGCGGCGGCGGGCATTGCAAATCCTGCATTGATGTGGTTCAGGCGGAAGGAAGGTTCGACATTGCCGGAATCGTGGAAAATTCAGGTTATCAGTTACCGGTTATCGGTTATCAGTTGCTGGGGTACCCAATTATTGGGACCGATGATGACCTTCCGGAACTGATTAAAGAGTATAAAAATGCGTTGATCACGGTGGGACAGATCCAGCACCCTTACGTCCGGATGAAACTATTCACCATAATTGGTGAACTCGGGGGAATATTCCCGGTGATTGTTTCGCCAAATGCCTATGTATCAAGAACTGCTATGATTGGTTCCGGCACTATCGTGATGCATCATGCAGTGGTCAATACAGGAGCCGTTATCGGGGTGAACTGTATCCTTAACACAGGTTCGCTGGTTGAACATGAGTCTTCAGTGGGCGATCACTGCCACATCTCCACCTATGCGATCCTCAATGGCCAGTGCCGGGTAGGTAACCGAACGTTTATCGGAAGCCGTGCTGTTCTGTCGAATAATACTGAGATTGCCGATGACATACTGGTATCTGCCGGCTCAGTTGTTCTTCGTTCATTGGATAAGCCAGGAACCTATATCGGTAATCCATTAAGAAAAATCCGATGATCACACACGTAACCATCATTGCCGAAGCCGGGGTCAACCATAACGGGAACATCGATATAGCCCGGAAAATGATCGAAGCAGCTGCTTCATCCGGAGCCGATTATATTAAATTCCAAACCTTTAAAACCGAAAAACTGGTTACTGCCACTGCACCGAAAGCGGCCTATCAGGAAATCCAGACCGGCATTGAGGGAAGCCAGTTTGCCATGCTGAAAAAACTCGAACTCGACGAACAGGCCCATATCTTTTTGATGGACCATGCACGCAAGCATGGAATCCGGATGATTTCAACACCCTTTGATGAGGAGAGTGCGGAAATGTTGAATCGCTTAAAGGTTGAATTGTTTAAAGTGGGATCAGGAGACCTTACTAATGTTCTTTTGTTAAGGCAGCTGGCGAGATTTGGGAAACCAGTGATACTCTCAACCGGAATGGCGGATATGCCTGAAATTGGTAAAGCTCTCGAAATCATTAAAAAAGCGGGATTGCCAAAATCAATGGTTACGCTGCTCCATGCGAACACCGATTATCCCACTCCTTACACCGATGTTAACCTTCGGGCAATGCAAACCATGGCGCGCGAATTCGGTGTTACGGTCGGTTATTCAGATCATACGGATGGCATAGAAGTGCCGGTGGCAGCGGTTGCCCTTGGTGCAAAGGTGATCGAAAAGCATTTTACCCTTGACCGCAGCATGGAAGGCCCTGACCATAAGGCTAGTCTGGAACCCGCAGAGCTCAATGCCATGGTCAAATCCATACGCAATATCGAGCAGGCACTGGGTTCTTCTAAAAAAGAACCCTCGCCGGGTGAAAAAAGAAATATGGCCGCGGCCCGAAAAAGCATTGTCGCTGCCCGCCCTATCCATAAAGGTGAACTTTTCACCGAACACAACCTGACCATAAAGCGTCCCGGCACGGGGATATGCCCTTTACTGTGGGATGATATTATCGGTACCTTTGCAACCAGGAATTACCGGACTGACGACCTCATCTGATGCGAAAAATCTGTGTCATAACAACAAACAGGGCTGAATATGGCCTTCTCTACTGGCTGATGAAAGGCATTCAGTCGGATCCTTTCTTCCAGTTGCAGGTAGTGGTAACCGGTGCCCATCTATCGTCCGAATTCGGCTCCACCATCGACCGGATCCGGGAAGATGGTTTTAAGGTGGACCGGAGTTTCGATCTTGAACTTTTCGGGGACAAAGTGCTGGATATTACCCATTCGCTGGCACTTGCGCTTGACGGGTTCGCAGCCTCTTTTCAGACTTTGAAACCCGATCTGATTGTGATACTGGGTGATCGGTTCGAGATCCTGGGCGCTGCCGCCGCAGCTCTCATCGCAAACATTCCGGTTGCTCACCTGCACGGAGGGGAACTCAGTGAAGGCGTAATTGATGATGCCATAAGACACTCTGTTACAAAACTTTCACACCTCCATTTTGCTGCTGCCGAGCCGTATAGTAACCGGATCATTCAGCTCGGTGAGCAGCCTGAACGGGTTTTCACGGTTGGCGGATTAGGGATCGATAATATCAATAAAATCAATCTGTTAACCCGACATGATCTGGAAAAGGCGATCGGTCTGTCTTTCGATAAACGTAACCTCCTGATCACCTATCATCCGGAAACCCTGGACTCGGGAATGGCTGGCGAACAGATCAGGGAACTGCTGGCAGCACTCGATAAACTGGCTGATACACATCTGATTTTCACGATGCCCAACGCCGATACCGGTCACCGGATCATCGTGGAACAGATACAATCGTTTGTGCAAACCAGAGAAAACCGTACCATTTTGATTCCATCTATGGGACAACTCAACTACCTGTCGACCATGAAATTAGTGGACGCGGTGGTTGGCAATTCGTCCAGCGGTATCATTGAGGCCCCGAGCTTTGGTATCGGCACCATCAACATCGGTAAACGTCAGGATGGCCGCATCCGCGCTGCATCGGTCATTGATTGTGACACCTCAGAAGAGGACATCATCAAAGCCTTTGCAAAATTGTACTCAGCTTCTTTCCAGAAACAACTCAAAAACGTGGTAAACCCTTACGGAAACGGCGGTGCAGCAGATAAGATATTATCAGTTTTGAAGGAAGTTGATTTAAACGACTTGATCATTAAACGATTCTATGATAAATAGTTCGTTATGTACCAGATTTCAGAGATAAAAATTACTCCTGCAGTTACCATCCGCGAAGCACTTCGGATCATAGATACCGGGGCCATGAAAATTGCCATCGTGGTGGATGAGGAGGGAAAGTTGATCGGGACTCTTACCGATGGGGATATCCGGCGCGGACTGCTGAATGGGATGGAGCTGGATGATTCCATCCGGGATATCTATAATAATCAGCCGATTGCAGTAAAAACATCAGATCCGAAAGAAAAAATCATCGAGCTGGCCATCGCCAGGCGCGTTTACCAGATCCCGGTTGTGGATGATGAAGGCAGGGTAATCCGGTTGGCGGAAATCGACCATCTCATCAAACAGGAAAAACATCCGAATACAGTGGTCCTGATGGCAGGCGGACTCGGAGCCCGTCTCCGCCCGCTAACCAATCATACTCCAAAACCGATGCTGCCGATCGGGGGAAAGCCAATTCTCGAAACGGTCATCAGCCGTTTCCGGAAACAAGGGTTCTCGAAGTTTGTTATCGCACTGAATTATAAGGGTGATATCATCCGGAAATATTTCGGAAATGGGTTAACCATGGGGGTGGAAATCAGCTACCTCGAGGAAAATCAGCGGATGGGAACGGCCGGGGCTTTGGGATTGCTCAAAAGGGCACCAAATGAATCATTTTTCGTTATGAACGCTGATATTCTGACTCTTGTAAATTTTGAAAGCCTGATGGATTTTCACATCCGGAACGGTGCCGACGCCACCATGTGCATCCGGGAATATGGAATGGAAGTACCTTATGGGGTCGTCAGGTTGAATAAGGAAAATATCGTATCCATTGAAGAAAAGCCCATCCAGCAATTCTACGTAAATGCTGGAATATACGTTCTGACCCCCGAAACCCTGAACCTGATACCCAAAGACCTTCCTTTGGATATGACCGGCTTATTTGAGCAAGCAGTTGAAAAGGGGATGACTACCCTCTCCTTCCCGATCCGGGAGTTTTGGATGGATATCGGAAAACCGGAAGATTATGAGCGTGCCAATCTTGATTATAACAGGCTGTTTAATGAATAAACCAAGTCCCTATATAGCGATTATCCCCGCACGGGGAGGCAGCAAACGCCTTCCGGGGAAAAACCTGATGATGATCGCGGGAAAGCCGCTGATCGGATGGGCCATTGAAGCCGCCATGGAATCCGGTGTTTTCGACCGGGTGGTGGTTAGCACCGATAGCTGGGAAATTGCCGTTATGGCTGCACAGTTTGGTGCCGAGGTCCCTTTCATGAGGCCCGGGGAACTGGCCCTTGATGATACACCTTCCATTGAAGTGCTGATTCATGCTGCCAATGAGTTGATGGCAGGTAAAGAAACCCATTGGACGCATCTGGCCTGCCTGCAACCCACTTCGCCACTCCGGACGGCTGAAAACATCCGGGAGGCAGTTAACCTGCTCGAAGCAAAAAAGGCGGATGCTATTATATCTGTTTGTAAATCTGAACATTCACCACTCTGGAGCAATACCCTGCCAGCTAATTTATCACTGGATGGATTTATCCCTGAAAGCGTTCAGAAAACCCCATCGCAGCAATTGCCAGCCTATTACCGGTTGAACGGAGCCCTCTATTTTTGCCGGATTCCAAGGATGATCGAAGAACGGACCCTGTTCCTGAAAACCGGTGCCTACGCCTATATAATGAACCGGAAAGATTCGATTGATATTGATGATCAGGTGGATTTTGATCTGGCAGGGATTTACCTGGGTCAGCGCTGATCCCAGGGATAATCAGCAAGATTTTTACGCTCAAATGCATCGATGAAGGTTATGGAACTTGCATTGATGATTCTGACACCCCTCGATCCGGCAAATTCCTGAATAAGTTGATAACTGCGGAATGTACGATAGAGGTTGAAGAAATAGTCGTGAATGGTTGCTCTTTGCAGGGTTTCGGGATGTTGGACAGCAACTTTCCAGGGTTGCTTATCATAAAAATGGTGCTCGGCCGACACCAGTTTTCCATCCGTCCCGATTTCGAGGCCCTGGTGCCAGGAGTGATCGGCCCCAAGAATGATAATCCGGCTGAACCCGAAGGCCAGTCCGGCCATAAGTGCCCCGATCAGAACGTTTTGCGGCGGGGGCATTCCCATCTGCCGCCGGTACAGCCAATGCCTGACCGGCCTGTATCCGTCGACCACTGTACGATTAAAAAAAACAAATTTCACAGGTATCCCCGAAGCTGCCAAATCACGGTGAAAGAAGCTGTTCCTGCCCTCGGCCGGGCAACAGAATGTCATCGGCCAGGTCGTTTTCCGGATCAGTGCCTGCTTAACCTGTTCACGCACCTCTGCCACCCTCGGAATCGTATTTTCAATAAAAAAACCGATGTCCAGCAGTATATAAAATTGAGGTTTTAAACGCTCATAATCTGTACTTAACACAAACTGATTGACGCACATCAGCTGCTTGTCAAGGAAAAACCCGGGATGATTATCGAGATCGGACCGCAGGGATGGGCCGTTGGCCAAAATGACCAGCTCCTTACCGGAAGCATTGATCTTATTGAGATCCGACCGGAAACGAAAACGGAAAAATACCCGCACCAAACTGATCAGGGCCTGGTAAAGAGATTCGAAAAATCGTTGTATTTTGAGTAAACCGTAAAACATATCAGGTTTTGTGCGAAATTAACTAATTTCCGATCCAAACCGATCATGATGGAAGAGACCTTGCAAGGCGGATACCGGCTCAATGGCCAATCACCCGTGAAAGAAGCGGGATTACCTGTAATTTCAGTGATTACGGTTGTCTATAATAGCCTGAGCCTGATCGAAAAAACCATCAAAAGTATTGTAGGCCAAACGTATCCCAACATCGAGTTTATTGTGATTGATGGGGGCTCAGACGATGGAACCGTTGAGATCATCCTACTGTATGAAAAGCAGATCAGTTACTGGATCAGTGAGCCCGACCGCGGTATATATGACGCCATGAACAAGGGCCTGGCAGCTTCCACTGGTGATTATGTGTGGTTTATGAACGCTGGGGACCAGGTTTATGCGGCGGATACTCTGGAGAAAATCTTTGCTGACTACTTAGGTTCCGGGCAGAGGGAAGGCAACCTTGTCTATTACGGCGATACCATGATTGTGGATTACGAGTACCGGGAGGTTGGCTTGCGTAGACTGAGACCGCCGGAAGTTCTTACCTGGAAAAACTTTAAAAAGGGGATGCTGGTATGCCATCAGGCGATTGTCGTGAGCCGGGAAATAGCGGAACCGTTTGACCCGCAATACAGTCATTCAGCCGATTTTGACTGGGTTATCAGAGTACTGAAGAAGGCTCAAGGCTCAAGGCTCAAGGCTCAAGGCCAATCAGTACATCAGCACATCATCAATACACATCTTGTACTCTGCGCATTCCTCGATGGCGGCCATTCAAAAAAAAATATCGGTATCAGCCTGCGGGAGCGGTTTCACTCCATGGTCCGCCACTATGGCCTGATCCCGACTGTCCTCAGGCATATCCCTATAGCGGTGAGGTTTGGGTGGTACTATATGCAGAATAAAAGGTTTTGATTGAATTAAATATCGGATGATCCAGGGTAGATTTAAGGGAGGTGGGTGCGAAATCCATTTGTAATTCTGAAGTTACAGATTCAAGTATTATTAAGTTCTCTGTGTAACTCTGTGGTCCTCTGTGTAACTCCGTGTAAGAAAGTTACACAGAGACCACGGAGAACCACAGAGGGCCACAGATACCACTGATAATACAGATAAAATCAGTGATATCAGAGTCATCAGTGGATAGTCAAGAAAAGTAGTCAACCAAAATAAAGTGCTCTATGAAACATAAACCAACCTTCTTGCCATTCTTTTCGTTCTTAACCTTCTTTTCGTTTCTATCCTTATCCGCGACTGCTCAGATCAGGCCCCTTAACATTGCTGTCTGGCCCGAATCCGACAAGGATACCACGCATTATACGGTTAAGGGTTACCGTCACGGAACCAGCGTTTTTCGGCAGGTTAAGCATAAAGAGGTGGAATATTCAGCCGGTGAAACTCTCACCCGGGACCGATACCATACAGTTGATGTGGTGTATACCTGGATGAAGCGATGGGCAGAGAAGTATCCAGATCTGGTTGATCTGTATGAGGTTGGGTTTAGTTATGAAGGCCGACCGATTCTGCAGGTAACTTTAGCCAATAAAAAGACAGGCAAGGACACCGACAAGCCAGCGGCATTTTTCGAAGGCGGCCGGCTCATGAAGCGTGTTCATAAAGGGAAAGGACTATGGACCAGTGCATCAGAAGGCTGGGACAACGATGGCGATGGGAAAATCAATGAAGATGGCATTGGCGGACTCGACCTGCACAGGAATTATCCTGAAAACTGGCGTCCGGAAGATAGGCTCGATGTTACAGGCCGGGGCTGGACTCAGAACGGTGCCGGTGAATTCCCGCTCAGCGAATCTGAAACCCGTGCCCTTTTCAACTTCCTGATGACCCATCCAAACGTTTCAGTGGTCAACTCCATGGACACCCAGGTTCCCATGCACCTCCGCGGCCCATCAACGGAATTTTCGGCAAAAGGCATGTACGAGGCCGACCGTAAACTTCTGGAATATTATGATACACTCGGCATGAAGATTACCGGATATCCCTGGGCAGGTGATGTATATGATGAATATAACACCAAAGAACCGGTCAACGACTATTCCGGCGACAGCACCAAGGCGGAACCTCTTTTCGGCCACGGTCCGGATTTCGGTTACAGCTATTTCGGTGCCATCTGGTACGGTGATGAAATCTGGAATGGTGGCCTGTATGCCGATCTCAATAAAGACGGCAAAAAAGATGAACTCGATATACTCCTTTGGGACGATCAGGAAAATGGCGGCCGCGGTTTTAAAGAATGGACCAGCGTGATGCATCCCTTCCTCGGTCCGGTTGAGAACGGCGGCTATCATCCAAAATTTTTCTCACAGAATCCTCCGCCTGAACATCTCGAACCCTGGATCCGAAAACAGGCCATGTTTAACCTGGCCATGGCTGAGGATCTGCCAACCCTCGAGTGGAATAAGTTCAAAGTGAAAGAGTTGAAAGATTACAAAGATTCGACGGATTACCAGGTAACCGTCAGCTGGAAAAACACCGCACGGATCCCAACAGCACTTAATATCGCCCAGCGTGTTAAAATTGTGCAATTGGATCAGGCCGTGCTGGATTTTGATAAAAAACTTATGGAAGGTGATCAGCCAAAAATCAAAATTGTGGATCCAAAAACTACCGACAAAACCCGCTATGCCGATCATCTGTGGCAAAACCAGGAAGCTACTGCAACCTTTACTATTCGCTCTTATGGCAAGAATACAATTAAAGGGAAAGTGAAGGTGCTTTCTACGAGAGGCGGGGTATTGGAAAAGGAGATCACTTTGGAGTGAAATTATGAGATTCCAATTGAGAATTCCGAGTTACGAAGTATAAGATTCAAGTATTTATGAAGTAGGGATTTACAACTTCTAGATTACCTGAATCTCGCACCTCGGAACTCGGAATTCTGAATTCGAATTTCTAAATTTTTACTTCTCCTTCAATCTCCCCAAATCCTATTTCAGGTGTACAATCCTCACGATCGGATTGTCGTTCAGGTCGCTGGCGTCGGTAAGCTTGCGGAGCTGATCGAGATACTTCCGGGTTTTCAGTTTCAGCAGATCCGGTTTCACGGATTCAAAAAAAGCTTTCAGGTCCACTATCTGAAGAATAGAGGTCCAGGTTTTATCGTTCACCCTAAGCCCGTTGAATGTAAAATCGATACCTTCCAGATCGTTTTCGGGTCCATAAGTTTTTACCTTTTCGTCGAACAGGCTTTGCCTGACCGGCATCCGAAAGGTTTCACCAGACCTTTTGTTAAAAACAAAAACTCTGTAATCCTCTCCACTATAGGAGTTTATAAACAGATAATTATTCGTTTCACAAACCGGATAAACCCTGATTATTGATTTGCCGGGAGCCATAAAAAGTGTTTCTTCCGTTAAAGCCCTTTCACCGCAGTCCACAACCATCCGGGGAGAAATTTTCAGATCGGTATCCAATTGATAAAGGGTATCATTCGCGGCTTCCATGAAATTAATTCTGCCTTTGAAAGGATAAAATGGGTTGAAAACCATGAGAACCGACCTATCCGACTCCTGAGGCTCCATATCTATACACAACAGAGTATCCGATTGAAGATGTTCAGTGTTCCAGGCCATCATTATCGGGTACCCTTTTTGGTGGCCATTCTGCCGCGATTCATAGGTAATCAGTTTGTTTGGGTTCAGGAAGAGAAAACCGGACCAGGAGAGACTGTTATAATCCGATTGTGTCGTGAATTCTCCCGTAATTGTATAAAGTCTTATCCCACCGCCAAAACCGCCGATGGCAATGTACCGGTTATCCGGACTGACGTCGAAATAGGCAAAATTTATATATTCTCCGGGGCCCTTGCCCTGCCTGCTGATCTGCCTTAAAAACTTCCCCTGGCCGTCAAAGACCAGCAGGCTGGTAGGCCGAAAATTTTTAATGTAGATAGTATTGCCAGCCAATACCGCTTGTCCGCCACCAATAAGGCATTCCGGGGTTGTTTCCAGTTTGACATATTCGATATGATCGACGATCTCGCTCAATTTCAGCGACTTCTCATTTTTAAGTGCGCCGATGACATCTATAACCGGTAATTCTGTCTTGATCTTAGTGGAGCAAGAGATTAGAAAAACACAAATGCAAACAGGAATCCCACTGATTAAATTAAACTTTTTCATAGGACTGTTTGATTAGAATTTATGGTGGGGACAGATAGATGAAAAGGCATCTCAAGATACTATTTTTTTAGTAACTAAATATCATTTCCTTATAAAGACATCTTCATGAAGCGGTCCCCCGGTGGGGAATGACAGGGGGGGATGGTAGGTTGAAGTCAGAGATTCGATTTTAGAATCTCAACTTTCACTACCTTTGATCAATCCCCCGGAGTATTAACCTGATCTTGATGGTACCATGAGGTTGGTTTCTTTTTCCAGGACCCTTTTCATCATCGGCTTTGCGGGATTCATTGGATTCTCCTGCAACAACGAACTGGATCCGCAATCGCCTGACTATGTGACGATCCCGGTTGTTTATAGTGTTCTGGAACTCCACCGGGATACCCTCAGCGTGCGGGTGACCAAAACCTTTTCCGGATTAGGATCAGCCCTGAATTATGCCCGGATCGAAGATTCTGTCTATTTCCCGGTTGCCACGGTATGGCTGGAAAAATGGAACGGGGATTTCCTGGTGAGCAAAGCCGAACTTATCAAAACTGACCTGATTTCCAGGTTGCCCGGAACCTTCCTTGAAAAACCAAACTGGAACTATATACTGGTCAGGTCACCTGAGACAGAGCCCCTTTTTACCGGATCAATCCACCAGGAATACCACCTTATCGTCGAAATCCCCGGACTGCCCCTGATTTTTGCAAAAACGAAGGCCTATCCTTCTGCACATTTACTCTCGCCGAGATTATCCGCAACCATAAACATCTTCCTGAATCCACTTGAGTTTGCCTGGAAAACGGAAGCCTCCTATTCTGAAATGTACTTTAAGCTATATTACACAGACGTTTATCCGGATACTACTATTGCCCGAAGCATCAGCTGGCGTGAATATCACAGTCTGGAACCTGGCAAAGGGGGCACGGAATCAATATTTGGCCAGGACATCATGAAACGGATCGTTGGTCAGGTCCGGCAGGATCGGTCGGTCAGCTACCGGCCTGTAAACGGTTTCCAGGTTGTCATCGTGGGTATTCCGGCCGACTTGTATGAATACCGCCTGATGAATCAGGTCCAGCCACCTGACCAGATCGGATTTCCGGTCACCAATATTATTAACGGTATCGGTTTATTCACCTCACAGACTATTAATTCATTCGACCTGGAACTCGATCCTCGCAGTAAAGATTCAATTATGATCGGACAATACACCAAACATCTGAATTTCAGATTTTATTAACATGAATACCAGGCATTTAATATATATTATCCTGACCGGATTGATCGCTTCCTGTGAGCCTGAAAACACCCCGCCCATTGCTGCGGTTTTTTCCCTTCCCGGGACAGGTGATACCACAACTGTTTTTATGCTCGACGGAAAGAACTCATCGGATAATGAAAGCTCCTATTTTATTCTGCGCTACCGCTGGGATGTGGATGCTGACGGTACCTGGGAAACCGCCTTTTCAACCAGATCAAGCTATACCGCCCGGTTCAGCAGGACCGGGTATCAGAAGTATATCCTTGAAGTGGCAGATGAGGATGGAGGAACGGCCACAGCCATTGATTCGGTTTTTATACTGAGTCCGAACCGTCAGGTTGATATCCTCACCGATTCCCGGGACGGCAACCGCTACCGGATCGTAAAGATCGGGGAAAACTGGTGGATGGCCGAGAATCTTCGTTACGGAACACCGGTTCCGTGCAACACTACTCAAACCAACAATGATCTGGCTGAATTCTTATACTTCAATAACAGTATAAACTTCGAGAAATATGGAGGTCTGTATACCTGGGTGGAAGCCAATTACTACCCATCGCCTGCCTTGTTTCGGGATATTTGCCCCACGGGGTGGCGGATTCCTTCGCCCGATCAATGGTCAGGATTGTTCAAGACCTATTCACAGCCTTTTGGCATTCTTTACTATTTCGGTGTGTCATCCATTGAGAACCTCGGTATTGAAATGAAAGGATATTACAAATACGGAGATCCAAAAAACCCGATGGAAGGCGAGTTTAAGGATGACCGATCGGGCGTAAGGTATTGGACCTCCGGATTCACCGGTGAGGATACAACCCGCTATTTCACGGGCATCAACTTCTCAAGGGATTCCTGGAATTTTGTGCAAAGCTTCAACCGAACCGAGTGGATCTATCATCCGCTTCTGCTGTACATCATCGGATATCGTACGCCTGAGGCGTGCTATGTGAGATGCATTAAGCAGTAAGCTCACACTCACACCCTTGCCCCCTCACTCTTTTTTTGAAAGGCAGCCTTGTCATCCCCGCGCAGGCGGGGACCCCTTCACGCTACCAGAGGCCTCAGATGGACTAAGAGCCGCTATCCCTTAGCTTTCTTACTTCTGATCTCCACCACCGCCGTCCCGATAATCAGCAATAGCACCAGCAAACTCCCAATCAAACTGATCATCTTACCCGTCTTCAGTGTTTTCGGCTCGAAACGGAATTCGACCGTGTGCTTACCGGCAGGAATCAACATGGCGCGCATGGTATAGTCGGCCCGGATATGTTCGGCCTTTTTGCCATCGATAAAGGCTTGCCAGCCATAGGGATAGTATATTTGGGAAAAGATAGCCAGCCGATTATCAGAAGTTTTAGCATCGTACTTAAGATAATTCGGCTTGTACTCTACCAGAGAAATTACGTCAGGCTCCGGGTTCGGTGAGAGTTGGGCTGGCAATGTGCTGAGTTGTTGCTTAAACCGCTTATCCACAACAGCTTCTGCCATCAACTGCGAAGTGCCCAATGCATCAAGTTCCTGATTGGCATTCTCAGCCCACTTCACCCGGTCTACAAACCATACATCCCCATAGGCGTGACTATTGACAATGGGAGCAGGTCTGAAAATTATATACTTGGTATTCAGCAAGTTTAAAACATTCATCCCGGCAATGGCCGCATCGAACTTTTCAAATGTAGGTTTATCCTGGAATACTGCTCCAATTGCCGTCGTATTAGGAAACAGATACTTATCGATCAAATCCTGATAACGGCCCAATTTTGCACCATGGTATCCACCAATCGATTTATGGAACCTCGAAGTACGGGCACTCTGGAACGGGCTGGTAGTCATATCCAGTACCCTGTATCCCTGGTCCTTGTCCTTGAGAATAGTTTCATCGGCCGGAGTGGCTTTGAAAGTCTGCTCAATCTGACGGCTGCTGATGAAATTATCTTTATTCAGATACCTCTTCCCGACTGACCACATATCAACCAGAATAAGCAACGCAAGACCGATGTACAAGTACTCCTTTTTGGTCTTGGATTTCAATGAATACCAGAGAATTCCGGCCGCACCAATCACAAAAATCAAAGTTCTGAAAGCATCACGGCGTGCAAGGCTGATGCGGTCGTTCCGGAGTGGCTCTTTGATCCAGTCGGGCAGAGTGCCGTCAGTAACGCTGGTGAAAGATCCGAACATCGAAGGAATCAGCGCAACAAGAAGCGCAACTCCTCCGGCTATTCCAACGGCAGTGTAGAGCTTTTTTAATTTCGTCTGAAGATCCAGCTCATCATTGGCAAACCACTCTTTAATGGCCAGAAAAGCCAGCAAAGGAATCGCGAATTGTGCAATTATCAGAGTGTTGGTCACATCGCGGAACTTGGCATACAACGGAACATGGTTCACGAAAAATTCAGTCAGTCCCATGAAATTACGACCCCACGCCAAAACTATGGATAGCACGATTATCGAGGCCAGCCACCATTTCTTTTTCCCTTTAACAATAAACAAACCGAGGACAGCCAGGAATACTGAAATGGCACCGATATAATGCGGTCCGGCAGTTCCCAGGGTTTGACTTCCCCAGTACCCAATACCCCGTGTGTACTGTTTTGCCTGCTGTTCGGGTATCTGATTGCTCATCATTGCCTTATACATCTCAGATTTGGTTCCCAGATCATGGCTTGATCCCCCGCCGCTGAAGTTTGGGATAAAAAGGTTGATCGTTTCTCCGATCCCGTAACTCCAATCGGTAATATATTTTACATCCAGTCCCTTTGTTTTGGTTTCACCCGGCTTAATAAGCTCGGATTCCCCTCTGGTCGATTCCTTACTATACTCCTGAGTGGTCATCAACGCGGTCATGTTTGGCAGGATGGCCAATATCAGGGCTACAAAAAGTGTTATACCCGATTTTACGAGATGATCGAAATATTTATCGCGGATGGCAAACACCAATTCCACCAGCATATAAACCAGGATAATGATTCCGAGATAATAGGAAACCTGAGGATGATTGGTAACCAGCTGAATGCCAAATCCTACTGCTGTGACGAGTCCCCCGATCAGATATTTCCGTTTGAACACCAGGAACACCCCTGCAATGACAGGAGCCATATAGGCAATTGCGTAAATCTTACTCACATGACCGGCACCGATCAGCTGGAGGTTATGAGCCCCAAACCCGAAAGCAATAGCACCTGCGAGTGCCAGCCATTGATTGAGTTTCAGGGTCCGGAGCAGAAAATAAAAGCCCATCATACAGACAAACAGGATGGCAACGGTAAATCCCGGAAGAAACAGTTTCAGGGCCCTGAACAACCACAGAAAAATATTTCCTGATGGGGCCGACTTAATCTGATAAGCCGGCATCCCCCCGAAAGCAGAATTGGTCCAGGCTGAATATTCCCCGGTCTGCTTCTGGTACTGTTCCACCTCCTGGGCCATATTCTTGGCCTGCACTATATCATTCTGATACAAAATTTTACCTTCAAATACCGGGCTCATAAAGGACAGGGCCAGTACAGCCATTATTGCTACCATTAACAGCTCTGGCAAGATGGAACGCAGGACAGTTTTCATACAATGTGTTTTTTGTTGTCGGTTATCGGTTATCAGAAGTAAGAAGTAACAGAGATGAGATTCGAATTTAGAATTCCGAATGACGAAATTACAGATTCAAGTATTCGTGAAGTTGTAAATTTCAACTTCATGGTGACCTGAATCTCAAACCTCGGAACTCGACAATTCTGAATTGGAATCTAAACTTTTTTACTTTACTATTTCAAAAGGTTTTTCATATTCACCTTAGTGCCCACCAACTCACGCAGAGCTGAAATGGCCACCCTTTCCTGCTCCATTGAATCACGGTCACGGATGGTTACGGTATTATCCTCTGCGGTCTGATGATCTACCGTTACGCAATACGGTGTTCCGATGGCATCGTGCCTGCGGTACCGCTTTCCGATTGAATCTTTCTCATCGTACTGGCAGTAAAAGTCGAATTTCAGGTCATCAATGATCTGCCGTGCAATCTCGGGAAGTCCATCTTTTTTAACCAAAGGGAAAACGGCGAGTTTTACCGGAGCCAGTGGCGGCGGGAGTTTCAGGACCGTACGGATATCCGTGCCGCCTTCGGCAGTGGGTGCCTCCTCCTCGGCATAAGCTTCCGAGATCACCTGCAAAAACATCCGGTCAACCCCGATAGAGGTTTCAACGACAAAAGGTATATACGATTCGTTGGTTTCCGGATCGAAATATTGAATCTTGCGGCCCGAAAATTCCTGGTGACGGCTCAGATCGAAATCGGTGCGGGAATGAATCCCTTCCACCTCTTTGAATCCGAACGGGAATTTATATTCGATATCGGTTGCGGCGTTCGCGTAATGCGCCAGTTTATCATGATCGTGAAAGCGATAATGCTCCGGATTGAAACCCAGTGCGCGGTGCCACTGGATCCGTATAGCTTTCCAGTATTCAAACCATTTCAGTTCTTCACCCGGTTTAACAAAAAACTGCATTTCCATCTGTTCGAATTCACGCATACGGAAAATGAACTGCCGGGCAACGATCTCATTACGGAAAGCTTTTCCGATCTGGGCAATCCCGAACGGCAACTTCATCCGGCCGGTTTTCTGAACATTCAGATAGTTCACAAAAATTCCCTGTGCAGTTTCCGGCCGAAGATAAATTTTTAAAGCTCCGTCAACCGTTGAGCCTATCTCGGTGGAAAACATCAGGTTAAAATGGCGAACTTCGGTCCAGTTGCGGGTACCGGAAACCGGACAAACGATTTCACTGTCGATAATGATCTGCCTGAGTTCATTGAGATCACCATCGTTCAGGGCTTTGGTAAACCGGTTATGCAGCGAATCAATCTTAACCTGAATTTCAGTCACTCTGGGATTGGTTTGCCGGAACATGGTTTCATCGAAAGAATCACCAAATCGCTTGCGTGCTTTCTCTATCTCCTTGTCAATCTTCCCCTCCATCTTAGCCATCTCATCCTCAATCAGCACATCAGCACGATAACGCTTTTTAGAATCTTTGTTATCGATGAGCGGATCATTGAAGGCATCCACATGTCCGGATGCTTTCCAGATGGTGGGATGCATAAATATGGCAGAATCAATCCCCACCACGTTTTCATGAAGCAGAACCATTGATTCCCACCAATATGTTTTGATATTATTCTTAAGCTCAACACCATACTGGCCATAATCATATACGGCACTTAGTCCGTCGTAAATCTCCGATGACTGGAAAACAAAACCGTATTCCTTACAATGGGAAACCAGCTTTTTAAATACTTCTTCTTGATTCATTTTGAAACAATCGGTATATCAGGCTCCAAAAATAGGGTAATTCCTTAATTTATCCGATTTTTGCAACGATGGAACACAAAACTGATTTTTTGGTAGTTGGCAGCGGCCTCGCAGGAATGTCCTTTGCGTTGCAGGTTGCCGAATTTGGAAGTGTTATTTTGCTCAGCAAAACAAACCTCGAAGAAACCAACACCTGGTATGCCCAGGGTGGCATTGCCTCGGTGATGTACCCCCCGGATAACCCGGAAAAGCATGTTCAGGACACCCTCATTGCCGGTGACGGGCTATGTGATGAGAAAATCGTGAGAATGGTGATAAATGAGGCACCGGAACAGATCAAGTCATTGATCGGATGGGGCGCCAATTTTGATAAAGATACCGATGGTAAGTTTAACCTGAACCGCGAGGGAGGACATTCGGAGAATCGTATTTTGCATTACAAGGACAGCACAGGAGCAGAGATCATGCGCGCACTTTCGGGCCGCGTCCGGTCTCATCCAAATATTACGATCATGGAAAAGTCCTTTGCGCTCGACCTGATCACGCAGCATCATCTGGGTACCCCGGTGTTCCGCGGTAATCCCGAAATCGAGTGTTACGGAGCCTATACTTTTGATATCGAAAATAACCGGATCGATACCATTCTTTCCAAGATCACCCTCTTAGCCACCGGCGGGAGCGGATATATTTATCAGACAACCACCAATCCTCCGATTGCAACGGGCGACGGAATTGCTATGGCTTACCGGGCTAAAGCCTATGTGGATCATGTTGAATTCTTTCAATTTCACCCCACAAGCCTGTATAATCCCGGAGAACGTCCGTCATTCCTGATTTCTGAGGCCGTACGCGGCTTTGGCGGGATACTTAAAACCCAGGATGGCGAGGAATTCATGAACAAATATGACCCGCGCGGATCACTGGCATCAAGGGACATCGTAGCCCATGCCATAGATACGGAACTGAAAAACCGCGGTGAGGATTTTGTTAATCTGGTTTGCACTCATATTGAGCCCGAAAGCTTAAAAGCTCATTTTCCGAATATAAATAAGAAATGCCTTTCTATTGGGATTGATATGACCCGGATGCCTGTGCCGGTTGTTCCTGCCGCTCACTATTTCTGCGGGGGTATCCGTACCGATGAAAATGGCCAGACTACCATCCGTAATCTGTATGCCGCGGGCGAAGTGGCCTGCACCGGTTTACATGGTGCAAATCGTTTGGCATCCAATTCGTTGCTTGAAGCAGTAGTTTTTGCCCACCGGGCAGCCATTGATTCGGGCCGGAAACTGCCAGATCTGAAGCACCAACTGGAAATACCACCCTGGAACGATGAGGGAACACGCAATCCCGATGAAATGGTACTAATCACCCAAGGTACCAGAGAGTTGCAACAGATTATGACCAACTATGTGGGAATTGTCCGTACCAATGCCCGTCTGAAAAGGGCCGTTGACCGGATCTATATCCTCTATCGCGAAACCGAGGAACTGTATAGCCAGTCAACAGTATCAGTAAAACTCTGTGAACTGAGGAATGCCATCAAAGTGGCTTACCTGATCGTCAAACATGCCCGCCAGCGCAAGGAAAGCCGGGGATTGCACTATAACCTGGACTATCCTAAACAGGGACGATAAGAAGACGAGAAGACTTTAAGACTATAAGAGGTTAAGAAAGAGAAGAGCGAGAAGAAAGAAAAGATCGTTAAGGGAGTTAAGGGAGTGAGGAGGTGAGTTCAATACGGAGAAGTGTCATCCCGGCGAAGGCCGGGACCCCGTTCCTTACCGCGAACGCTTTTGGGAGCACCGGTCACTGACCGCGAATGCCTTTGGGAGCATTAAAACTTCCTGAATCCGATAATCTCCCTCACATCCCGCAAGGTCGCGGATGCACTGATCCGGGCTTTTTCGGCTCCCATTTTTACCACTTTCGCCAGATAGGCATCATCGGCCTGAATTTCCAGAATCCGGGTCCGAATTGGAGCCGTTAGCCGGATAATATCTGCAGATAATTGTTTTTTCAAATCACCATAGCGGATCCGGCATTTTGCATATTGCTCCCTGAAATGAATCACGGTTTCTGGGGTACTGGCCACCTCCATCAGTTTAAAAAGATTTTCAATGGCTTCGGGAGGAGTTTGGTTCATCTCGGTTGGGCCGGCATCGGTTACTGCCCTCATCACCTTCTGATGAATCTTTTTTGCATCATCAGCCAGGTTGATCGCATTCCCTTCTGATTTCCCCATTTTCCCGGATCCATCCAAACCAGGTATCTTTATCAGGTTACCGCTGAAGCTAAAACCTTCAGGCTCCGGGAAATACTCGGTTTCATAAATCGTATTAAACCGCCGGGCAAACCGCCGGGCCATCTCGATATTCTGCTCCTGATCCTTACCAACCGGGACTTTATTCGCTTTATGGATAATAATATCTGCAGCCATCAGAACAGGATAGGTCAGCAAACCGGCATTAACGTTATCCAGCTGTTTCCTGACCTTTTCTTTAAAGGTGGTGGTTCGCTCCAGTTCACCGATATAGGCATTCATGTTCATCAGTAAATACAGCTCGGCAATTTCCGGAATATCACTTTGAACATACAAGGTGGCAATTTCAGGATCAATCCCGCAGGCCAGGTATTCCGATAAAACCGTTTTCACATTGGCATGAAGGTCTCTGGGATGCGGATGAGTGGTTAATGAATGCCAGTCGGCGACGAAAAAATAGCAGTTATATTCATGCTGCATCCGTACAAAGTTCCGGATTGCACCAAAATAATTACCCAAATGAAGGTTCCCGGTCGACCGGATTCCGCTTAATACCGTTTCTTTCATGCTGATTTTGTTCTGTATAAACGGTTCCAAAGATAGAAATTCCTCCTTTAGTCTGGTTTGATTACCTTTGATATCGTTTAACCAGTGAGGAGGACCATCAGATGGAAACAACACGTCAACTAAAAATAGCCCGGCTGATCCAGAAGGAATTGGCTGAATACTTCAGGGGAGAAATCGGTTTGGCCGATCACGGCTCCATGATATCAGTGACCCAGGTCAGGATGAGCCCCGACCTGAGCCAGGCAAAGTCCTATATCAGCGTTTTCCCTTCATCCAGGGCTGAAGAGATAGTCAAACTACTAGAAGAAAAAACTAAAATGATCCGGTTTGAGTTGGGTAAAAAGATAGGGAAACAGGTAAGGCACATCCCGGAATTGCGTTTTTACCTTGACGATTCCCTGGATTATGTAGATAGGATCAGTGAATTATTGAAATAATGAACCTGCCTCTTTTTATCGCTTTCAGATATTTCAAGGCACGCCGGTCGAGGCACATCATTAACTGGATATCCCGGATCTCTGTAGCCGGAATTACCCTTGGCACCATGACCCTTATCATTGTGCTTTCAGTGTTTAACGGCCTTGATCACCTGATCCGGTCGCTGTTCAGTTCCTTCGATCCGGATATCAAAATCACAGCCATTGAGGGGAAAACGTTCAGTGCCGATTCGATTCTTCTTAGCCGGGTACAGGCCATTCCGGGGGTAGCGTATTACTGTCAGGTTTTGGAAGAGAATGCCTTGCTGAAATACCGTGATCGTCAGGCAATAGCCACCGTCAAGGGCGTCGGTCCGGAATTTACCAAAGTTTCAGGCATTGATTCCCTGCTGGTCGATGGGGAGGTCCGTTTAGCTGCCGGCGATACACCAATGGGGGTGATCGGCCAGGAGCTTGCCGGCGAGTTGGGTGTCGGGCTCAATTTTATCAATCCGATTCATGTTTATGTACCGAAGCGATCCGGCAGGATTCTCCTGAATCCAATGCAATCCATCAATCATCGCTTTCTCTTTCCATCCGGGGTTTTCGGGATCCAGCAAGATTACGATTCAAAATATCTCATTGTACCACTGGATTTTGCGCGCGATTTTTTTGATTATTCAGCCGGGGAGGTCAGTGCACTGGAGATAAAAATTACTGATGCCCGGCAGACACCCGATATCATCAAAAAATTGTTGTCTGTTTTCGGGAAGGATTTCAGGATATCAGACCGGCTTCGCCAGCATGCCGATTTTTACCGCGTCATGTCATCAGAAAAATGGGCTATCTTTCTGATTCTTAGTTTTATTCTGATGGTTGCCTCTTTTAATACGATCTCATCATTAACCCTGCTGATGCTGGAAAAGAAGACCGATATGCAGATCTTGCGCAGCATGGGTGCCAGTCAGGTTAAAATCAGACAGGTATTTCTGTGGGAAGGCCTGTTGGTAACGGGGATCGGGATGATGATCGGACTGATTCTGGGTGCGGTTTTTTGCATGCTGCAGCAGCAGTTCGGGATCATTCGCTTTCCCAATACCGGGTCATTTGTAGTGAATGTGTACCCGGTAAGGATGCTGTTCAGCGATTTTCTGCTGGTTATTTTTTTGGTTGGCGTGATTGGCTACTTTGCCGCGTGGGTTCCGCTGCGGGTTATGAAGAAACGCTATTTTGCTACGGATTCGGTTGATGAATAGGCCGGCAGGTACCCCCATCTTTCCCCGATCAAATCGAGTAGGCGGTTAACCTCCTCGAATGATTCAGCCTGAAGCAATTTCACCCTTGTTTCACGAAAATCAGGTAATCCTTTGAAATAGACGGCAAAGAACCGACGCATGCTTCTGACTGCCCGAATCTCGGGGCGATCCACAGCCGACATAGCTATATGTTCACGTACCAATTGAACCTGATCCTTAACTAATTGCGGCGGGAGTAAGTCTCCCGTATCTAGATAGTGCCTGACTTCCCTGAATAGCCAGGGTCTGCCTATAGCTGCCCGGCCGATCATCACCGCATCCACACCATATTTGTCAAATGCCTGTTTCGCTTTTTGGGGTGAGTCGATATCCCCGTTCCCGATAATCGGGATATACATTCTCTGGTTGTTCTTCACCTCGCCGATCAGCGTCCAGTCGGCCTCGCCGAGGTACATCTGGGCACGGGTGCGGCCGTGAATCGTCAAAGCAGCAATGCCGGTGTCCTGCAGCTGCTCTGCCAGTTCAACGATAATCTTGCTGTTGTCGTCCCAGCCCAGCCGGGTTTTAACGGTCACCGGAAGATGCGTTGCCTGAACCACTGCAGCAGTCATTTTCAGTAATTGCGGGATGTCGCGTAACATTCCGGCACCGGCCCCTTTCATAGCGATCTTTTTGGCCGGACAACCGAAGTTCAGATCGATAAGATCGGGCTGATACTGTTCGGCGATTTTTACCGATGCAACCATCGATGAGGTTTCCTTTCCGTATAACTGAATCCCATACGGATGCTCTGAAGGATGGATCTCCATTTTCATAAGGATTTTATCGATTTTCCGGATCACTGCCTCGGAAGCCACGAACTCCGAGAACATCAGGTCAACACCAAACCGCTTGCATAACAGGCGGAAAGGAGCATCCGTAATATCCTCCATGGGTGCCAGAATCAAAGCCCTTTCCGGTAAAACAACAGAACCTATTTTCATGCCGTAAAAGTAGGGATTATAAGCACGAACCTGAAATTTTGTACTTTCACCTGTTTTTCCTCGATAAATCTGATAACAGACTGTGGTGACGCTTCGATTGCTGATCATATTATTTATTGTAATTGCTGGCTTGAGGGGCGCCGACGGAAGATCGCAGACGGCAGATACGACAAAAACGACGGTGGACCACAGAGAAGTCCTCTGGCCCGAATACTCAGCATTCCAGACTCCTCCGGGGCAGGATAGTATCATCCCAAAGAGCTTGTATTTCCGGATGAAGAGTACCGCCTATTTCAAGAATAATGAATTTAAAAACCCCTTTCTGACCGGCTCCTCATTGATTGGAATCTATTTCGAACCGCTACTGGAATATCATCCGGATACCAAAACCACCATCCGCGCGGGCGCTAATTTGCTGAAGTACCACGGAGAAGACCGGTTCGAACGGGCCGTTCCCGTGCTGAGTTTGCAATATGATGCGACGGATCATTTCAGCCTGATATTCGGAACAATCTATGGCACCGTTAACCACAACCTTATAGAACCGGTTCAGGATTTCGAAAATTATCTGATCGATAATTATGAGAACGGCCTTGAGCTGTTATGGAATTATCCCCAGTTCCGATCGGATGTATGGTTGAATTGGGAACAATTTCTGAAACCCGGAGATCCGTTTCAGGAGCGTTTTACTGCCGGATCAAACTCCACATTTATGCTTTTTGACTCAAAGTTGTTCCAGATTACGGCGCCGTTCAGCACCCTTTTCAGGCATATGGGCGGGGAAACTGATGCCACAAATCTTCCGGCTTCCACCCGGCTCAATCTGGTCCAGGGATTACGCCTGAACTGGCTCATTTCGAATTCCTTTGTAAAATCGGTAGCCTTAGCCCAGAATTATGTTGAATTTTTGGAAATCAATCCGGGTGATCAGGTAACAGTTCCATACGGCCATGGCAGCTACAGCCGGTGTTTTCTGGATACAAAAATTGGAAGTTTTGAGGTCGGCTATTGGAAAGCGCATAATTTTATATCTCCTCACGGCATGCTGATTTTCCAGTCAGTCAGTCAGAAAGACCCGCTTTTTCTCCAATCCGACCGTCAAATGTTGGTTTTAAAATATCAGCTTGACCTCAACCTGACCCATTTTTTGAAATTTGCCTTACGCTTTGAGCCTTATTATCATTACGATACCGGAAGGATCGATCACTCTTGGAGCGTCTATCTGGTTTTCGATGACGAATTCCTGATTGCCAAGACTAAAAGAAAATAAATAAACATGATGTAGAGACGCATAATTGCGTCTTCATTTCAAAGACGCAATTATGCGTCTCTACATCATTTTTCCACCCAATAGCGCCAAGGTAAGCTTACCCACGGTTCGCCGGCATATTTAATGCCGACCCGGGGGCCCGTTCTGAAGTTTATTATGAGTTGCCCATCTGCGAGCCAGATTCTGTCTGACAAGACCATATCTTCACCGTAAAAATCACGCCCCATTTCCAGTTGTTTCGTTACACGGCCCGGACCGATAATATCTCCAACACCCCGGATTAACAGGGCTTCCGGATGGCCTGGCTCTCCGGTTACTATGTTGAACATCCAGTGCATGCCGTAAACGAGGTACATATATATTATACCGCCCCGGCCGAACATCACCCGGTTCCGCTCCGACATGCCTTTGCTCGCATGGCAGGCAATGTCTTCCATTCCCCGGTAAACTTCCACTTCGGTGACTGGCAGGCAAATTCTGGTCCCATCGGGCAATATTCTCACCAGGGTTTTGCCCAGGATTTCCGGTGCGATCTCTAAAGCATCCCGATCAAAAAAGGTATGATCCAGCCGATGTTTCAATAGTCTGTTTTTATATCTGAATTCTTCCAGTCGATAAACTCCAGGCCACTTTCCGGCACATCCAGTTGTTCAAATGAGGTCACCCGCTGATCCGGATCCAAAGCGATCTCAAAGTAAAGTTCTGCATCCCGGAAGCCGGCTTTTTCTGCATCATGCCGGTCGGATGCATAAACCACCCGGTTGATGCGTGACCAGTATACAGCACCAAGGCACATCGGGCAGGGCTCACAGGATGTATAGAGTGTGGTCCCGGTCAGGTCGAAGGTTTTCAGGTTTTTTGCAGCCAGCCGTATCGTCTGGATTTCAGCATGGGCGGTCGGATCCGGTATGGATATCACCTGGTTGACTGATTCGGCCACTGTTTGGCCATTTTGTACAATAACGGCCCCGAATGGTCCACCGCCAATCGCCACATTTTCCCTGGCCAGCTGGATGGCCCGGGCGAGAAATATTTTATCTATTTGATCCATTAGATGTTATCGGTTATCAGTTGTCACGCCAGAGCGCTCCCCTCTCCCGTGAGCGGAGCGAGCGCGGGATAGGGGACGGGGGTGAGGTGGATGGAGGTTATCGGTTGTCGGCAAGGAACTATCAGCAAAAACGAAAAGGCAGTAAAAAATTGCAAAAAAAACAACCCCGGCCTGAGTTTCAAGGGTATCTTCATTCAGCATGGAAAGCATGGTCACCAGGAAAAACATCATAATAAAATAAGGGTTTCCCCTTTTTTCCAAAATCACCGGGAGAATGATTGCGCTGATTATCAAAATAAATCCAATGACTCCAAAAGCAATCAGAAATGTAAGAAACTGATTATGGGCCCTTAACCGCCAGGCAGGATCCAATGGTGAATGCATCTGCTCGTATTTTTGTTCAAATGCCATTTTAGTATCACCGGTCCCTACGCCAAATAACGGATGATCCCTGAATATTGCCCATCCGGTTTTCAGATATTCAAGCCGTTGTGTTACAGAGTGGCCACTTGGATTGGCTCCCTTCCTATATTGATCAATTTCCCAGATGGTTTCATAAATGCGGACACTGAACCTTTTGGGATGTTTGTAAATACAATTAGCAAAACCATTCTCGATCAGTTTAATGTCTTCTGGTTTCAGTTGCGACACCCCATAGGCATCTTTACGCAGCCCAAGAGAAGTCAGATACCGGATAAGGGTGTATTTAAGCTTCTGGCTTTTCCGGTCGGGCCCGTTGTAATCCATTTTACTAACACTGTTCCAGGCATCGCTCAATTCAGGTTCACACAGGTAAAAACCGACATGATAGCCGTTCTCAATCATCAGATTGGCAGTATCGTGCCAGTAAGGGTTTCCTTTAACAGTGGTCAAGTCAAGATCACCGGTATTGTCTCTGATGGTATAGAATCGTCCGGCCTGGTCGTCCAGATAAAATCCGGCTAAAACCGGAATCGTGGCCAGACCAACTATTACAAACCACCTGACAAGAAAATTAGATTGTTTCAAACCCCACCGCAAAGTCAGCAGCATTCCTCCGATGACCAGTATCACCACACCAGTTAGGGATTTAAGAAGGAAGAGGAAAATAATAAGGCACAAGGCGCAAGGCACAAGTATTAAGTTCAAACGGGGGGGAGTTTGGTGATCGAAGGCATAATAAAAAAGGATGAATATGGCGAGCACAACCATCAGGGCAAACCGGATATGGGAAATAAACAGAATGGTTTCACGATCGTTAGTATAAACAGCAGGTCCGATGCCCAGCATGATGCTCAGGCTGACCAGGGCCCCGATAAAAACGGCAATCACAAATCCGCCCAGAATAATCCGCATCTCATTATTATTGAGCGGTTTAATGCTGCCTAATACCAAAGGCAAAAGAAATAGCGGGAGTTTTACTCTCAGATCACTGAGGCCAAACGGAATATCTTTTGTGTAAGCCATCGCCAGCAAGGGAACAAGAAACAGGAAGGTGAATATCAAGATCTGTGGACTTCTCTTGATACGGCGCCATTTTTCATCGAATTTCCTATCTGCCAGCCAGGTTACGACCAGTAGTATCTGTGCTGCACTGGTTAGATATTTCGACAGTGGCAGGCTGACCGCCATCACTAAAAGTAAAAGCAGGTAAAGATTCCGGAAGTTCGCGTATCGTTTGAACAGGTTCTGATTCATATTTGACGAATATGGAACAAATTTAAGTTTTACACAGGTGCAATTTAATAAGTTGTCTGGTTTTGAGCCTGTGATAGAATTAAAAACAGGTTTATTTGTATAAAAAACAATGTATTCAGTCGGGATATTGTCTGGGCAAGGTAAATGGTCGGAAGTTCTTGAAGAAACGCTGAAAACTTCCGGTTCAAGCCTTATAGGCTGGATTAATCCGCAGGAATCATCACCCCTGGCCACCCGGCAGCTGATTGATTTTTCCGACCTGATATGGATTCCCGAGAAAATTAACGGGAGTATGAACGAAGCCATACAGGTGATTCGTCGATCGAGGCACCTTTCACTTGGTTTTCCGGTGTTTGAATTCATGGATGAAGCACCCTTCATGGTCAAGCTTGCCCATGAAGCGCACGTTCAGGTGCAGGTTGGGCATCACGACTGGTATCATCCCGCATTCCGGAGTTCACTGATGCATATTTTTCAACCACAGAGTATCCGGATTACCGATTTCCTCCCGGAACTATCGTCAGAAGAAAGCCACCGGCAGGTTTTTAAAACCATCCTGGCCGATCTCGATCTTGCCCTGGGGCTATCAGGCAGCACGGTGAAAAGGGTGAGGCCGCATGCCTCCCGGCTGCTGAACGGAACAACCATCCAGTTAGATATCCGCGTTGAATTGCACAATGGATCGGTTATTAGTCTGGCTATCCGGAAATTTGCAAAAATACCGGACCGTCGCATTGAGATCATCCAGTCAGATGGCATCATTCTGATCGATCTCCTGAAAGGGACCAGTCACCTTGAAGAATACCAGAAGGCGGAAGCCGGGTTTTCATTTTCCGATAAGATTTTGTGGCCTCCGGCGGGCGATGCTTCCGTGAGGCTCAGGCCGGATCCGCCCGGCGAAGCAGAAGTGGCCCGTCAGTGCCTGAGTTTCATCCATGCGCTTGAAGGGGGGCGCCATTCTCTCTCGAGCCTGGAGGGAGGGTTCAAGGCACTTGAGATTACCCGGCAGATAGAAACTCACCTGGTAACCTTTTAACAATCCTTCTTACAGACAGCCAGACTGTAATCGACCGAGTTCTCAACAAATTAAAAGTTGATAAACTTGGTACGTAAAAAAAAAGTTGTATTTTTGCACTCCAATTCGTTCGAGCCTGGCTCGTCGTATTGAATATCAGCTATTAATTTTAAAGGACGGATTAAAGTGAATACGTTAAGCTACAAAACGATCTCGGCCAACAAGGCAACTGTTAAAAAGGAATGGGTGGTGATCGACGCAACCAACGCTGTGTTGGGCCGTTTCTCATCAGAAGTAGCCAGCATTCTTCGTGGAAAGAACAAGGCCAGTTACACCCCTCATGTTGACTGCGGAGACCATGTTATCGTTATCAACGCTGACAAAGTCCGGATGACCGGGAAAAAAATGACTGACCGTGTACTGTTTTTCTATAGCGGCTATCCGGGTGGTCAGAAAGAAGTTACACCCGCTCAGATGATGGCTAAAGATCCAACCCGTATGGTTGAGCATGCTGTTAAAGGAATGTTACCGAAAAATCGTTTGGGCCGTGAAATTTTCAGGAATCTGCATGTTTATTCCGGAAACGAACACCCGCACGAAGCCCAGATGCCAAAAATTATCGAATTACAAAAGTAGTACATAAGATTCATGGAACTGATTAACACAATTGGTAGAAGGAAAGCGGCTGTTGCCCGTATTATTGTCAACGAAGGAAAAGGACAGATCACCATCAATAAAAAAGATTTGGCCGACTATTTTCCGCTTTTTCAGCTTCAGCATATTGTAACCCAGCCGCTTAATGTTCTTGAGGTGGCCGGAAAATATGATATCCGCGTTAATCTCGATGGAGGCGGAATCACAGGACAGGCTGAAGCTCTCCGTCTGGCAATCGCCCGTGCACTGGTGGAAATTGACCCGGAGTGTAAAAAAATTCTCCGTGCCAATGGTTTTCTTACCCGTGATCCGAGGGTTGTTGAACGAAAAAAACCTGGTCAACCCGGTGCAAGGAAACGCTTTCAATTCTCAAAACGCTAATATCTCTTCATCAAATATGCCCAGAACAGATTTTCAGGAATTGCTCGATGCTGGTGTCCATTTCGGCCATCTGAAACGGAAATGGAACCCCAACATGGCTCCCTATATCTTCATGGAGAAGAACGGGATCCATATTATTGATCTGCACAAAACCGCTTTTAAAATCGATGAGGCCGCCGAAGCATTGAAGCGGATTGCAAAATCGGGGCGGAAAATTTTGTTTGTTGCCACAAAGAAACAGGCAAAAGAAATTGTAGCCGAAAAGGTTACACCAACAGGAATGCCTTTCATTACTGAACGCTGGTCGGGCGGTATGCTCACCAACTTCCCTACCGTACGGAAAGCTGTTAAAAAAATGGTTTCCATCGACAAGATGGCTACCGACGGCACCTTCGATCATATGTCGAAACGCGAACGCCTGCAGGTGACCCGTCAGCGTACTAAACTGGAAAAACTGCTCGGCAGCATCAAGGACCTTACCCGTTTGCCGGCAGCCCTGTTCGTTGTTGACGTATCCAAAGAACATATCGCCGTAAACGAAGCGCATAAACTGAATATTCCGGTATTTGGGATGGTTGATACCAACTCGGATCCTGAAAAAGTGGACTTTGCAATCCCGGCCAACGATGATGCCTCCAAATCGATCGCACTCATCTGCGGAATTATGTGCAAAGCTATCGAAGAAGGCCTGAATGAAAGAAAGGCTGAAAAAGATAAAGAAGAAACGGTGAAGCCGAAAAAATCGGAACCCTCCGAGGAACCGGCCCGCCCAACTGGCAGAAAAACCATTCGCAAGCGCATCTCAACTGAGGTTGCAGCAGGTGATGTAGCAGATGTGGAAGTTTCTGAATAATTTCAATTTTTAAACATCATGACAGAAATTAAAGCTTCTGACGTTGCAAAATTACGTCAAATGACCGGTGCCGGTATGATGGACTGCAAACAGGCCCTCTCTGAAACCAACGGTGATTTTGATAAGGCTATCGATATTCTCCGGAAAAAAGGACAAAAAGTGGCCAACAAAAGAGCAGACCGCGAAGCCACTGAAGGTGCAGTTATTGCTAAATCCAACAGCGATCATACTTTTGGTGTGTTGCTCGTGCTCAATTGCGAAACCGATTTCGTAGCAAAAAACGAAGATTTCGTCAAAAAAGCCCATCTGTTCGCTGATGCAGCCATAGCTAAGAAAGTAACCACCCTCGAAGAATTGAAAAAACTTTCTGTTGATGGGCATACCATTGAGAGCGAAGTGACCAACATGACCGGTATCATCGGCGAAAAAGTGGATATTTCTTTCTTTAAATCACTGGAATCACCCTTTGTAATGCCTTATATTCATCCGGGAAACCGTTTGGCTTCGCTCGTCAGCCTTACTAAAAAGGTTGCTGATGCTCAGACTGCCAAAGATATTGCCATGCAGGTTGCTGCTATGGCCCCGGTAGCAGTGAACAAGGACCGGATCCCACAGGCTGTTATCGATAAAGAACTTGAGATTGGCCGTGCAATCGCCATCGAAGAAGGAAAACCTGCCAGTATCATCGATAAAATCGCAGAAGGAAAACTGGGTAAATTCTTCAAGGAAAACACCTTGTTAAGCCAGGATTTCATTAAAGACCACAAAATTTCGGTGGGCGATTATCTGACCCATGTCGATAAAGACCTCACCGTTGTGGATTTTGTCCGGTTTACTCTGAACGACTAACGAAACTCTTCCGCTCGCGGATATGATACCTGAAAATCCCGGTCACCACCGGGATTTTTTTTATCTTTCGGCGTTCATACCCATCAAACATGGCAACTTACAAAAGAATTCTTCTGAAATTATCCGGGGAATCGCTCATGGGGCAATCATCCCATGGCATCGATACAGGCCAGCTCGAAAGTTTTACAAGCCAGGTTGCGGAAATTCGTGAACTCGGGGTTCAGGTGGGCCTGGTTATAGGCGGTGGGAATATTTTTCGTGGACTATCCGGGGCAAAGGCAGGTTACGACCGGGTAAAAGGGGATTACATGGGAATGCTTGCAACCGTCATCAATGGCCTGGCCCTCCAGTCAGCGTTCCGTCAATACGGTACTCCCTCAAGATTGTTCACTGCTGTCAGGATGGAACCGGTTGCTGAATACTGGCACCGCGACAAAGTAGTTGAAGCACTTGAAGCCGGGCATGTGTGCATCTTCTCAGCCGGTACCGGAAATCCATTTTTTACCACCGATACCACTGCAGCTCTGCGGGGAATTGAGATCGGTGCAGAAGTTCTCCTCAAGGGCACCCGCGTGGATGGTGTTTACAATGCTGACCCGGAAAAGGATCCGCTGGCTACCCGATTCGACCATATCTCTTTCGATGAGGTCATTGCACGTAACCTTACCATCATGGATCAAACCGCTTTTACGCTCTGCCGGGAAAACAATCTGCCCATCATGGTTTTTGATATGAATACCCCCGGTAACCTGAAACGATTGATTTCGGGTGAAAAAATTGGCACCATCATTCAGAAATAAATAATTTTGCATTCCTTGAATTCTAACGAATAAAGGCTATGAACGAAGAAGTTGAAATGATCCTCGAAGATACCGGGGAAAAAATGGAGCGGACCGTCAAACATCTCGACAATGAACTGTCGAAAATCCGGGCTAGCCGGGCCAATATTCATATGCTGGATGGGATCATGGTCAATTATTATGGCATACTTACCCCCCTGACTCAGATAGCCAACGTGAATTCGCCCGATCCGCGCACGCTGGCCATTCAGCCATGGGAAAAAAACATGATCGATCCGATTGAAAAGTCCATACTGGCTGCTAATCTCGGGATGACACCGGTTAATAACGGTGAAATCATCCGGATTAACATCCCGTTGCTCACTGAGGACCGTCGGCGCGAACTGGTTAAAAAGGTGAAAACTGAAGGCGAAAGCGCACGCGTCGGAATCCGGAATAACAGGCGTGATGGAAATGATCAGCTCAAAAAACTGATTAAGGAAGGCCTTTCAGAGGATGAAGAAAAGGATGCGGAAAAACTGGTTCAGGAAATGACCGACAGATACATCAAAGTAGTTGACGACAGGCTCTTAGTCAAAGAAAAAGATATAATGACGATCTGACACCTCCCGGGATCAACCCGATTCTTATGCAAGAAAAAAATTTCCCACTGCTGAAAACGATCAACAGTCCGTCCGACCTTAAAAAACTTAGCGAAGCCGACCTGTTGCAGGTTTGTAAAGAACTCAGGGATTTCATCATTGAGGAAGTTTCGTGCAACCCGGGGCACCTTGGCGCCAGCCTCGGAGTAGTCGAACTGACGGTGGCCCTTCATTATGTTTATAATACCCCTTTTGATCAGATCATCTGGGATGTCGGCCACCAGGCTTACGGCCATAAAATACTTACCGGCCGGCGTGATGTTTTCCACACCAACCGCAAATTTAAGGGGATCAGCGGTTTTCCTAAAATGCAGGAAAGTGAATACGACGCTTTTGGAACGGGGCACGCTTCCACATCCATCTCGGCCGCACTCGGTATGGCCGTTGCTGCCAATCGCAAAGGGGAAACCAACCGGTATACCATAGCCGTGATCGGGGATGGCGCTCTTACCGGAGGCATGGCATTTGAAGGACTGAATAATGCCGGAATCGAACGATCCAATATCCTGGTAATCCTGAATGATAATAATATGGCCATCGATCCGAACCATGGTGCACTGAATGATTATCTTATGGATATTACCACCTCCAGAACCTGGAACCGGTTTAAGAAAGATACCTGGAAAATTCTCGGCGTTTTCAGCAAAATCGGACCCGATGCACGGCGGATGGTTCAAACTTTGGAGAACGCTATCAAACACATGATCCTCAAACAGAGTAACCTGTTTGAATCGCTCCACTTCCGGTATTTCGGACCGGTCGACGGCCATGATGTCATACACCTGGTGAAAATCCTGGAGGATATGAAAAAAATCGACGGCCCTAAGCTGCTGCATGTTCTAACTAAAAAAGGAAAAGGGGTGCCTCTGGCCGAGATCAATCAGACTGTCTATCATTCTCCTGGTAAATTTAATAAAGTGACCGGGGAAATTATTGACGAGGAGCCATCGGGTTTTCCTTCAAAATATCAGGATGTATTTGGACACACCCTGCTGGAATTGGCCAAAATGAACCCTAAAATAATGGGGATCACACCTGCCATGCTCGCCGGATCATCCATGACCTTTATGAAGGAAGAAATGCCCGATCGGACTTTTGATGTCGGGATCGCGGAACAGCATGCCGTTACCTTTTCTGCCGGGTTAGCAACACAAGGATTCATTCCTTTCTGTAATATATATTCATCTTTCATGCAGCGGGCCTTCGATCAGGTGATTCACGATATTGCACTGCAGAAATTACCGGTCATTTTTTGTCTCGACCGGGGAGGTTTGGTGGGAACCGACGGGCCCACGCACCACGGTTCATTCGACCTGGCCTATATGCGAATCATCCCGAATATGATCGTTTCGGCGCCGATGAACGAGGAGGAATTAAGAAACCTGATGTTCACAGCTCAGGAAGGGATTCATGGTCCGTTTGCCATTCGCTATCCAAGGGGCCAGGGCGTAATGACCGATTGGCGGCGGCCATTTGCCAGCATTCCGATCGGTAAAGGGCGAATGATTACTGATGGATCCGAAGTGGCCGTCCTTTCAGTTGGCCATCCCGGCAACCTCGTAATGAAGGCATTCCAGATACTTGAAAAAGAAGGCATTAAACCTGCCCATTTCGATATGCGGTTTATCAAACCTCTGGATGAGGTCATTCTCCATGATGTTTTTACACGGTTCAAAAAAATAATTACGGTTGAGGACGGCACCATTGTTGGCGGTTTCGGCAGCGCAATTACTGAGTTCATGGTACATCACAACTATAGTTCAACCCTCAGAATGCTTGGAATTCCTGATGAATTTATTGAACAGGGAACCCAACGACAGCTATACCGGGAATGCGGTTTTGATCCCGAGAGCATTGCCAATGCAATCCGTGAAATCTGCCCGGCCTGAAATAATGGTCACCATGGGTAATTAATCCCGGAAAATCCTTGTACATTTATACTTGTACTTAACCTGGGAAAAATATGACCTCTTTGATTCAAGCAGTTATTGTAGATGATGAAGAAAACAGCCTCGAAGCGCTTGCCATTCTTCTTCAAAGATACTGTCCGGATGTACAGGTGGTGGGTACTGCTCAAACAGTTGAATCTGCCATTGAGCTGATTGAAACCGTAAAACCCGAACTGGTTTTTCTGGACATTGCCCTACCGGATGGTCAGGGATTCCAGGTTCTTGAGGATGTGGAATATACCGGTTTTGAGGTGATATTTACCACAGCCTATGACCAGTATGCACTTAAGGCATTCGACTTTTCGGCACTCGATTACCTCCTGAAACCAATCAGTACCGAAAAACTTCAGCAAGCCGTTGATCGCTATACAAAAATCCGCAAAGACGCAAACTTTGGCGACCGTGTATCGGTTTTAAGGGAAGGCTTGAGCAATCGCAATGAGCGGATTATCCTCTCCTCCATGGACGGTTTCGATGTGTATAAAATAGCGGATATTGTCCGTTGCGAGGCTAATGGCAGTTATACCACATTTTTCATAAAGGGTGGCCAGCGCGTCGTTACCTCAAAAACCCTGAACAATTTTGAACGCCTCCTTTACGACCTGACCTTTGTTCGGGTGCATAGCAAACACCTGATTAATCTGGAATTCGTGAAAAAATATGTCTCCGGCCGCGGAGGATACATCATTTTTGAAGATGGCAGCCAGGTTGATGTCAGCGAACGGAAGAAAAAAGAATTCATCTTGCGCATGAAGGGTCATGCAAGAACTACCTGATCCCTTATTTTCAGGTTTCCGGTCCCACTCATAGATTCTCTCAAAGCCTTAATCGGTTAGGATCGCTCATTCAGAAAAAAATTTTCGATATTTGTTTCTGAGCAGGTTGAAAATATCTAATTTGGTTAACGATAACAATCACTAACATTTAATGCTATGAAAAGATCTATACTCTTACTCGCATTGCTTTTCATTTTTATCCTGTCGTACGGACAGAAGATTAAGCAATTGAGCAATTTTGCTCCCTATTCTTCGGAACAGAAAAAAATGGTTTTTCCCACGGAACCCAATCTAAAGTCAGAAGGCGAAGTTTTTTTCACGGAAACTTTCAATTTCAAAGATGCTTCCAATCCCCGTGGCTGGACATTGCCTGCAGGCTGGCAAGTAGTTGAAGAAGGTAACTTTGGACAGTACTGGGTCTGGCGCGCCGGTACGGATAGCATCAGGGGGAAATTTACCTTCCTCCCCGGGCACATTTATTCCAAAACCCCCCAGGATGGATATTGGGTACTTCCGATGGATGAATACAACTATGTCGACGGTATTTCTACCGGAAACTATGGAATGAACTGGTTTCAGCTTCCGGAGTTGGATTGTTCCAATCATCCGACGGTAATTTTTAAAATGTCGCAATATTTCCGCTGCTGCTGCGGCGCTCCTGATGCAAAAATGCTGGTTAGCAATGACTTCGGCGTACATTGGGCTTCTTTCAACATGGTTTATGAAACAGGAACCAACATCTTCTGCAAAAATCCGTATCCCGAAGCCAATATTACTGAGGTTGCCGGAGGAATGGCACATGTCTGGATCAAATTCGTCTGGAATACGAATTCTAACTATTTCTGGTGCATTGATGACCTCTCATTGTCTGAAGCATTTAACAATGAAATGCAACTTGAGCAATCGTGGTTATATATGACTGATCTTGAGGCTAATGGGGATGAAGGTTTTGTTTACATGGTACCTGCAGCCCAAACAGGAACCGATGCATTCGGCGGTTATACTTTCAAAGGCGGATTCCTGAATGCCGGCCGGGATGACCAGGAAGCATGCCAGCTGAATGTTGAAGTATTTAAAAACGGAGCTTCCGTGTACAATCAGAATTCCACCAAAGTCGCTGATATATGGGCTCTGCAACGGGATACCTTTGATATTACAACCCCGTTTGTTCCGGATGGATTCGGCGATTACCAAATGGTTCTTACCGCTCAGCAAAAAGCTACCGATGGCCGTCCGGCCAATAATGTTTATCAAGACACTTATTTTGTCACCGACAGCGTTTACTCGGTATCCGACTGGGATTGGGAAACTTATTCCAGTACCGCCGGTTGGGTCGGCGGCAACAATGATGGTGACTACCTTGGTATTCTCTATGACATCAAAAATGCCACCGAGGTGAACTCCATCTCAACGATGATCATGCAGCGGCATGATAACCCGAAAGCAAGTACCCAGGTTGGTTATGGTTTCCAGAACTGGCTTTTCAAATTGGATGCTGAATCGGGGCTCTGGGTTGAAGCCATTTCCGGTGCTTTTACTGAGGTTACTCAGGAGATGCTGAATCATTGGGTTACTGTTCCGCTGGATAAAGATGGTGAATCAGAGTTTATCCAGCCTGGTCAATATATTGCTGCTATTCAGACCTATCATAATGGCGGCCTCGGTGCAGACAATAGCATTTATCGGTTTACAATCGGATCTGACCGTTCCCACCGTTATTCGGATGGGAAAACAAAAATCCGCTTTGTTACCGGGGATACCTGGGGAGGCAACTCCGACCTTTCCATGATCCGCCTGAACCTCAATAATACCGGTGCTCCAAAAAATGCTGATGTGATATTCAATGTTGATATGACCTTGCCGATTGCAAACGGATATTTCAATCCGTCTGCCGGAGATTTTGTTGATGTAGCCGGAACTTTCAACACCTGGGACGGTTCTGCTTTCCACCTCACCGATGCAGATGGCAACGGGATCTATACCCTGACTGTTCCCGCATTGGCGACCTTCCTGAATATTGAGTACAAGTACCGGATCAATGGCAACTGGAATACCTCTGAATTCCCGTCCGGCGGACCGAACAGGGTTTATAGAACCTCCTTCTACAACATGATCAACGATATTTACAACAATGGTGCCAGTTTGAGTGTTGATCTGAATTCATTGACCTCATCGATCAATGTTTACCCGAACCCGACCGACGGGGAATTTACCCTTTCGGTAACCAACGCTCAGGTTGCGGACCTCAACATTGTGGTTGCCAATATCCAGGGCCAGACTGTATACCAAAACCAGGTGAAATCGGTTTTGAACTACCAGGAAAATATCGATCTCACACAATTCGCCAAAGGAATGTATTTCCTGAAAGTGAACAATCAGGTAATGAAGCTTCTGGTTAAATAATTTCACTTACCTAAAATCTCTGAAACCCGGCAAAGCTTTGCCGGGTTTTTTTAATGATTTCTATTTAAAAAATGGTATTTTTATTTTCACTAACCCTTAATCTATCGCAAATGAAAAAACTTACACTTTTGCTCATGCTGCTTTCCTTTGTGGTACTCTCTTACGGACAGAAGATTAAGCCGAGCACAAGCATTGAGCCCTACAGCAGTTACGAAAAAAAAATGGATGTTCCGGATGAATCCAGGTTAAAAGCTGAAGGAGAGATATTCTTCTCCGAAACTTTTAACTGGAAAGATGCATCCAGTCCGCGCGGCTGGACCTTACCTGCAGGCTGGCAGATCGTTGATCAAACGGACCTTGGCACACCCTGGATCTGGCGTGCCGGAACTGACAGTATCAGAGGAAGGTGGACCTTCGAAAAAGGCCATAAATATTCCAAGACACCTGAGGATGGTTTTTTAGTTATACCTATGGATGAGTATAACTATGTTGATGGCATACAGACTGACATATACGCCACCTGCTACGTTCAATTACCATCGATTGATTGTTCGGCCCACCCAACCGTTGTTTTAAAAATGCGTCAATATTTCAGATGCAACCCGGCATCTAATGTTAAATTACTGATCAGTAACGATCAGGGCGGCCATTGGGCGACCTACAGCATGGCCTATGAAACCACCATTAATATCTTCTGCAAAAATCCGTTTGTTGAAGTCAATATTACAGATGTCGCGGCTGGAATGCCCAATGTTTGGATCCGGTTGGTCTGGGATAATATGCGCTATTATTTCTGGGCCATTGATGATCTTACGCTATCCGAAGCATTTAATAATGAGATTCAGCTTGAACGGCCATGGCTATATATGACCGATCTGGAAGAAGATGGTGATGAAGGATTTACCTATATGGTACCGGCATCCCAGGCCGGAACCGATGGATTTGGCGGTTATACTTTCAAGGCAGGGTTCCTGAATGCCGGCAGAGATGACCAGGAGTCGTGCTTTTTAAACGCCGAAGTATTTAAAAACGGGGTATCTGTTTATAACCAGAATTCGGTGGCGAGAGATATTTGGGCCCTCCAGCGGGATACATTCCCGATTACCAACCAATTTATTCCGGATGGTTACGGCAATTACGAAATGGTTCTAACCGCTAAACAAAAAGCCGTCGATGGGATCCCCGAAAACAATGTTTACAAGGACACTTACTATATCAGCGATAGTGTATACTCCTTATCCGATTGGGATTTTGAGACTTACTCGAGCACAGCCGGGTTCGGAAACAACGATGGCGACTATCTGGGCGTAGTTTTTGATATCAAAAAGGCGTGCGAAGTCAATTCCATCTCTACACTGATCATGCAACGGCCGGAAAACAAGATTGCCAGTACCAAGCCAGGGTACAGTTATCAATACTGGCTCTTCAAGTATGATGAGACTGAGGCAACCTGGATCGAGCTTTTGTCCTCGGATTATATGGAAGTAACACAGGAAATGCTGGATAAGTGGATAACTCTGGAGCTTCAGAAAGATGGTGAATCGGAATTTCTCGATCCCGGGCAATATATTGCAGCCATCCAGGTATTCCATGGCGGCGGTTTGGGTGCCAACAACAGCCTGTACCGCTTTACCATCGGATCCGATAACAGTCACAGGCAATCACTCGCGAAGAGCGTTTACCGTGTTATAACTGATGCTGATGTAATCTGGTATCAAAACCGGGACATTTCGATGATACGCATGAACCTGAAAGAGACCGGTGCACCTCATTCTGCTGATGTGGTTTTCAATGTGGATATGACCTTACCCGTTGCCAATGGGTATTTCAAACCAGCTGCAGGAGATTTTGTTGATGTTGCCGGTACCTTCAACACCTGGAACGGGTCTGCTCATCACCTCACTGATGTTGACGGTGACGGGATCTATTCCCTGACCGTTCCAGCTTTGACCACCTTCCAGAATATCGAGTACAAATACCGGATCAACGGCAACTGGAGTACCTCTGAATTCCCGTCCGGCGGGCCAAACAGGGTTTACAGAACCTCATTCTACAACATGATCAATGATATTTACAACAATGGCGCCAGTTTGAGTGTTGATCTGAACTCATTGACCTCATCAATCAATGTGTACCCGAACCCAACCGACGGGGAATTTACCCTTTCAGTAACCAACACACAGGTTGTTGACCTCAACATTCTGGTTACCAACATTCAGGGCCAAACGGTTTACCAAAACCTGGTTAAATCGGTTTTGGATTACCAGGAAAAAATCGACCTCACACCATTCGCCAAAGGAATGTACTTCCTGAAAGTGAACAATCAGGTAATGAAGCTTCTCGTTAAATAATTTCACTTACCTAAAATCTCTGAAACCCGGCAAAGCTCTGCCGGGTTTTTTTTTATCTTTGCCGCTCTATCTAAATGCCCAGATGGCGGAATTGGTAGACGCGCTGGTCTCAAACACCAGTGACAGCAATGTCGTGCCGGGTCGACCCCGGCTCTGGGTACGATAAGAGAAGGCACAAGGCTCAAGGCTCAAGGCTCAAGGCTCAAGGCTCAAGGCTCAAGGCTCAAGGGATTGGGCCTTTTTTTGTTTCAGCACGTTTTATTAAATTGGCTCGATGGTTTTTTCCAGCATCATATTTCTCCTGTTTTTCCTGCCGGTATTCCTTGCGGCGTATTACGTGGTGCCCCGAAAAGCGAGAAACTATGTTGTTTTGCTTTTCAGTATTGTTTTTTTTGCGTGGGGAGCACCAGATTTTTTGCCATTTCTGTTGGGTAGTTGCCTGGTTAATTTTTACCTCGTACAATTTCTTGATCGTACTCAGCAGAAGAGAATCAAACGATTAGTTGTGGGTTTGTCGATCGCAATTAACCTGGGGCTTCTCTTCTATTTTAAGTATGCCAACTTCTTCCTTGAGAATGTGAGTTTCCTGAGGGAATTATTCGGTTCACCGGCACTCAGCTGGGAGCGTATCATATTACCGATTGGTATCTCCTTTTTCACCTTCCAGTCAATTACCTATTCGGTAGATGTATACCGTTCAGCACATCAGCCACTTAAAAATCCGTTCGATTATATTCTCTATATCATTATGTTCCCTCAATTGCTGGCCGGGCCGATTATCCGTTTCGAGTTCATTGCCAATCAAATACGACAACGGGAGGACACATGGAAAAATATCCTGTACGGTTTTTACCGGTTTATCCTTGGCCTATCGAAAAAGGTGCTGATCGCGGATGTACTAGCCCTCGAAGTCGACAGGATCCTTGGGCTTAATTTACCGGGACTCGACACGGCATCTGCCTGGATAGCCATCCTGGCCTACACCTTCCAACTCTATTTTGATTTTTCAGGATACTCAGATATGGCTATTGGTCTCGGAAAAATGATCGGATTCAAATTCCCTGAAAATTTCAATAATCCGTACATTTCAGGCAGTGTTACTGAATTCTGGCGCCGCTGGCATATCACCTTCAGCAATTTTATGCGGCATTACCTTTACTACCCTTTGGGTGGAAACCGGGTAAATACGCAGCGCCGACTCTATTTTAACCTGTGGCTGGTTTTCCTCGTATCCGGGCTATGGCATGGCGCCTCGTGGAATTTTGTTTTATATGGTGCTTTTCATGGCTTTTTCATGGTTCTTGAAAGGCTTTTCCTTTCCAAAATCTACGCACGGATCGGAAAGTTTATTCCGATTGCCTTTACCTTTCTGGTCATTGTCCTTTCCCGGGTCTTCTTCCGGATCGAGGCTTTACCGGATGCAATGGGCTTTATGAAGGTATTATTCTCCTTCAGGATGCACCCCGGAATGATGCCGGTTAATCCCCATTTCTATGCTATCCTGATTGTTGCTGTTATTTTCTCTTTCATCACCCTGAGCCGGTTCGGATTGAGATTGCAAACATTTTTTTATGACCGTGAATATTCCCATAATGAACATACTGCTATGACCTGGCTGTATGCAATTTTACTAATCCTGTCCATCGCATCACTGACTGGCCAGGGATTCAGCCCCTTTATCTATTTCAGGTTCTGATATGCCCAATAAAAAACAATATATTACCCTCAGCCTCGTATTCATCGCAATAATCGGGATCCCGGCCATTCAAACATTGACCAGGATAATGCCGGAAAATCGATTGAATGGTGTGGTTTATGATCAATCTTTACCAACCCTAACGATGGATGATTGGGTTCATTTTCGTTATCAGCCTGATCTGAACCGCGAGGTAGAACAAAAATTCGGATTTCGTACCTTTTTTGTCAGGCTCTATAATCAGATTGATTATTCCCTGTTTCGACAGCCCCACGGATCTGGAGTGGTTATCGGGAAAGAAGGCTACCTGTATGAAGAATGGTTTATTTCCGCCTACAATGGCAGTAACTATATAGGTGATGATAGCATTAAATTTAAAATCAGGCAGTTAAAACAAGTCAGGAACTATTTCAACCGCAACGGAAAAGAATTAATGATCATGATTGCTCCCGGGAAAACGGATTTCTATCCTGAATTTATCCCCAAGAGGATGAAAGATTCTATATCAACCACCAATTATGGTGCTATATCGGCAGAAATCCGAAAAACAGGCATCCCGCTTCTCGATTTTAACCAGCTCTTCGTGGAAATGAAGGATACCGCTTCCTGTACGCTTTTCCCTCAAACCGGAACCCATTGGAGCCATTATGGTGCACGTATTGCGGCTGATTCACTGTCAGGATTTATTGCATCCCTTTTAAAAAGGCCTCTGCCGGAATTCCACCTGGGTCCGGCTCTGCATGCTGATACCCTCATCCACCCGGATACTGATCTGGAAACCCTGATGAACCTCTTCTTTCCGCTTCGGCGTTTGCCATTATGCTACCCTGAGGTAATCTCGCAGCCCGCTGACGGTTTTACGCTGCCTTCGGCGCTCGTTATCGGAGACAGCTTTTTCTGGGAGATGTTTAATCTTCCACTCACCGGCCGGATCTTTAAAGAGGTCGGATATTGGTACTACAACTCCACCGTGTATCCTGAAAGTTACACCGACAGTTTAAAAACAAACCAGCTAAAGTTTCCGGAAGTTTTTGAGAAGACGGATTTGGTAATCCTCATGGCTAATCCGTCAAATCTTCAAGACATTGGATGGGGCTTCATCGAAAGGGCCATTAACGAGCTTTATGAACCTGCCTGGCAAAAAGAATATGATAAAATGGTAAAAGAATATATCCAGGCTATCCACAACACGCCGGAATGGGAGAAACAGATTGGGGAAAGTGCCCGGGAAAAAGGGTTACCAAAAGACAGTATGATTCTTCTTAACGCCAGATATATGGTTGAACAATATCTGCTTACGAACGATTTGTTTTAACTCCCCCGGCATCTTAAGTTAACTAAATCTTCTTACCTTTGCAAACTCATTATAAATCGCATAATTGAATCATGGGAAAAGGAGACAAAAAAACCAAGCGCGGCAAATTATTCATGGGATCCTACGGGGTTTCAAGGCCGAAGAAGAACAATACCAGACCCGTTAAGACGGAAGAGAAGAAATAAAGGCTCAAGGCTCAAGGCTCAAAATGATGAATTCCAGCGAAGATAAACAGGAACAGTTTGACCGGCGGTATCTGCGGATGGCGCGGATATGGGCGGAAAACTCCTACTGTATTCGCAGAAAAGTCGGGGCATTGATCGTGAAGGAACGCATGATTATTTCAGACGGATATAACGGAACCCCTACCGGTTTTGAGAATATTTGCGAAGATGTTGAAGGTCATACAAAAGCCTATGTCCTTCATGCTGAAGCTAATGCCATTACAAAAGTTGCCCAAAGCAGCAACAGCTCCAAAGGAGGTACTCTTTATACTACGGCTTCACCTTGCCTGGAGTGCGCAAAACTGATCATCCAGTCAGGTATCATAAGGGTGGTATACGGTGAGGAATACCGTATAACCGACGGTATCGAACTATTACAACGTGCAGGTATTAAAACCGTTTACCTGTCGGTAGAATAAATCTCTCCTTCATAATGTCAGGTAAAAATTCCAGAATTGCCATTTGGCTTCCCATCGTACTGGCATGTTGCCTGGTTACCGGAATGTTTATCGGCAACCTGTTTAAGAATAATTCAGGCAATCAGTTACCAGTCAAGGTATTTACCCGTCAGAATAAACTCAGCTCCATTCTGGATTTCATCGAAAACAATTATGTGGATTCTGTCAACCCGGATTCCATGACAGAAACGATTATTCCCATCCTGCTGGAGAAACTCGACCCGCACAGTATTTATATTCCGCCCCGTGAGCTGAAAGAAGTGAATGAAACCTTACGCGGAAATTTTGATGGGATCGGGGTGCAATTCAATATGCAGAATGACACTATTCTGGTGATTCAGACTGTAAAGGGCGGCCCTTCCGAAAAAGCAGGATTACTGGCTGGCGACCGGATCATCAGTGTTAATGGCATCCCTGTGGCCGGGGTTAAAATGCCGGAGGACAGTATCGTTAATCGCTTACGGGGAGAAAGAGATTCCGATGTGAAGGTTGGTATTTACCGGAAACGGACCAGAGAGAAACTGGTTTATTCCCTGAAACGCGGCATAATACCGGTTTCCAGTATCGATGTGGGGTATATGGCTGCCCCTGGTATCGGTTATATCAAGATCACTACATTTTCTCAGACCACTTACCCGGAGTTTCAGGAAATTCTTTCAAAATTGAAACGCTCCGGATGCCGTAAACTCATTATCGATCTGCGTGGGAATACAGGAGGAATCATGGATCCTGCCATCAGAATAGCCGATGATTTTCTGGATAAGGGACAATTGATTGTTTACACTAAAGGCCGTTCCCGTGCAAGAGAAGAGTATAGGGCAACACAGGAAGATTCCGGCAAAGATCTCAGTCTGGCTATCCTGATCGATGAAAGTTCAGCATCAGCTTCTGAAATTGTGGCCGGTGCCATACAGGACAACGACCGGGGTTGGATCATCGGTCGGCGCTCCTTTGGTAAAGGACTCGTACAGGAACAGGCAGTCCTGAATGACGGATCTGCCCTGCGTTTAACAACAGCCAGGTATTATACCCCAACCGGACGTTCTATTCAAAAACCGTACACACACGGATCCGACGATTATTATCATGACATTGCACAACGGTACAAAAAAGGGGAGTTTATGGTTGCCGACAGTATCCATTTCAACGACAGCCTTAAATATAACACTCCTGAAGGACGAATTGTTTATGGCGGAGGCGGTATTATGCCCGATTATTTTGTTCCATACGATACTTCTGGAATAACCCCTTTCTTTCTGAAAATCAACGCGGCCGGATTGATTTATAAATATGCACTCACCTACTCCGATCTTCACCGGGATGAATTATTAGCTTTCAATAAAGTAGAGGAACTGGCTGATTATCTCGACTCAAAAGACGTACTGGGCTCGTTTAAAGCTCATATCATTGCAAATGGATTTAATCCGTCGGCATTCGAATGGAAAGAATCCAGGCTGATCATCAGAACCCAGCTCAAGGCCTATATTGCCAGAAATTTTATGGATAATGAAGGCTTTTATCCTATTATTCAGACCATTGATAATACCTTGAACAAGGCTATCGAAGTTTTAAGGAATAAAACCCCTTAAACCATACCTCCTCGGTTCTGTCTAAAGAACAAATAATTATAGGAGGATATCATGAAAAACATAGTTTTAAAAACTGCAGGATTTGTAACGGTATTATTGCTGGCATCCGGAGTTTTTTCCTGGATTTCTGCCCAGCCTGGCCGTTTTCAGTCCAGAGCTGACGCCAAGCCTATGAACGAAAATCGTATTGAAAAAATCAAGTTAACCGACGATCAGCAAAAACAGATGACCGAATTGAGGGCTCAATTTCGTGAAGAAACCTTGAAAATAAACAACCTGGCCAACGAAAAAAAGGCACATCTTAAAACGCTGATCGATACCGATAACCGCGATATGAAAGACTTGGATAAAACGGTTGCCGAACTGACCAATCTGAAAGGCGATCTGATAAAAAAAGGTATCGCTCACCGCGATGCGGTTAAGAAAATTCTAACTCCTGAGCAAATGCTGATTTGGGAGAATCGGGTTCGCCGGCACCTGGACAAAGGCGCAAAGGGTTCCCGGAATCGGGGAATGAGGGATGGTGACAGGCCGATGAACGAACGAAGGAAAAATTGAGAGATTCGAAAACCCGTATCAATGGAAAAACGTGTTATACAGCTCATATTGTGAATATTACTTGCGCTAATTCTGCCAATTGGTTCGAAACTGACCTATGGGCAACAGGGTGAAGTTTTTTTAAAGATCGGAGTAAAAACTGATGTGCATGATGCCTATTTCGGTCCGTCCGACTTTGTTGATCTGATCCATCGGGCACAACTGGAGCTGACCGGTTCCGAAATAGTGGGTTATCTCAATTACTCCTATTCCTTCTGGATGAAAACGATGACCGGCCCGGACTTACAAAGTGGCTCTTAACTCCTACCGGGGCAGCGGTGGAGGAAACCATCTCAGCCGCGGTGCCGGACTTAGCAAGGAGGAGGTGACCAAAAGGTTGATCAGTGCTTCGGAAATGGATTTTCGTTTTCTCCTGACTGAATGGATCCGGAAACAGGGCACCATTACCCCGGTATCTGCACATAACTGGAAAACCATTCCGGAGAACTGGACCAAGGATGCAGCACAGCGCGATGCGCAGCGTCTGTTTTCAGTAAAATAATGATGGAACGCGGATGACGCGGATCCATTTCTCCATTAGCCTGAATAACCGTCCGGAGATCATTATATAATAAAACCGTTCCCTGTCGTTGGTAATTTGAATCTGAATCCATAATTTCAGCACTTCTCTGATTCAGACTAAAACCAATAATCTATGGCAAGTTTCCTGAACTCATCCATTGGGAAAAAATTCCTGATGAGTTTATCGGGGTTATTCCTGATAACCTTTCTGTTAGTTCACCTGGTTGTCAACAGCATGATCCTGTTTGACCCGTCGGGTGCACTGTTCAACAATGTGGCTCATTTTATGGGAACCAATCCCATTATTAGAGTGGTTGAGCCGGTTCTGGCGATCGGATTTATTTTACACATCCTGTATGCGTGTATCCTGACTCTAAAAAACCAGTGGGTGCGTCCTGTAGGCTATGATAAGCAGCATTCTGGCAATAGCAGCACGTGGGCTTCCCGGAACATGTTCGTTTTAGGGGCTCTGATACTCATCTTCCTGGTGATTCACATTTCCAATTTTTTCTGGAAGATAAAGTTTACGGGTAGTGAATTACTCGACAACGGTGGTGTTAACGGAGTTGAAAATGTCTATCTGCTGGTCACTACTCTTTTCATCAACTGGTGGTGGATCGACATCGTCTATGTGATCGGTACAGTCGTCCTGGGATTACATCTCACCCATGCGTTCTGGTCTGCCTTTCAAACACTTGGACTCAGTGATAACCGCTGGCGTAAACGTCTCGTAATTGCCGGGTGGGTTTACACCATCCTCGTTGCCGGAGGGTTTGCACTGATTCCGCTTTGGGTCAAGATTTCATCCATGATCAATTAAATTCGAAGAAAAATGAACCCCTCACGAACGAATGCACAATTAATGAAATGAAAATAACTGAGGGCTCCATAAGTACGATACAAATCTGATTTAATACTGAAAAACTATTTACGAATGAAACTGAACGCAAAAATACCATCGGGACCGCTTGCTGAGAAATGGTCGTTATACAAATCGACTCAGAACCTGGTGAATCCCGCCAATAAAAGGAAATTCGATATTATCGTTGTGGGTACCGGTTTGGCCGGAGCCTCTGCAGCCGCTTCTTTGGGTGAGCTGGGCTTCAAGGTAAAAAACTTTTGTTACCAGGATAGTCCTCGCAGGGCACATTCCATTGCTGCACAGGGAGGTATCAACGCAGCCAAGAATTATCAGAATGATGGCGACAGTGTTTACCGCCTGTTTTATGACACCATCAAGGGCGGTGATTACCGGGCGCGTGAAGGTAATGTGTACCGTTTAGCGGAAGTCAGTAACCAGATTATTGATCAGTGTGTGGGTCAGGGAGTTCCATTTGCCCGGGATTACGGCGGGTATCTGGATAACCGGTCGTTCGGAGGTGCACTGGTATCCCGTACTTTTTACGCCCGCGGGCAAACCGGGCAACAGTTGCTGCTTGGTGCCTATGGAGCTTTGAATCGTCAGATTGCTGCCGGTAACGTTACCATGTACACCCGTACCGAAATGATGGATGTAGTTCTGGTTGATGGAGTTGCACGAGGCATTGTTACCCGCAATCTGGAAACCGGAGCACTCGAATCGCATTTCGGCCATGCCGTCGTACTGGCGACCGGTGGATATGCAAACGTTTTCTTCCTGTCTACCAATGCCATGGGTTCAAACACCAGTGCTATCTGGAAAGCTTATAAAAAAGGAGCCCTTTTTGCTAACCCGGCCTTTGTCCAGATCCATCCAACCTGCATCCCGGTTCATGGTGAATCACAGTCGAAACTGACCCTGATGAGTGAAAGTCTCAGAAACGACGGCCGGATCTGGGTACCCAAAGCAAAGGAAGATGCCGAAAAAATCAGGGCCGGTAAACTTAAACCGACCGATCTGCCGGAAGGGAAGCGCGACTATTATCTCGAGCGCCGTTATCCTGCTTTTGGAAACCTGGTTCCGCGCGATGTCGCATCGCGTGCCGCTAAAGAGAGGTGTGATGCCGGTTATGGAGTAGGTTCAGGCCAGGCGGTTTATCTTGATTGTAAAGATTCGATCAAACGGTTGGGGAAAAACCTGATCGAGGAGAGATATGGCAACCTATTCCAGATGTATGAAAAGATCGTGGATGAGAATCCGTATGTAACCCCGATGATGATTTACCCGGCTGCACATTATACCATGGGCGGTTTGTGGGTTGATTATGAGCTCATGACTACCATCCCGGGACTGTTCACCATCGGTGAAGCTAACTTCTCCGACCACGGGGCCAACCGGTTGGGTGCATCGGCTTTGATGCAGGGACTGGCCGATGGTTATTTTGTGTTGCCTTTTACGATTCAGAATTATCTGGCTGGGCAATTGTCGGTACCACGCATGGATCCGGCCAAACAGCCTGAATTTAATGAAACGCTGGAAGCTTCGCGGGAATGGAACGCCAAACTGATGGGAATAAAAGGATCCCGGACGGTTGACTCGATCCATAAAGAGCTGGGTCAGGTTATGTGGGACCATGTCGGTATGGGCCGCAACAAGGACGGACTGGAGGAAGGTTTCAGCAAAATCCGTCAGGTTAAAGATCTTTTCTGGAATGATGTTCGAATTCCTGGCAAGGCAGACGGCATGAACGTTGAACTCGAAAAGGCCAATCGGGTTGCCGATTTTCTTGAAATGGGCGAATTATTGGCCAAGGATGCCCTTCATCGGGAAGAGTCGTGCGGCGGCCATTTCCGCGAAGAGCATCAGATGTCTGACGGTGAGGCCAAACGCGACGATGAAAACTTCAAATATGTGGGTGCCTGGGAATATAAAGGTCCGGGTAAAGAGCCTGAACTGAATAAGGAACCACTTGATTATGAGTTTATCCAAGTAAAAACCCGGAATTATAAAGAATAAGACCTATGGACCTGACATTAAAAGTATGGCGGCAGGAAAACCGCAAAGCAAAAGGACGGTTTGAAACCTATTCGCTGAAAAACATATCTCCCGACAGCTCCTTTCTCGAAATGCTGGATGTGCTGAACGAGCAACTTGTTAATGGAAACAACGAGCCGGTTGTGTTTGACCATGACTGCCGCGAAGGAATCTGCGGTACGTGCAGTTTGTTTATCAATGGCCGGGCCCATGGACCGGATGAGGATATCACCACCTGCCAGCTTCATATGCGTAAGTTCAAAGACGGAGATACCATTGTGATCGAACCCTGGCGGGCAGGTGGATTTCCGGTTATCAAGGATTTAATGGTTGATCGCAGCGCCTTTGATCAGATTCTTCAGGCTGGTGGATTTATCTCGGTTAACACAGGATCTGCGCGTGATGGCAACAACATTCTTATCCCCAAGCACAAGGCCGATGAATCGATGGATGCAGCAGCCTGTATCGGTTGCGGTGCCTGTGTGGCGACCTGTAAAAACTCCTCTGCCATGCTCTTTTTAGCCAGCAAAGTTTCCCATCTTGCTCTCCTTCCGCAAGGCCGGCCCGAAGCCGTTCGGCGCGCCAAAGCGATGGTCGCTAAAATGGATGAACTGGGATTCGGAAGCTGCACCAACACCGGAGCCTGTGAAGTGGAATGCCCGAAAGGCATCTCGGTGGCGCACATTGCACGGCTGAACAGGGAGTTTCTCATTGCGAATTTGAAACCCTGATAAAGGCGCAAGTTGAAGAGAAGTTTGAAGTTAGAATTTGGAGATTCGAATGATGAGTTCCGAATTCCGAGGTTGAAGATTCAAGTATTGTTCAAGTTCAGGTCATTTCTATGATGCCCTCTGTGTAACTCTGTGGTCCTCTGTGTTACTTCTTTTCTTACACAGAGTTGCTCGGAGGACTATAGAGAGCCACAGAGAAAAAAATCTTTCAAAATGCTCCGACCGAAGTGTTCCTGTATTCAGAAAGGATGACGAATTATTTGTTTTCGATTTTTTCGGTAACCATATTGAGGTATTCGATTCTGTTCTCAATCCGGTAAGGAAAGTTCCGATCAATTTTCAGAATACCACGGTCAAAGCTGGGTTGATTTTCCGGTTTTCATTTGTGGATATTGATGCATTTAATTTTACCCAAACCATCCTGTTTGATGACAAGACCGGAAAAGCTTATGCATTCTTTCGTTTCAGGTCGGATAACAAGCAATATTTAAAAGAGATCAACCTGGAAACCGGAAAAATCGATAGGATAATCGAAATTCCGGATTTTCACAATATCTCTAATGTTAAGGTTTATGACAATGTAGTCTACTTCCTGTATGACACCAAGGTCTATCCCTTTTACCGGCTTCTTTACCGCATGACCATTTAACCTTTAACCGATAACCGATAACCGATAACCGATAAACTGTTATGAGAAAATTCTTAATCCTTTTCAGTTTACTCCTGTCTTTTTCCACCGGCCAGTTATTTCCCCAATCAGGTTCCGTTACCGGAGTGGTCGCCGATTCGTTAACCGGCTTGCCAGTTGCCAATCTCTCAGTTTTTATCCCATTTACCACCACCGGAACCACCACCAATGCCAAAGGTGAATATAAACTTGATCGTCTGCCTCCAGGTGATTATACCCTGATGTTCAGGCATGTGACCTATCGATCTTATTCGAAATCGATCACGATTGAATCCGGAAAGCAACTTGTTCTGAACTTGGCAGTTTCAGAGAATATCTACAAGATCGATGAGGTTGTCAAATTCGGCAAAATACCAGACTGGAGCTGGGGGTACAATCTGTTTAAAGAGTATTTCCTTGGGGACGCCAATGAGATAAAATGCACTTTAAGAAATCCGAAGGACCTGAAATTCTATTACGACGGCGATATTCTGACCGCCTATTCCAGGCAACCTCTGGAGATTATCAATCGTCATCTGGGATACCGGATCATCTACTATCTTGACTATTTCAAATTTGTGGAGAATAAGAATCCGGGTAAGAACTCAGTGCAGGGGGGTTACTATGCTTTTTCAGGAAGTGCCCTGTATCAGGATCTTCCGTCGAAATTGCGAATCACTGCCAGCAACTGGAAACTCAACCGGGAGGCCGAATTCAAGGGAAGCCTCAGGCATTTTCTGGCATGCCTCTATCAGGAAAAATTATCCGAAAACCGCTATTACTTACGAAAAGCATATCATGGAATAACCGATTTGCAGAAGCAAGAGAAACTGGCTTCTTCGATGGCAAAAATAAAAATGGCGCAAATGGACAGTATTTTCAGCTGGTATCCCAACGAAGGCAAGTCGGGTTTTCTGTACTTTATCCCGGTAGAGGAGTTCCTCATCCTACCGGAACAAATAACCGATGGCCCCGGGTCCGGGGAGAAAACCGCTGTTCTGAACGAATTCCTGCTGGTATTCAGTGATTTTGAAAAAACTATTGACCTTCGCGACGATTGGACCTCGTCACTCAGGATTCCAAAGGGAACCATCATCTTTGATCAGGAAGGCAACTACAGGGTTCCCGGTGACACCCTGCAGTGGACCAACCTGGATAATACAGTCAGAATGAGGGTAATGCTGCCTACGGATTATGTGCCGAAAGAGGATCATTGAATGAAGGCTCAAGGCGCTAGGCGCAAGTAAGGCTCAAGGCGCTAGGCGCTAGGCTCAGGTAAGGCAAAAGTGGAAGAGAAGTTTGAAGTAAGAAGATTGGGATAAAAAAAACCGCTGGCTTCGCCTCACACCCACACTTACTTGAAGGAGGACGCATATTTGTAGGGGTGACCGCAAGGGTCGCACCTACAAATAAATAATCCCCGAAGTGGGTGTGGGTGTGGGTGTGGGTGTGGGTGTGGGTGTGAGTGTGGGTGTG
>QYQM01000119.1 GCA_007280905.1 Porphyromonadaceae bacterium | reverse complement strand
ATTTGGGAATAAAACCTGATTTTACAGCCGGAGGTTTTGATAATTCCGACCAGCATATCGATTTTATCCACCGGAGAACCCAGGAAGAGGATATCTACTTTGTTTCCAACAGTGCCCTGAACTGGCAAAAGTTTACCGCCCGATTCCGGATCCCTTCGGGAAAGACCCCTTACCTCTGGATGGCGGATGACGGAAGCATCCGGCCATGCAAGCTGCTTGAATCCGGCAATGAGTTTACCACTTTGGAGATGAACCTGCCGCCCGCCGGATCAGCATTTGTTGTTTTTCTACCCAGGGGAAAAGTGATCAAAACGGTTTTGGGAAAAGGAATTATAAAACTTGCTGAAAACAAGGATTCTGACGTCGTCTTACCAGACAAACCCTGGAAGATCACCTTCCCCGGGGGCCGGGGCGCTCCAAAAGAATTGATGATGAATGACCTGTCAGACTGGACTCTTTCGATTATTGATGGCGTGAAGTATTTCTCAGGAACTGCCAGGTATTCAACCACTTTCAATATTTCAGTTTCTCTGGGCAACAATCAGAACGATCTCATCTTAGATCTGGGTGATGTTAAGGAGATAGCTGTGGTTAAAATCAACGGAGTTACAGTGGATACACTTTGGAAACAGCCTTATGTGACCTCCGTTTCGAAATTTGTTAGGCCCGGAAAGAATCAGATTGAAATTGATGTCACGAATCTCTGGCATAACCGTCTGGTTGGAGATGCCGGAAAAGTGGGACCGGAGAGAATCACCCGGACCAATGTCCAAAACAGATACCGGAAAAATATTCCACTGCTGCCATCAGGATTGATCGGACCAGTGGTAATTCGCTCTTTGAATATTTTAAAAAATTGAATTAAGCTAAATAATTGTAAATCATGAAGAAGTGCCTGTTTTTCATTCTTTTCGGATTTCTGATCGGGGGAACCGTGATTGCACAAACTCAGAAAAAGACAAAATTTCCGGTTCCTGAAAGGGGATTTATCAGTTCAACACCCGCAGAAACCTGGGAACAGGGGCTCATCAGCGGCAACGGTACTATCGGTGCGAATGTCATGAGCCGCCCTTTGAACGAAACCGTCATTTTCACCCACGAACGGATGTTTTTGCCGCAGGGACCCCCGGTTATGCCACCAAACCAGTCAGCTCGCCTGTTCGAGATCAGAAGCCTGATCGATAGGGGGTTGTATAAGCAGGCCACCAACCTGCAATTTGATTTATCCGGACAAACTGATTTTATGTATCCGGATCCTTTTGTTCCGGCATTTGACCTGAATATCGGGATGGATACAGGAAAAGAAATCAAAGATTATGTGAGGTCGGTAGATTTCCAGACCGGCGAAACAACCGTTCACTGGTCCGATAGCCGCGGTGTTTATGAGCGCCGTTTGTTCGTGTCACGTGCCGATAGTATTGCTGTGATGCTGATTACCGGACCCGGTAAGGGATCAGTCAATTGCCGGATGGCACTGAGGCCGCGCCAGGTTGATGCAAAGCTGGGAGCCAAGACGGTTGCAAATTCCAATGAGGTATTTAATGAACACGTTTCTAAAATCCTGACAACTGCTGAAAAATCTTTCCTCACCTACAAATGCAGTTTCACAAAGGCCTATCCCGGTAGTATTCATGCCCTGGAAGGAATCGCCTATATTGCCGCAAAAGGTGGAACATCTGTGCCTCAGGGAGATACGCTGATGATTGCCGGAGCAGACCAAGTCCTTGTTTTCATTGATATCCGGATTCTCTATGATCCTGATAAATCCCAGATCGAGGCGAGTAAAAAACACCTTTCTGCCCTCGAGGTTGATTATCAAAAGCTGTTGAAACGGCATGCCCTGATCCATGGAAAACTATTCAATAGGGTGCGACTGGATATTGGCGGTGGGAAAGACCATCAGCTGACCACCGAGGAACTTCTGATAAAATCGACCAACAAAGAACTCAATAATGCCCTGATAGAAAAGGAGTTCGATGCCGGTCGGTATAATATTATCTCCTGCACCGGCCAGCTCCCGCCGAATTTGCAGGGCGTATGGGGCGGAACCTATGTCCCGGGATGGGCCAGCGACTACACCCACAACGGCAATGTGCCTTCAGCCATAGCCAGCATGCTCATGGGTAATTACCCCGAACTGGTGCTGGCCTATACTTCGTATATCGAATCTATTGTTCCCTGGCTGGAAATCAATGCGAAGCACATGTTTGGCGTAAGAGGAATTGTTTTGCCGTCACGTTCTACTACCAACGGATTCAATAATGCCCTGGCACCGGATTTTGCCGGTGGTTTTTGGGTTGCAGGTGCGTCCTGGGCAGCACATTTCTTTTACGACTACTACCTTTATACCGGTGATCAGAAATTTCTGGCTGAACATGCCCTACTGTTCATGGAAAAAGCGGGTCTGTTTTTTGAGGATTACCTGTATACAGGGCCCGATGGAAAATTTGTGTTTTCACCCACTCAATCTCCGGAAAACACTCCGGGTAACACAAACTCTCAGGGAACATTCAATGCAACCATGGATGTTGCAGCAGCTAAGGAGCTCATGAATAACCTGATACAGGCTTCAAATGTTTTGGGAGTTAATCGTGAAAAAATCCCGGTATGGAAAGCCATGCTGAAGAAAATGCCTGATTATCTGATCAGTGAAGAGGGAGTGGTAAAGGAGTGGCTGACTCCCAAACTCAAAGATCAGCTCAATCATCGGCACTCCTCCCAATTGTATGCCCTTTTTGATGGAATGCCGGATGAAATCGCCCAAAATCCTGAACTCCGGGCCGGCTTCAAACACCTGATCGAACTTAAATTGCAACGGCATTGGAGCGGGAATAGTTCAGGCTTTATGTCGTTCGGACTGGTCCAGCTCGGTCAGGCTTCCACAAGTCTGGGTGAAGCGGATCTGGCCTATCAGTGTCTGGTTCCATTGGTGAACCGCTATTGGTTGAACAATCTTGCCTCCATGCATAATAGCAAATCCCTGTTTAATATGGATATCAGCGGTGGGATGCCTGCAGTCATTATAAAAATGCTGGTTGCATCGGATCCTGACCGGATACAATTACTGCCAGCTTTACCTTCAGTTTGGCCAACAGGTGAAATCAAGGGCGTTCTTTGCCGGGGCCAAATCGAAATAACCAGTCTGAAATGGAATAAAAATGCAATCAATGTCAGGATGATCTCGGGCAAGGATCAAACAATTAACCTTGAAGCTCCATCCGGAAGCCAGAAAGTTACACTTGTCGCAGGTAAAGAAATTACACTCGAACTTAAATACTAAGGAAAAACAAAGTTGAAGAATCATATATCTATGAATAAAAATCTCATCGCCTCTGTGGCAGTCCTGCTTTGTTCTCTGATCTCGGTAAACGGACAACAGGTCAATGTATCAAAAAGTATTGATAATAAGTGCTTTAATCCCGGAACGCTTTTGTGGTATGAAGCACCTGCAAAAGTATGGGAAGAAGCATTGCCGGTTGGAAACGGTCGTTTGGGTGCCATGGTTTTCGGTAAAAATGGTGAAGAACGAATTCAGCTGAATGAAGAAACCTATTGGTCCGGAGGTCCCTATTCGACCGTGGTAAAGGGGGGATATAAGGTATTGCCTGATATTCAAAAAATGATTTTTGAGGGCAATCCCATTGGGGCTCACAAACTTTTCGGAAGATACCTCATGGGGTATCCGGTGGAACAACAGAAGTATCAATCGATTGGAAATCTGCACCTCTTTTTCGAAAATGAAAAGGAAGTGACAGGATATAAACGGTGGCTGGATCTCGAAACCGGAATTACGAGTACGGAATACACGGCTAACAGGGTAACCTTTAAAAGGGAGGTCTTCTCCTCGGTTCCGGATCAGGTTATTGTTATCAGGATGACCGCAAACAAGCCGGGAAGCATTTCTTTCAGGGCCAGCCTGAGAGGGTGCAGGAACCAGACACACTCGAATTATGCAACGGATTATTTTAGAATGGATGGAGTAGGGAACGATGGCCTGATGATCAACGGAAAGTCGGCTGATTATATGGGTGTTGTGGGTGCTTTGCGGTATAAGGTTCAGTTAAAGGCGATACCTGAGGGAGGAACGATGAAACTCGATGATGCTGATATGATCATTGATAAAGCGGATGCCGTAACGCTTTATATCGTTGCTGCAACCAATTTTGTTAATTACAAGGATGTGAGCGGAGATCATAATGCCAGGGTTGCGAAATATCTCGCAGGTTTACAGGGTAAAACCTATGTGACATTGCATGATGCAGCGGTTAATGATTATAAGAGTTTATTTGACAGGGTGAGATTGGATCTTCCGGTAACCAACAATTCCTGGTTGCCTACCGATAAAAGAATGATGGGTTTTGAAACCAATTCCGACCCTAATCTGGCTTCATTATGCTATCATTTTGGCCGGTACCTGCTGATTTCTTCATCACGCCCCGGAACAGAGGCGGCCAATCTGCAGGGAATCTGGAACGACAACATGAACCCGAGCTGGGATTCAAAATATACTACCAACATCAATCTGGAAATGAATTACTGGCCCGTTGAATCCGGTAATTTGTCGGATTGCGCTGAGCCATTGATCAGGCTGGTGAAAGAATTGACTGATCAGGGTTCCCAGGTCGCAAAAGAGCATTATGGAGCGAGTGGCTGGGTGTTCCATCAGAACACCGATATATGGCGCGTAGCAGCCCCCATGGATGGTCCCACCTGGGGAACCTTTACAGTGGGTGGTGCCTGGCTGACCACTCACCTGTGGGAACACTATTTGTATACCATGGATCGTGCATATTTAAAAGAGATCTATCCGGTAATCAAGGGATCGGTTGAGTTTTTTATGGATTTCCTCGTACCGCATCCCAATGGGAAGTGGTTGGTGACCAATCCTTCCAACTCACCTGAAAATCCTCCTAAAGGTCCTGGATATAAGTACTTTTATGATGAAGTAACCGGCAGTTATTACTTTACCACGATCTGTTACGGATCATCCATGGATGAGCAGATCCTTACCGATCTGTTCGGCTATTATGCAGAGGCTTCCAGGATATTGGGAGTGGATCAGGAGTTCGCCCAAAAAGTGGCTGCTGCCAGGGCCAGATTGGTACCGCCCCAGATCGGTAGAAACGGAAGCCTGCAGGAGTGGTCAGAGGATTATGAGCAAATGGAAGACAAGCACCGACATTTCTCTCACATGTACGGACTCTATCCCGGCAATGTGCTATCAACCAAAAGAACCCCGCAGTTTGTTGATGCCATTAATGCCGTCCTCGAACAGCGCGGTGATGGAGGCACCGGTTTCTCCCGTGGTTGGAAAATGGCACTTTGGGCCCGTCTGTATGATGGCGATCGCGCAAATAAGATATTTAAAGGATACATCAAGGAACAAGCTTATCCGCAACTTTTTGCAAAATGTTATACTCCTCTGCAAGTAGATGGATCATTGGGTGTTACGGCAGGAATTACCGAGATGCTGATGCAATCGCATGAGGGAGTAATAGAACTGTTGCCGGCCCTCCCGAAAGAATGGAGTACCGGCGAGTTTAAAGGGGTATGTGCCCGCGGTGCCTTTGAACTGGATATGAAATGGAAAGAGGGTAAAATCACTAATGTGGAGGTGCTTTCCAAACAGGGCCAAATCTGCAGGATCAAGCCAGGTTTAAAGGCAAAGGTTAAGTCAGATGGCAGGAACATTCGATACAAGGAATTATCTGACGGTTCTATAGAATTCGTTACTAAAAAAGGAGGGCGATATCTGATTGCGGGTTAATATGGTGAAAAATACTAGTTATCAGCGGATTATTGATACCCTTGAGCACAGGGAGCCCGACCGGGTTCCATTTGATCTGGGTGCGGCTGCTGTTACCGGAATTAATATCCGGGCCCTTAGGAATCTGAAGAAATATCTCGGAATTCCTTCCATTGCCTCTTTGAGAAAAGAACCCCATTTGGATGGTAATTATTACCGGCTGTCGGATGAGTTTGGTATTGGATGGCAGATGCCTGTTGAAGCCGGGGTGGATATCCTGAATCCCTTCCAGGTGAATTGTCGGGGAATGGACACGGCGAAATTCAAAAGAGAGTTCGGTAAAGATTTAACCATCTGGGGAGGCAGTTGCGATTCGCAGCACATATTACCAAAAGGTACGCCTCAGGAGGTCAGGGATGAAACAAAACGGTGTATCGATGACCTTGCTCCGGGCGGAGGATTCGTTTTTGCTCCTATTCATGTGATTCAGGGTGATGTTCCGCCGGAGAATATTATGGCCTGGTGGGAAGCGCTGAATGAATATAGAAAATAATCACAATCAGGCAAATTCAGCTTGCTGATGTTTATTGAGAATCTGATCTTTGTATTCTGACGGGGTCAAACCGGTATGCTGCCTGAAGTGCCGGTGAAAATTCGAGCTGTTATTATATCCACATGAGAAAAAGGTTTCCGTGACATTGAAATTTCCGTTGGATAACATCTTGCAAGCCTGGTTGATCCTGACTTCAACGAGAAATTGTGAAAAGGTCTTATTGGTCCGCAATTTGAAAAATCGGCAAAAGGCTGTTGGCGTAAGATTGATTAATCCGGCCACTTCCTGAAGGGTTATTCGTTTTTCGAAATTCATTGTGATATAGTCAAAAATCTTTTTGAGTTTCAGATTGTCCACCTTGCCGCTTACATGCGGAATGCTGGATGAAATGAATCCGAAGTGCGGGTTTCTGGAGATCAGATCCAGGATCTTCATAAATAGGATGATTCTGGGAACCTGCTTGAGTTTGACCAATTGTTTCAGATCCTCACCGATTCTTCCGGACTCATGGTTCTTGATCCGGATCCCAAACTGCGCCTGTTCCAAAAACTCTTCTATTTTGGCAGTTTCGGGAATTTGGTTAAATACCTGATGGAATGTGTCTTTCGAAAAGAAAATAGAAATGGCTCGTGCATGCAGAGAGCTGTTACCCTCATAATATTCTTTGCTATTCAGTAATACGTGAGGTGTATTCTTGCCGATCAGGAGAAGATCCCCTTCGCGGAATTCCTCCAGCTTGTCCCCAACCAAAATAACTCCTTGTCCTTCTAAGATATAAGTAAGCTGGCATTCTTCATGGTAATGTAGCGAATCATAAAAGTAAGGCAGATCCCAGTTTTCAACTCTGACGGTCTCTTCCTTGAGACGCGGCACTTTGAAGCAAATAGGATCCATTTCTCTCATTATCTAATAAATTTATATACAGTGATATAAAACCATAATATCAAAGATATAATCTTTTTAATTTCATTACAAAATAAAATAGATATAAGTTTTCAACAAACCTGGTTTTTCAATAATCCTGTTGACTCAGGTTCCCTGTTTGCGAATGGTAAGGCTCAGATTCAGGATTTCCTGCAATACCATGGCAAGAGCACCGTAGATTGCGGATTGACCCGGATGGCTTGCGGGAAGAATGTGGTATTTGGTTGATCTGTGGTCGAATACATTTTCTTCAATAACCGGTTTGAGCGTATCCCAGAATATCGGTCCGTTCAGACTAACCCCTCCTCCTAAAATAATAGCCTGGGGATTAAAGATGTTCAATAATCCGGCAATTGCCCTGCCAAGATACCCCATGGCTTCAGTGAAAACGGTGATTGCGAGGGGGTCTCCTTTCATAGCAGCTTCTGCAACATGCTTAGCCTCCAGTTCTTCGGGAGGGATCAGATTTAATATACTCGATTTATCATTCTGTAAACCGATTCTGGCTCTCTGGGCTATGGCATCTCCCGATGCATAAGCCGTGAGGCAGTTTTTTTTGCCGCATGTACAATAGACTTGTTCATCCCCCCTAACAGGTAAATGTCCTAATTCACCTGCCATTCCATCCGTGCCATAAAAGAGTTTTCTGCCAATGACAATGCCGGCTCCGATTCCATAGCCAACATTGATACAGATGAGATCATCAAATTTGGGTCCCTTTCCAAAAGTAATTTCCCCTAAAGCCATTGCCCGGCTGACATTATCAAAGTATACAGGAAATGGAATATGCGACTCCATAAAATTCCTTAACTCGATATTCCTCCAGTTGAACGCAGGCGAATACTCAACGATTCCGGTATTTAGGTTAATGATCCCTGCCACCGCCATTCCAACACCGATGATCCTCCCGGAATCGACCAGGTTGGTATTGGCTAAATTCAGGATGACCTGTACCACTTTATTTAATACGTACTCAGGATCCTTGTGAGATTCCGTGACTACCTCAATTTCTTTTATGATTTCGAAAGAAAGGTTGGTCAGTACACCTCTGATAAAAGTTGTCCCAAGGTCGATTCCGATCAGGTAATGCCCTTTTCCATTAAAGTAGACCGGTTTCATCGGACGTCCCTTGGGAGCGGCAATAGGTTGTCGTTCTGCAAGAAGTTGATCCTGAATCAAAGAATCAACGAGCCTTGACACAGTTGCAGTGCTTAACCCGGTTCGCCGGCTGATCTCCAGTCTTGATATATTATTATCTTTCCATACTGAATTAAGCACCATGACTTTATTGTGCTTGGTCTGAGCTGCATTACTCAGTTTTTCCGTCTTGCTTCGATTCATCAACATCAGTATATTGTGTTGCGAAAGTAAAAAAAAAAGGCCGCTGTCCAATGCGGCCTTTTTTCAGCCAATCTAAGAATGTTAAACCAAAACCTATGAAAAAATTATTGAATAAAAATAGTCTTATTGTATACAAACGATTGAAAGGATGTTAACGCAAATGGATTGTATCTTATCCAAATACAGTTAAATGATCCGGATTACTTTTGTTTTTATCGTAAAACAGGGTTAAGATAGAAACCATATAAGTTAAAATGGTATGGAATAATGCTTAAAATGCGTGCTACTTTTAGATAACTATCCAAATTTAAAAAGAGACTAATGGACGAAAACTATTCCATTCAGGATTCAGTGAGGGTACTGAATTCTTCATTCATCAAAACCCACGTTCCGATGACCAGAGCAATCGGGCTGATGGAGATGGCTTTTCGTATTTTATCTGAGGAATCGGCATATATTCCAAACAGAGTTGTGGTTTCATCACCCGATGATTCTATGTCCATTTTTTTTAAGCCAGCATTCATGAGCCAGTATAACAGAATGAGTATTAAGATATTGACGCAATTGCACATTAACAGTAATCAATATATTCCTACCATAAAAGGAATGGTTCTTCTGATCGATATGCTGTCAGGACGGATACTGTCAATTTCTGATGGAATCTATATTACTGCTCTAAGAACTGGCGCAGCATCCGGACTTGCCACATCTTATCTGGCAAATCAGGATGCCTCTGAAGTGGCGATTTTTGGATGCGGTGCACAGGGAGGTACTCAGCTTGAAGCAGTGTTAGCAGTAAGAAAGATAAATAGAGTCTTACTCTTTGATTCATCAATTAATCAAGCTGTTAAATTATCGAAGGCGATTGGTTTGCTAAACAATATTGAATGCGAGATAAATCCAGATCTCACGGCCCTCAAAAATGTGGATATAATATGTACGGCAACTCCCAGCAAAAAACCCTTATTTAGTCTTAAACATTTGAAGCCTGGTGTTCACATTAATGCCATAGGGTCCTATCGTACTGATATGCAAGAATTGCACCCGGATATTTTCCGGGTCTGCAAAATCTACCTTGATGATGCTCCGGTATGCCTCAAGCAATCTGGAGATTTAACGATTCCACTCAGAACCGGAATTATTAAAATCGAAAATATCGCCGGAGAAATCGGTGAACTGATCGCAGGTTCAATCCCGGGCAGGATGAATCATGATGACATTACCCTTTTTAAAAGCGTCGGTAATGCTGTCCAGGATTTTTTTATCGCCAATGAAGCCTATGACAAATCAATCCTTCAGGAAAGCGCTCAGGTAATTAACCTTTCTGAATAATTTCCGGTATTTTTAGAACACTCATTTACCTCTGATAATTGTAAATACAAATACTATGAAAAAGCTTATCCTGTTAAGTATTGTTCTGATGGCTATTGCCTTGATAAATAGTATTCAGGCCCAGCAGGAACTTACTTTCGATGATCAGTTTAACGGGACATACTCCGCTAAAGGCTTCGGCCCGGCCCGATGGACCGATGGCGGCAAAGGTTATACAACTCTCGAAAATTCTAAAGAAACGAAAGGGCGGGATATCGTCCGCTATGAGTCGGCAAGCGGATCCAGAACTATTCTCGTTAAATCATCAGAGCTTATTCCCGAAGGTAAAAATGCGCCGCTTGGGATTTCCGATTATATCTGGTCGGATGATGCATCCAAGTTAATGATTTTTACTAATACCCAACGGGTTTGGCGTTATAACACCAAAGGTGATTATTGGGTGATGGATCTGAAAACCAGGAAACTGAAACAACTGGGCAACGGACTGAAACCGGCCTCCCTGATGTTTGCCAAGTTTTCCCCGGATGGACTGTATGTGGCTTACGTTAGTGAGCAAAATATCTATGTCGAGCATTTGGAAAAGGGAACCGTCCGGCCCCTGACCAGCGATGGCGGCGGACATATTGTGAACGGTACTTTCGATTGGGTATATGAAGAGGAGCTCGATTGTCGCGATGGCTTCCGCTGGAGTCCTGATAGTAAAAACATCGCCTTTTGGCAGCTTGATACGGAGGGCATCGGTACATTCTATATGATTAATAATCTGGATTCCATCTATCCGAAATTGATCCCAATTCCCTATCCAAAGGTGGGTACCACCAATCCGGCAGCTAAAGTGGGTGTTGTTTCAGTTCTGGGTGGTGCACCCCGGTATTTCAATATTCCCGGCGATCCCCATAACCACTACCTGGCTCGTATGGAGTTTGCGGCAAGCAGCGATGAAGTTATGATCCAGCAACTTAACCGGCTTCAGAATACCAACAAAGTGATGTTGGGCAATATTTACACCATGGAGGTTAAAACGGTACTCACTGAAACCGATAAGGCATTTATTGATATTCATGACGATACCCAATGGATGCAGGGAGGTAAGTTTTTTACCTGGAGCAGCGAACGAGATGGTTGGTTGCATTTGTATCTGGTTTCCAGAGATGGACTGCACGTGAAGGATGTAACACCCGGAAACTTTGATGTAGTAGATATTCAGCGTATTGATGAGAAAGGCGGCTATGTGTACTTCATTGCTTCTCCGGATAATCCGATTCAGCGCTACCTCTATCGCAGCAAACTCGATGGCAAAGGCAAGCCGGAACGGATCAGCCCGTTGAATCAGCCCGGACAGCATGCTTATCAGATATCGCCTGATGCAAAATTCGCCATCCAGACTTATTCCAATGTGATAACACCCAATACGATTAACTTCGTTTCACTGCCTGCTCATAAATTGGTCAGGGTACTGGAAAACAACGACCAGCTAAAGGCACGCTTTGCTGCTCTGAAGATACGGCCTAAAGAATTCTTCCGGGTTCCCGTTGAACCGGGTGTCGAACTCGATTGCTTTATGATCAAGCCTTATGATTTTGACCCTACAAAAAAATACCCGGTTATTTTTAACATATATGGCGAACCCGCCGGCGCTACCGTTCAGGATAACTGGGGTGGGGGCGACCTCTACAATCAATACCTGGCGCAGAAGGGCTATATCATCATGAGTGTCGACAACCGCGGAACCAAAACCCCGAGAGGGCGGGAATGGCGCAAAAGCATTTACCGTCAGATTGGAATACTCGCTTCTAAAGACCAGGCTGCTGCCGCTAAAGCCATCATGAATAAATATTCGTTTGTGGATCCTTCACGGATCGGTGTATATGGCTGGAGCGGAGGCGGTTCCATGACACTCAACTGTATGTTCCGGTATCCGGATATCTATAAAACCGGTATTGCAGTGGCGTTCGTCTCGAATCAGAAGTTTTATGACACCATTTACCAGGAACGTTATATGGGATTGCCGGATGACAATGAAGACGGCTATCGCGACGGATCACCGGTCACCTATGCTAAGAATCTGGAAGGCAATTTGTTGTTAATACATGGTTCGGGTGATGATAATTGCCACTATCAGAGTTGTGAGGTGCTGGTTAATGAACTGATCAAACAGCAGAAAGTCTTTTCCATGATGGAATACCCGATGCGCTCACACGGAATCTATGAACGCGAAGGAACATCCACACAATTGAGGAAGCTATGGACAGCCTGGTGGCTGGATAAACTTCCGGCAGGAGGGAGATAACAGATAACTATTATTTGCAAAACCACTTGTCAATCCCGCAAAGGTGGGAACTCCTTAGCCCCGGACGTGATGAAACTGCTCAAGATCAGTTCGAGGACTTTGCAAAGCTATCGCGACAATGGAATTCTTCCTTTTTCGAAAATGGGAGGCAAAGTCTTCTTCAAGCGGAGCGAT
>QYQM01000152.1 GCA_007280905.1 Porphyromonadaceae bacterium | reverse complement strand
TAAAGACATGCATAATCTCCGGGGCAAAGATCAGCAGTCCGGCCGATACCGGAATCCCGAGAAGGCAAATAAAGGCAAATGAACTGTCCATCAGTTTATTCAGGGAGCTATTATCCTGGTCGACGATGCTCCGACTGATGCCGGGGATCAGCACCGTCGCCAGGGAGCCAATGATCGGAATCACCATTTTATTCAGTTTGATGGCGGCCGAATAGAGGCCAACCTCCCTGTCGTCCGCCAGAAAACCAACCAGTAAGACGTCGACAACTGTATAAAAGCTGATGGTCAGAGTAGTACTGAACAGTACCAAGAGTGCCGGAATATGTCTTTTCAAGTCAAGATTCCGGAACCAGAAGGTGATCTTGCCGCGTAAATTGAAAAGATACCAAATGTTGGTAGAAAGGATGGTTAAAACGTTAATGATCAAATAGATTAACAGATCATCTACCGTCCTGACAAAAACAATCAGGGCAACCAGGGAAGCCGATTTGATCACAATCGACCGGATGGCTAAAAACCGGAATTGCTCCGATCCGGTGTAGAACCATTCGATCGTGGTAAAACTGATCAGGACGAGTCCGCCTCCAATTAAAAAGAGCGTGAAATCCTCCTGAAACCGGCCAAATACTGAAATGATTACCAGGTAACAAAGAAGCATAAACCCGGTAGTCAGCAGGTTAATCAAAACCAGTTCAGAAAAAAGTTTGCTCAGCCGGTTCTTGTCCCCGACCGCTTTGGCAACCTCCACCACTCCATAAATCGGGATCCCGAGAGCGGCAATCAGGATAAAATATTGCGCAAAGGTCAGCACAAACTGCGCTTTCCCGATCAACACCGGCCCTAATATCCTCGTCGCCCAGGCAAAGCCCGCAATGGTAAAGAGGATATTGCTGAGGACGTAGGTTAGGTTGCTCAGGTACTTTTTCATTTTTTCGTGAAGCGTGAAGCGTGAAACGAGCGCTCTTATGGGGAATGCCGCGGTTAGGGACGGGGTCCCTAACCGCGAAATCTTAGTTAAACCGATAAGTAATCCCCACCTGTGCTTGAAAATTAAAGACTTTCCTGCCCGGATTCCACCATTCCGTTGAATTTGCGGGAATGGATTCATAAAGGTGTTCATAATTAAAGCAGGTAATCCCATTCAATTGCGTAGAAAAAAGGAAATTCCGATACTCATATTGGCCGATCAGCGAAACAATAAAATCCACCCAGTGTGCCCGGATATCATGAATGGCCAAATAATGAAAATCATTGTTGTGAACATATCGTTCCAACCGAAGACCGATAACCGATAACTGTTTAACCCATGAAACGTCAAGCGTTTGCAAATTACTCCCAGGTCCAATCCCGGCTCCAAGCAACTGTCCCATTTGGGTATAACCCTGTTTAACCACTGAATGTAAATACCAGGGACCAGATGTCCGGTACAACATACCGACGCGGGAATTTTCCAAATGGGTTAGTTCGACAGCTACCTGAATATATTGCTCCGGCTTATGATTAATCGGTATCATTTTTCTGAAGCCTGCAATCCAGGCTGATGAATGTTCCGGTTCCAGAAAGAAATCCCGTAGATTCCAGGCATGATCATCGCGACCAAATTCGACATAGATTTCAGCCCGTTCCTTTTGCCATAACCAGCGCAGGAAAACCGAGGCAATCTGGTTTGATTTCGAGTCCTCCGATACCTGCTCACCCGATCGCTCCTTGCTGAGTGGTAAAATGACCGGAAGATAATCACTAAACTTAGTGCCCATGTCCTTACGGTAAACCTCGAAAACCCGGGTGGCTCCCAGAAATAGTCCGTGTACCCATCTGGGCTGCCAGGTGAACACAACTCCGTTCAGATAACGCCAGTCGGTGGGTTTGGGCTGCATATAATAACTCCGATAGCCCGGATTGTTGGTATCCGGAACCGGGAGGTAATATCCGGAAGATTCCAGCCGGCCTGCAATGAGCTGGGCTTCAAATGAACCGATGGGGGTTTTTACCGGGCGGGTGGTGTTTAAGGTCAAATGGGTAAAGCCGGGCGTCGTGTTGCTCATCAGCAAGGAGTTGCGAAACCCCGGACCCCACCAGAGATTCTCATTGGAAAGACCTATGGAAGCAGGTCCTAAATTAAGCCGGATGCTGCTTTGGCCCCAAAAAAATCTCGTATACGGTATGTCTCCGAATCGCTCAGGCAGGTCAATATTCGCGTTGAACTCATAGTATGCCGACCAAACCGCTACCGGATGCGCCTCAGGAAAACCATCAAAAGGTTTGTTTTCAGCATATACAAATTCCGGTCTGAATTGAATGCTCAGAGGGCCTATTTTTGCGTATACCCCCGCACTTGCCATGGTCCCAAACCCTTTTGCAGGAATCATGGCTCCGTCATTAAGGCTGAAAGGATGATGGGTGGTATATTGAGTCAGGATAGTTACCGGCAAAATCTTGAATTTAAATGGCTTGCCCTGTGGAAATGAACTATCCGGAAAGAGGGGCCGTATGCAAAAAGAGATCGTGGAATCCTTTTCACCCGCCAGTTGACCTCTTCTAAAAGCTTCTTCCAGGACAGCCGTCCCCACTGGCAATGTCTGTCCGGGGCACAAGGCCGGAACAGAAGCCAGCACAATTAAAACCAATGTTTTAATATATGATCGCATTTTTATAAACAAATAATGTTTCAACGATACATGTAGAGGCGCATAATTATGCGTCTCTACGTTGGCCGGTGATTATTTTCCGCAACGACTCTTCTACAAAACTGCGCTCCTCGTCCGTAATACAGGTGCTTGATGGTAAACACAATCCCAGATTAAACAGCCGCTCCGAAGTGCCATCCACATAGGCAGGGCACTCTTTAAAAACCGGCTGCAGGTGCATGGGCTTCCAGACAGGCCGGCTTTCGATTTTGAGTTTTTCAAATTCCAGCCGGATATGCTCGCGCGTAACTCCGCCTGTTTTTCCGGGATCCACCAAAATAGCTGTGAGCCAATGGTTTGAGAAAAAGCGTTCATCCGGCTCTTCCAGGAAGGTAATTCCGGGCAGATCTTTCAGGGCCTCTTTATAAAAAAAGAAATTTTCCCGGCGCTTTTGAATCCGCTCGTTTAGCACTTCCATCTGGCCCCTCCCGATTCCGGCGCAAATATTGCTCATCCGGTAATTGTACCCGATCTCAGAATGCTCATAATGTGGCAAATCTTCCCGAGCTTGTGTACCTAAATATTTTGCCTTTTGGCAATATTTTTGCTTATTTGAAATTAACGCACCGCCCCCCGAAGTGGTAATTATTTTGTTACCATTGAAAGAAAGAATGCCAATCTCTCCGATTGTTCCACAAACTTTACCATTAAATCTGGAACCAATCGCTTCAGCTGCATCTTCAATTACTGGTATTTCAAACTGATTGGCAATATCCATGAGCTCGTCCATCCGGGCCGGCATGCCGTAAAGATGAACAGCAATGATGGCTTTGGGCTTTTTGCCCTTTTTTATCCGGTCTTTGATGGCGAATTCGAGGGTTGCAGGTTGCAAGTTCCAGGTGTCACGTTCGGAATCAATGAATACGGGAAGTGCTTTCTGATATACTATGGGATTGGCCGATGCAGAGAAGGTAAAACTGGAACAAATGACCTCGTCCCCCTGCTCAACACCTAATGCGATCAAAGCCAAATGTATAGCTGCAGTTCCCGATGAAACGCAACTGACATAACCGGCACCCGTAAACTTTTTTAAATCTCCCTCAAAACCATCAACATTTGTTCCATTTGGAAAAACATGGTTTTTCCTGAAAGCTTCTTCTATGTATTTCATCTCCTGGCCCGACATGTGGGGCGTGGAGAGCCATATATATTTCATTGTACCCATTTTCTGTTTTGCAAAGTAATAGTTTCTTTTCAATTTACAGGGCCCACGGCTCCTTCATCTTTTTGCCCAGGAGAGTGCGAAAGAGTATTTTGATATCGAGCCGGAACGACCAGTTGTCCATGTAATTCAAATTGATCCGGACCTTGTCTGGAAAGATGACTTCATCATTGAATCGGACCGGATCATCCTGCTGAGCCAAAAGCTCCTCTTCATCAGCGTATTTAAGCGTGGCAGGTCCGGTAAGACCAGGCCTGATATTGAGCAGCCGGCGGTCCGGCCCGCTGAGCTTGTCGGCATAACCCGGTACATCCGGGCGGGGACCCACCAGGCTCATTTCACCCTTCAATACATTCCAAAGGCCCGGAAGTTCATCGAGCTTGAACTTGCGAAGGATCCTGCCCACCGGAGTTATCCTGTGTTCACCGCTGACCGTTATCGAATTTCCCCCATTACTCGGGTCCATGGTCCTGAACTTCATCAGTGTAAATAGCTTTCCATGCCTGCCTACCCGCTTTTGTCTGAATAGTACCGGTCCTCCCGGCATGACAATCCGGATCAATATCCCGGTTAAAAGCAAAACCGGACTCAGAATAATGAGTCCGGCCAGCGATGCAGTAAAATCAAAAACCCGTTTAACAATCATGAATGGCTTGGACTATTTTATGCGCAATGGTAGAAAAAGGCAATTCTTTTACTGCGTATTCTTTCCCTTTAATTCCCATGTCCTTTCTTTCAGCCGATGAAAGATTATACAAGAACTCTATGGCTTTAGCAATTTCATCAACATTTTCCGCAGGAACCTGAAGGCCGCAACCTACCCTCTCAACCAAACTGTTTAATTCATCAACCGCAAAAATAATCGGTTTTCCGGCAAGCATGTAGTCGGTGACTTTATTGAAGGAGGTTCCGAAACTATGCAGGATGCTGCTTACCCCTCCGGCATACAAAATGTCACATTCATTTAATAAGGTGGGTATTGCAGCTTTAGAAACAGGTGGTAGAAAAAAGATATTGCTTTGACTTTGTTGATTGGCCATTCTCATCAATTCGGTTTTCCGTGAGCCATTACCTACTAATACGAATGCGAGATGGTGATTATTGGAAAACAATTTTGATGCTAAGATTAAACTTCCCAAAGCATTAGACCAGGCATGACCCCCGGCATAACCAACTATAATTCTTGCTTCTTTCTTTAACCTTTGTAATAATTCTTTATGCTCCTCAGGAATAGGTATAGGATCTGAGAATAATTGATCTTCGGAATAACCATTGGGTACATACACGAATTTTTCTTCTTTTAGCCCATGTTGAATAAGATAATCTTTGGCATTCCTTAAAAAAGAAATATAACAATTACTGTTCCTGCAGGCAAAATTTTCCGCTTTTTTAATAAACCAAATAAATGGATGGTATTTGGAATAACCTCCAATAATCATAGGGGTCAAAGGCCACATATCATGCAACTCATAAACCAGTTTCGCATTACTTCTTTTAGCAATCAGATATGCCGGATAAATATCCAACACATAGGTAGAGGCTGCAATTACAGCATCAGGTGAAACCCTTTTTGCAATTTTTTTATAATAATACACCAATTTCATTATAAAAGTGAGCATATTTATTATCCTTCTAATTCCGGATAACCGATATTTTGGTGTTTTTATCCATATATATTTTATTCCATGTATTCCTTCCGTCGCTAAGTCCCTGGAAACTTTAGGTTGATTTATTCTAAGATGTGAATAATCAGCTCCCAGAATAGTTACCTCGTGATGTTGATTAACCCACTCCTTAGCGAGGTAATACTGCCTGTAATCCATTCCGAATTTATTTGAACCGACATAGTGATTGATAATCAGAATTTTCATTTAATAAAATTGCTTTTTAGGATAAGTATATTATGATTCAAGTTCGTGTAATACTTCTTTAAAACTGGAAAACTGATGCCCGTTATCTTTCAAATATTGTATAATCTCCTTGTACCAGAGTTTATAGGATTCATAAGAGGAACAGAAGTACCGGTCATGAAATAGCAGGGTTAAGTAAGGATAATTCTTTTCGGCTAATTTAGCTATCCTGTCTTTTGTTTTTTCTATGATCAGTTCCCTTTTTTCAGTTTGCCAGGATTTTCCTTCATAAAACTCATTCGAATCCATAATATGCAGGGGAAATTCCCACATAGCTCCGATTTTATAGGGAGTTTTGAACGTAAATTCGGATGAATCAAACAGATAACCTGCCTGATTCAATTTCTCCAACGTTCCTTCATTCCTTCTGAGATAATGCATTCTGATGCCAAAATCAGACTTTCCAATCAGGATCTTAAAACGCTGATATTCAGCCTCAATCTGGTTCCGGTCTTCAAACTCGATGCCATGAACCCCGCAATCAAATCCCCTGCTGATCACCCGCTGAATCACCGGCAACGCCGAATGATAATCGTAATTTAGCCCAACACCCTTGTTCATGGCAAAAAAGAATGTTGAAGGTATCCCATTAGCTTCATCAAAATCCATCACCTCATCCACATGATGCCAGGTTTTCCGGAATAGATCCCCCAATCGAAACATGAACTCCCGGGTCGATAACATCCCTCCCAGCCGTTCCATTACTACTCTGAAAGCGTATTTCAGCAGAATCCCATCGAACAGGTGTTCTGTGGAATAGAGGTGGTCAACATCATGGGTAACAATTACTTTCATATCACCACGCCTCTCTCCCAGTTCCATAATGGGTTTAATAAGAAGATTAACTGGCAATTCACTATGGAAAAGGTTCGAACCGGATTGAAAAGGTTTTATCCGTCATTCGAATGTTATCTTGAATTAGACCCTGAGAAATTTATTATTAACATTTCTTGGTAAGAAATAACCTTTGATACAATTTGGATTTCTGACGCAAATTTGAATGTGATTTTTTTCTCTGAATCCCGAATTTGGATAGAGTTCCTTGCCTTCAAAAAATACACCTCTCACTGAGCGGTTAATCCTGTTCGATGGGAATACATTTGTTTCCAAATTTTTTTGGCGAAACTTGCAACCTGCAACCTACAACAATCACAACAATCATAACAATCACAACAATCATAACTATCACAACAATCACAACAATCACAACTCCTAATACACCTCCCTCTTCACCAACTTCAGCACCATCTCTATGGGAAGCTTTGCTCTGTGCACCGCATACTTTACCGTCAACTCCCCTCCGAACCCCCTGAAGAAGCCTTCAATAGCCGGGATCATGGAGCCTTCAAAATCAAAGGTGCTTAATCCTTTCTCCCTGGCATACTCAATAGCAGACCGTATTGCATAGGCAGCTGCCCCCCTCTGCCGGTTATCCGGATCATATCCACCGAGAATGTAATAAGCGGTTGTTGCATCGTACACACAAAGAGCGGCCGCACAGGGTTGATCTCCGGAACGGGCAATAAACGCGAAAGAATTATCAGGCGTGGCAAAGCGATCCAGTATCCTGTCTATCAACTCATAAGGAATGGTTTTTTTCTGCCGGTCAAAACTCTTCTTACACAAATCCCTGATAATCGACAAGTTTTCTGTCCTTTCTACCCTGATTTTATCTTTTTGAGCTTTGCCGATGTCGGACCTCAGTTTCCCGTCGAACTGGCTGACGATTTCTTCCATATCCCTCCTTAAATCTAATCGGTAGGTGTAGGTGGGCGAAACTTTAAATCCCTTCCACAGATAAGGCTGTACATCAGTCACTTCAGGAGGCAGATTAAACTGGATGATAGCCGGTTTTAGTGTCTTTAAAAAATCAGCGATACAGGCGTGAATGGCTTTTTCCTGAGAATTCCGCTTGTACCGGTTTCCGGTTTCATTAAAATAGATAAGCCCGCAGTGCGGAGTGGTGACGGGATTCTTGATGTAGCTCAATCCGTAAATATGGGTGTGATACAAGGAGAATGCACCCCGCAATGAATCATGATCATGAATCCCGTACAATCTCAACCGGTTGCCGAACAGGCTGAGCCATACCGGATCATTGAAGACGCTTCCCTTTTCCTGAATCAGTGCCTGATACGCGGGATCCTGTTTATCTATTTCATTGATATACAAGTCTTTCATGTTTCGTACAAGCTTTTGTAAATGGCTCCGATGCGTTCCCAGCTAAATTGCCCGGCCTGACTGGAACAAAAATTCGAAAGTTTCAAATAGTGTTGAAGTATCTCTTGAACCTTCACGGCAATATCCTCAGGATCACGCGGATCAATCGCATAACCAGCTTCCCCATCCCCGAAATAGCCATCGATCCCCTGTCCCTTCGAATAAATCAGGGGTAATCCCTGCGACATAGCCTCCGCATAAACCAGTCCGAAAGTCTCGGTAAAGGATGGCATAATGAAAATGTCCGAACCACGGTAATACTGCATCAACGCCCCGTGGTCATGAACCTGATCGATCGCATCAACGTAAGGCAATGAATCACAAAGCTTTCTTATCACGGCTGCATATCCTTGCTCGTCGTTTAACCCATAACCCACAACCCATAACCTTACATTCCACCCGTGTTCCCTCATAATTCCCACTGCCTTAATCGTAGTGTGAAGATTCTTATTTCTCCGGATCTCCCCAACATATAGCAGTCTGATATTCTGAGGATTCACATGGTTTCGCTGAAAAATATGATCCTGCCAGAACGGATCAATCCCATTGGGAATAACCCTTGATTTCCGTTCGATCTTCTCCCGGTTCCCGGCTTTAACATATTTCTTCAACACAGTTTCCTGATATCCGGGAGATAGAAAAATCACCTGTTTGGCCTCAAGCAGGATCATTTCTCCATAGCCCCTGAGGAAGAAAAAATATTTATAGAAAAAGTTGACATCGGTATTCCGGACAGCCACCAGGTATTCCATCTTATGTTTCCGGTGCAGGCTCAGAGCCACGCCGCCATCGCTGAAAAGAGTATGGGCATGAATCAGCATGCCCGGGGAAAAATTCTCATTTCTCTCAATATCCCGGTTGATTTTCCTGATCTTACGAAAAAAGAAGAGCCGGTCGGATAGAGATTTAATAATATGGGAATAGCAATATACCGTGTTTTTTAATTCGAAATTCCGGAACAGGGATTGGTCTTTCAGGGAACGGATCGGAATGTAAACCCACTGCCTGATTCCCAAAGAATCCAGGATAGTCACCAGGTTTCGATAGACTTTGTTCCCGCAGTATCCGTTGATGATATGAAGAATATCCCTCATGCTATTGCCGGTTCCTTCTCCTTTGAAGTCAGGAAGTTTTGCACCGTAAAGAGCGCAAAGATGGCAAACTCGGTGCGGATGTCAATCAAGGAACTTGATTTCATGAGATTCAAAAAAATATACAGCAGAAGCCAATAGGTGATGAACCTGTTGGGCAACCGGCGGAGCTCTGATAGAACGAACACGATCCACGCCAGGAAGAGCGCCAGACCGATCAATCCCAGTTCAAACCAGATTTCCAGGATCATGTTGTGCGGATACAGGCGAATATCAAAACCCTGGGAAATGATACCGAAACTGCCGATCCCATACCCGAAAAAAAATGAACCGATGTTTTGAAATATCCCTTCCATCGCTTGCTGCATCAGCAGAATCCTCACATGAGCAGAATGATCCTGGCTTTCTCCGAACAGTGCGCTTTTAACCAGGGAGGTAAACCGGTATATCGACCGGTTCAGCAGTGTTTCTGTAGCCTCAAAACGGGTCATGAGAACAATGGCAACCAGCAAAAAGACCGCACCCATGACCATCCACCATATTGTTTTCTTTTTGACGGTAAACTTTATGACATGAATGGAATTCAAATAGTATAGAGCATAAACAATCAATGCAAAAATAACCGGTCCCCTCGCTCCTAACAACATCATAACAAACACAACCATCACAACAACCACAACATCCAACCTCTTTGTAAAAACCACCTCCTCTTTTTTAGTCATGAACAATATGACAATCAGTCCCAAATACTCCGAAAGGGTGAGGTACAACCCCCCGATCGCGGAAAATGTACCCCCTTTTTCCAATTCAGTCGAACTTCCCAGCAGATCAAAATATTGAAATGGCAGCAACCCAATGGCCAAAATAATGATGCCCACTGTAAAGGCCTTGATAAACAGACGGATATTGAATTCTTTGAAAAAAAACGGGACCGAAAAAGCAGTTATATTGAGCAGAAAGTAGAAGGTCTTCTCTGTGCTGTATTCCTCTGAAGCCGAGTAAAACAGGCTGAAAATCATCCAGGAATAAAAAAGCAGCAAGAGGCCGATACTGAAAAAAGAAATATTCAGGGTGATAAAACTATTCTTTTTCAGCAGTTTATAAATGGTTATCCCCAGTACGATAGCTGCAGTCAAAACAGTGATATCCACCGGCAACTGCAAACCAAAAAACTGCAGGAATGCCTTAAACTGGCCGGATAGCAAAAATAGTACCAGGAAGATTTCCATCAGTTTACCGGGTAATGGAAGCAATTAAATTTTCGGCGAAGGCCTCTTTCGTGTGCATCTGCAGAAATCTCAATGAAGTTTTGCCGGTTAAATCATCAGACAATGCCCTTTTCAACCCTTCTGCAATGCAAGCCGGACTGCTCTCGTCAATAAAAATCCCCGTTCCGTGCTCCGCAATCATTTCGCCCAGCAAGCCCTTTCTCACCCCCAGCAAAGGCTTTCCGGCAGCAATCGCATGCCCGGCAATGCCGCTCGACGATTCGGTATACCGGTAAGGAACCAGTACGAGGTCGCACTGGTCCATGCAGGATTTGAACAC
>QYQM01000161.1 GCA_007280905.1 Porphyromonadaceae bacterium | reverse complement strand
GATGACACCTCTGTCGGGGGTAATTCAGTGACGCTTTTGGTGGCTTACGTGGTCAGGGACGGGGTCCCCGCCTGCGCGGGGATGACACCTCTGTCGGGGGTAATTCAGTGACGCTTTTGGTGGCTTACGTGGTCAGGGACGGGGTCCCCGCCTGCGCGGGGATGACACATCTGTCGGGGGTAATTCAGTGACGCTTTTGGTGGCTTACGTGGTCAGCGACGGGGTCCCCGCCTGCGCAGGGATGACACGGCTCCGAAGGGAAAGAATAGTAGAAAAATTTCCTTTTTGGTTGCGTTTTAGCATCTATTAACCAAAGAGGGAAAATGAAAACCAAATTGTTTTTCGTTTACATCATGGCATCCGAAAATAACCGGATCCTTTATGTCCGAATAACCAATGATATACAGCGAAGAGTGCGAGAGCATCAAGAGCATTTAAATCAGGGATTTAACTGGAAGTATAATGTCAGCAAACTGGTTTACTTCGAATCCTTTGATTTTGTGGAAGATGCGATTTTGCGAGAGAAGCAGTTGAAAAAATGGAACCGCGAATGGAAAGATAACCTGATTAAAAAATCAAACCCGCTTTGGAACGATCTCACACCCACACTCTAACCCCCCCTATCTTTATTTTTAATTGGAGCCGTGTCATCCCCGCGCAGGCGGGGACCCCGTCGCTGACCACGTAAGCCACCAAAAGCGTCACTGAATTACCCCCGACAGAGGTGTCATCCCCGCGCAGGCGGGGACCCCGTCGCTAACAACGAATGCCTGCAGACCGGGACCCCGTCACGCTACTCCGAGTCTGAGTGTACCAGCTCATCCATTCTATTAACAATCACCTCCCTCAATTGCATGATCCTCAGTGCATCAGGATCTTTTTTCCGGAGCATCCGGGTGAACCGGATCCGGGAGAGCCATTTCCGGTTTTCGAACATGTAGTGAAGCATGTATAACCCTGCCGGCAGAAGTGTGAGCAGATAGGCCAGCCAGATACACCAGGTTTTAAATATCAGTCCGACAATGAGCGTCTGCAATCCATAGCAGAGGGGCATCATGAACGCCATACTGATCACGTATGCCCCGGTAGACCGGAATTGAGGATCTTTAAAGAGAGTGCGTGAAAGCCAGCCAGGAATGCGGAACAGGTGATAATTGTTGATCAGGGCATAAATATGCAGGGGCAATCCGATGGCTATAGCGAGGGTATTCAAAAATAATCTGATAAAACCGTATGGGGCACGTGCCGGAATATGATCGCGGAAATTATATTTCTTCAGCAGTTTCCAGTATTCCATAACCAGACTGTTCAACTGATTGATAACTTCCCGATGGCTCTCCCGCTTGCTGCCGATCAATTGGATCATTGCCTTGTCACCGTCGAATTTATCGAAGAGGGTTTTGCCGGGAAGATTTTTCAGTTGACGGAACCGCCGGCCATAAATGATCCGTAAATCCATCACCATAAAATAGATATCCTCCCAAGGAATCTCAATCATGTGAGGCTCAATATTGACGCGGATCCGGTTGTTCAGCTCTTTCATGGCTTTCTGCGGGTCATCGCGGAACAGATCCTTAAGGTCGGTGATGGTTATCGGATCGGCATAACTGACGGTAAGCCGGCCTCTCACGTTCTCATAACTCGAATAGTCAATCCCGGTAGGGACAATCTTGAGCCCCAGTTTGAAATCGCACTGATTTTCAGCTTCAAAGGCAATCCGCGCAAGGCCTTTTTTCAGGGGTCTGAAAAATCGTTTATCGCTATGGTTGCCTTCAGGAAACAAGCATAACGAGTGTCCGGTGCGCAGTATTTCGGTGCAGCGGTTAAAAACTTCCTGGTTTTTCTGGAGATTTTCAAACCCGTCACGGATACGGTAAACCGGCATCATCTTGAGGAAGTTCAATATCCTGGTAATGAATTTACTTTTAAAGATATCGGCCCTGGCCAGGAAGATAGGTTCCTGCTGAAGTGTGGTCACAAACACCAGTGCATCCATCAGCGCGTTCTGATGATTGGGGGCAAACAGGAGCGGATCGTTTGGGCGGAATTTATGTCGACCGCGGATTTCGGTACGGCGATAATAAATATGCTTAAAACTGAAATTGATCCAGAATCGTCCAACATAATAGCCTAACGAGAATTTTTCAACTTTTTTCATGGAAACAGGATTAAAGGAATCAGGTAACTTGTGGAGCGGGCCGTTGCGACCAGAATCCGGCCAGGATCAAACCGGATATGATGTGCCAGATACCCCACCAGGCAGCGATAAATGCCATTCCACCCAAATCGAGATCCGGTGGAAAGATTTTTGGATTGAATATCAGGATGAGTCCGAGCGCGGAATTCTGGATACCGGTTTCGAGGGAGATGGCGTGAATATCTTTGATGGGCCGCTTCATGATTTTGGCGAACGACCACCCCGTGAATAGTCCTAATGCATTATGAATGAGAACAATCATAAAAATCGGGGGGACGTAGTTCAGAAAATGATCGAAATTATTGGCAAATGCCAAAACGATGAATGCGATAAAGACCAGGAAAGAAAATATCCGGATCGGTTTTAGAATTTTTTTAGCCATTACCGGGAAATACCGGGTATACAGGATTCCGAAAGTGATGGGGATTCCCATCAGGATAAATACGGTGATAAACATTTGTACCGGGTCAATTTCAAGAGGGCGGAGGAGGGGTGAGGATCTGATATATAAAGATCCCCAGAGGGCAAAATTGGCTGGTGTGAAGATGATTGCAGCGATCGTGGCGACGGCAGTCATGCTGACTGAAAGTGCCACGTTGGCTTTGGCGAGCGAAGAGATAAAATTACTCACAATCCCGCCCGGACAAGCAGCCACCAGAATCATTCCGAGCGCTACGGCCGGTGATGGATTGATGAGTTTAACCAGCAGAAAGGTGACGGCCGGAAGCAACACAAATTGGGATATCAGTCCAATAATCAGCGATTTAGGCTGAGCGATTACCTCCCGGAATTGTTTGTAATTGAGATCCAGCGCAATGCCAAACATGATGAACGCCATGGTCAGGTTCATGATGAACAAACCTGTGGGACTGAAATTCAGGCGGATCGAATCGAGAATTTCCAGGTTGTCTAACATCTGATTTTACATATTGGCTATTTTCCGCAGACTGGGTATGTCGAGCAAACTGATTTTCCGGCCATGGAGCTCGATCAGTTTATCCAGATTGAACTCACTGAGCAGGCGGATCACCGATTCGGTGGCGGTGCCAACCATATTGGCCATTTCTTCCCGGGTAAGTGATATCTGAAGGACCTTGTTTTCATCGAGACCAAAGGTTTCCATCAGAATCAGAAGGATTTCCGCTAAACGTTCCCTGACCGTTTTCTGGGCGATATCGGTGATGAAATTATTGGCTTCCCCGAGTTCCCGGCAGGTGAGTTGCATGAGCAGCATGGAGAAGGCAGCATTTTCTTTAACCAGCTGGAAAAGGTTTTCAGAAGGGATGAAACAGAGTACCGAATCTTCAATTACTTTGGCTGTGGTGCAGGCAAGTTCTTTGCTGAGAACGGACCGAAATCCGATGATATCTCCGGTTTTGGCAAAACGGATAATCTGTTCTTTGCCGTCGATGCCGGTTTTGTAAATCTTGATGATGCCGGCCTGAACGCAATAGAATCCATTGATACGGTGGCCTTCATGGTAAATGATGTTGCCTCTCTTGTATACGCTGCACCCTTTGCCATAATGGACCGAGTCGAGCTGTTCTGGGGTCAGATCCTTGAAGATAGAATGACCTTTATTTATGCAGTCGTCACAAATCGGAACATGTGGAATGCTTTTCATTTTGGCAAATATAAATAATTTCGACAAGCGGTTTATAATTATGTAGCTTAATAGCTATGTTCAACAATTCAGTGAAATCGTTGTATATTACCCGAAAAAGCGGAAATGGAAAAACAGATATCAGTGGTATGGAAAGGCAACATGGCCTTTGAAGCTCAGATTGATGACTATAAGGTGATGATGGATGCCGCACCGGCATCGGGCGGGCAGCATCAGGGCCCCACACCCAAGCCTTTGCTGATGGCCTCATTGGGAGGCTGCACCGGGATGGATGTGATCTCACTGGCCCGGAAGATGCGGCAGGAAGTAGAATCGCTGGAAATCATCCTGAAGGGTTCCATCACCGACGAGCATCCTAAGCATTACGAGGCTATCCACCTGATCTACGTATTTAAAGGCAAAGACCTCGATCCCGAAAAACTGCAAAAGGCGGTCGATCTCTCCCAGGAGAAGTACTGCGGGGTAGCTGGCACCCTCAAGCGGGCGGTTAAGATCAGTTACGAGATTGTCATAAAGTGATCTGCCCGACTGCGCCTCGCTGATGGCGGTCCCGGGCCAAACGGGGCTGAGGCAAAAAGCCCCAGGCTGAAGCCTGGGGTTAATGAAGTCTATCGAAGGAAGTTTATTAACCCCAGCCTTCAGGTTAGGGGGCTTAACCCGATCGTTAATTACAGCGCGCTGGTGAACTGCCGCAAAAACCGCACGTCGTTCTCAAAGAGAAGCCTGATGTCCTTGATCCCGAATTTGAGGAGGGCAATCCGTTCGATCCCCATGCCAAAGGCAAATCCGGTGAATTCCTGACTGTCGATGCCGACGTTGTCGAGGACGTTCGGGTCGACCATTCCGCAGCCAAGGATCTCAAGCCAGCCGGTGTATTTACACACGTTGCATCCTTTTCCGCCGCATAGGGTGCAGGAGACGTCCATTTCAGCCGAAGGTTCGGTGAAAGGGAAGAACGAGGGCCTCAGGCGGATGCGGGTATCCTGGCCGAACATCTCCTTCGAAAAGAACAGCAAAGTTTGTTTCAGATCGGCGAATGATACCCTCCGGTCGATATAGAGTCCTTCCACCTGGTGAAAAATACAGTGGGAGCGGGCCGAGATGGCTTCGTTGCGGAATACCCGTCCCGGGCTGATGGTCCGGATTGGCGGTTTCTGTTTTTCCATCACCCTCACCTGCACGGGGGAAGTGTGGGTACGGAGGAGAATATCAGGATCCTGCTCGATAAAAAAGGTATCCTGCATATCGCGGGCCGGGTGTTCCGGCGGGAAATTCAGGGCCGAAAAAACATGCCAGTCGTCCTCAATCTCCGGACCGGTAGAGATGGTGAATCCCAGGCGGCTGAAAATATCGATGATCTGATTTTTGACGAGCGAAACCGGGTGACGCGAACCCAGCGGCATCGGATCTCCGGGAAGCGTAAGGTCGAGGGAGAGATCCACCTTGAAGCTCTTTTTAAACTTCTCCTGGATATCCTTTAATTTGCTGATAGCCAAAGTCTTGAGTACATTCAATTCCTGTCCGATTACCCTTTTATCCTGGACAGGAACTTCCTTGAACTGTTCAAAAAGCACGGTGATTTCGCCTTTTTTCCCAAACAAGCGCACCCGGAACTCTTCGGCAACCTCGGAGCTATCGGTTTCGAAGGCTGCCACTTCTGCAACCAGCCGTTTAATTTTCTCAATCATTGCTTTTACAAAATCGTTATCGGTTATCGGTGTTAAAGACGCAATTATGCGTCTCTACGGTTATTTCACCAGCGTAACGGAAATTATCTTTACGTCGACCTTCGGCCGGTTGGTGGTCATATCACGTTCGACCAGTGCGATTTTATCGACCACATCGAGGCCTTTGGTGACTTCACCATAAACGGTATACGTGTAATCGAGATGCGGGGTACCGCCGATGGTGGTATAGATTTTCTTTTGTTCCTCGGTGAATTTCGGGTGCGGATTATTCGGGGCCTGCTCCATCTGAGTGAGTTCGGCTACCGAACAGGGTTTTCCGACCACGATATAGAATTGCGATCCGGACGAAGCCATTTGGGGGTTCCCCGGGCCACCGGTGCGGGCAGCAGCCAGCGCGCCTTTTTTGTGGTAATGGTTCGGACGGAATTCAGCAGGAATGGTACCGAGCTGTTGCCCGGGATTGACAGCTCTCGTGCCGAGGTCGCCGCCCTGGATCATAAATCCGGGAATTACGCGGTGGAAGAGGACGCCATCGTAGAAATTCTTTTTGATGAGGGCGATGAGATTATCTCTATGGATAGGAGTATCATCATAGAGAACCAAGGTGATATTGCCCATGGAGGTCTTCATGAGGACATTGGTGGATTGAGCCAGATTTTCAGTTAGCATACCGAGAGTAATGAATACGGTTAATAAAAAAGCCATTCGTTTCATAACAAAAAAATTAGGCCCGCAAGTTAGTAAAAAGGAATAAAAGCCAGAACCGGCTATTTGCCTGGTAACCCGAAATTTCCTAATATTGTACCCTCACACCCACACCCACCCTCACACCCACACCCACCTCCGGGATATTAGCTCAGCTGGTTCAGAGCGCTTGCTTGACAGGCAAGAGGTCACTGGTTCGAATCCAGTATGTCTCACTGCTAAAAATCAACGACTTACAAGATAAAAATTGTAGGTCGTTTTTCGTAGGTTGATACAGTAATTGATACAGTATGGAAGCGAGGTGGTAATGGATTTTCATTTCAGATGCCTTATGAATGGTTAGGCAATTTGATCAAACGAAATTTCGAATTTAAATGGAACAGGGTAGGACTGAAATACTGGAATGTTTCGTGACTTGCATATGCTAATTATTTCTTCCTTTTGTTTGGTTGGAATCCTTATCCCGAGAATGACTTCCACGAACAGTTGGTTTGGTATAGTTACTATTCTTGTCTCTTTTGAAGGGGGGTGGGATAAAATAATTGTAAGCATTCGGCCTGGTACATATAGGCCAAGGTTGATAGATAGTTTAAATTGCCTGGTTATGCCGACCCCATCATGCAGGAGTTGAGGTCCACCCGGTTTGTTGATCGGATCCCGGTGGCCCTTCGGCCAGGGTGGCTTTGTAGCGGGCCGGCAGCAACGAGTCGATCTCACTCATTTTACAGCCGGGGAGTCTTGTCAGAACCCACTCCAGCCATTTCTGCGGATTGACCCCATGAATCTTGCAAGTAGCCATAAAGGAATACATCATGGCTGATTTTAATACTCCCCAATCTTTGGACCACCAACGTCACTTTCTTAGTTGAAATTCGGAAAGTGATTTTATCTTTGTTTCATCAGGAGAAACGGAAATGGGCTCTGCTGGAGAGCAACCTGTTAGGGATATCCTGATCCGTTTCCTTCCAAACGAAAAGATGGGTGGGAGGCGACACCCAAAGATGGGAGAAGACCGTTGAATCATTCTTTTAAATCTGATCCTTGTGAAGTTCGTATATTTGAGTTAAAATAACTTTCATCACATATGAAAAAGGAAACGACGACATCTTTGGTAAAGGTTGAAAGAAATGCAACTGAGATCATCAGTGAATTTGATCTTTTTGTTTCAGCATGTGAAGGTATTTCACCTGAAAATATCCGATATTCTGAGTGGGGTCTTACTATTAGTGTTACCGTTGGTCAACGAGGTTGTGAAATTGAGCGTGTTGAATCAATGAGAATTGGAGATGTTCTTAGGTATAAAGGTAAGAATGACTCTCTATTTGAGGTTCGTCTAATGACCATCGATACAGGTGATAATAAATTTGCAATTTTTGAAGTAAGTGAACTATCATCAAACTAATCAAGTCATTGTACGTCTTCAGACCAATCTGGACTCTTTAAGGGATAAATTAAGAGACACTTTATGTGTAACTTAACCTTATAAAGAGTACACCATGGCCGATGCAATTATGGATAGATTGGCAGAAAATGCCCATCGCATTGAACTCAAAGGGGAATCTTTGAGGAAGAGTAAATCTGATAAAAAAGAATAAATTTAAACCATGAATCAATCATGATCAGGGTGATACACTTTAAAGCGGAATATGCATTATGACAAATGAATTTATAATTTTAGTAGCAACAGCAGCCTCTCTGGCATTAATACACACGCTTACCGGGCCGGATCATTACCTTCCTTTTATTGTGATTTCAAAAGCACGAAACTGGAAGATGAAAAAAACAATTTGGTTCACTGCGCTATGCGGTGTTGGCCATGTTGGAAGTTCTGTGTTATTGGGATTTATCGGAATTGCGCTAGGCATAGCTGTTGAGAAGCTTGAATTATTTGAAGGAGTGCGTGGCAGCATAGTAACCTATCTTTTTACTTCCTTCGGACTTATATACATGTTATGGGGAATACGAAAGGCATATAAAAACAAATCTCATCAGCATTTGCATTTTCATAGCAACGAGAGTTTTCACGAGCATGAACATACACATCATAACGAACATGTGCATATCCATGAAAGCACTAAAAAAGCGAACATTACTCCCTGGATTTTATTTACCATTTTTATTTTCGGGCCTTGTGAACCCCTTATTCCCATTGTGATGTATCCTGCAGCCAAACATAATTATCTGGAAATGATTATTGTTACCGGTCTTTTCAGCCTAATTACTATTTCTACCATGATTGTTTTGGTAACTGCTGCTTCTTATGGTTTCAAATTTTTACCAATGAAAAAAATCGAACGTTATTCTCACGCATTGGCAGGAGGTACAATATTCGTCTGCGGGTTAGGAATGCTATTTTTAGGCTTGTAATTTTCAGAAAGAAAAATTAAAAATGACATGCCGGCCCAGTTCTTGCCAGTACTGATAAGCCAATTCCTCGACATAAGCCCAGTATTTGTCCGACATCCCAAATTGTTGAACACCCTTGCTGATGTCTGCCTCAATGCGTTCCGCAATCTCCTTTTTAAGTTCGATCCTGATTTTTTTACCGTTAAAGACAAATATAACCGTCGGGATGGTGAGAACGGTTTTGTCAACCTTAATCAGTCCCTGACCGATGGTTGCACCGGTGCTGATTTGTATTCCATCATTCAGACAACTCAATGGTGGTTCGCTTCCGGCGTATGAAACAACTTCGAGATTATTGACACCGACATTGAAATATTCAAGCGCCCGGACCCCCATTTTAACCCCTATCATGGAATAAATACCGGTGTGTGTGACCATGAATCTCGTTGGTGAGTACCACCGATTCCGAATTTCTGATAGTTTGGGCTAACCTTTTAAGATTAAAAGGCTTGATCTTTTCTTGCGTTTCGAGTCCTGATTTCGCATCTGGCGATGCGAATTTTACGTGGAGTGAATGTAATCCATTTCGCGATTATGGTATAAAGCTATCATTCCTGGCAAGGTCAGGAGTCCAGCATTTGTTGCGCCTCTTCTTTGGTAATCTCTTGAAAAAGATTGGCAACTATCTCTTCACGCGTTCGCATTGGGATTTTATCCAAATCATCCACATTTATGGCTGGCCCAAGTGACTTATGGTTGACCTGGATTAAGAAAGTATGTTTTTCAATCTGACTTGGGGCGAAACCTGAATGCTACTGATTCTCTCTTCGAGATTAACTCACTACTGGAAAGAGTTAAACACATTCTTATTCAAAAGGGAATGGCATTTACCGATCTGGCGAACTTAATGGACTCTCACAGGCAAAGTTTGCATACCTCCCTCAAGTCCGAGAATATCAGATACTCAACATTGAAAAGGATAGCTGAAGTCTTAGAAGTTTCACCTTGTGCCCTGGTCAGTGATGAAGAGCTGCCAGACAATAATAAAGTGGAGAAACTTGAAGAAGCCAATAAGATGCTGGTTTTCTATGTAAGTCAATCGATTGAAAGATTTGTGAGCCTCAAGCACAACATGATTACCTGGGAGATGGCAGATCACTATTTTAGTAATATAGAGCTACAACTTGGGCCCCGTTTTCCTGAGTTAATATCAAAATCATCTTTGGAGGCTGCAATTCAGGATAGTGAGGCCAAGAGAAAAGCGAAATAGCGGGCTGCCTGACTTAGGCACCGACCATTTTTTCCAGCTCCGAAATGGTAAAAAATATGTTCGCTACGTCAAGTCCAATAATTTTCTCCGAACCTCTCACCGAACTTTTCTCCCCAGTTTTCTTCACGTTTTACTTCACAGTTTCTGCCGGGGCTTCTTTTAAAGAATAATATTGTCTGCCGGCCGGGTGTTAGGCAGTTTAGATGTTTTAAGCACTTCTATTTCGTTTTCATTAAAAGTCTCAGCTTGGGCACCAGCTATGGCACTCGCGTCAATTTCAGCATTATTTACCCCGACATTTTTTTGTTGCTTTCAATGGTTCGAGTTGTAACGCCAATCATTTCTGCAAGTTCCGGAATCCTCAGTACAGAACCTCCAATCTCTTAGTACAGAACCTGGTTCAGCCGGAGATCTTTTTCACCTCAGCTTGAAAAAGGGACCCCAAAAAGTTGATGATACAAGCTGAAATTTCATATCCCGGTAAATTACTTCGCTAAAAAGCCAGTATTCAGTAAAGACATTCTATTTTTGATATTCTGACTTAAATTTTTAAAGCTGTAAACTGATGAAGTACCGGATTTACATTGATGAAGTTGGTAATAATGATGTTGTCAGCTCAGCGGATCCAAATCGTCGTTTTTTATGCCTGACCGGGGTAGTATTCGATTTGGATTATGTAAAAACCACTCTAACGCCAGATATTGAAGCTCTAAAGGGTAAATATTTTGAATCCCATCCCGATGAACCGGTTGTTTTTCATCGTAAGGAAATGGTCAATAAGAAGTACCCTTTTAAACAGCTGAATGATCCTGGGATTGAGGCCTCTTTTAATCAAGATTACTTGGATTTGCTAAGAAAATGGCAGTTTCGAACTATTACTGTGCTGATTGATAAGCTCGAACATCAAAGACGTTATGAAACCTGGAGGTATGATCCATATCATTACTGCATGGCAATAATGTTTGAACGTTATCACCTTAGGCTCAAAGAACCTGGACAGTCAGGAGATATGATGTTTGAGTCTCGAGGTGGTAAGGAGGACATGCGTCTGAAAGACTCTTACCGGAAGATTTTTGCATCCGGAACGGATTGGATACAACCAAGCGATATCGACGAAACGATAACAAGCAAGGAGCTGAAGATCCGATAAAAAATAGCCAATGTTGCCGGACTTCAAGTAGCCGATCTTTTGGCTTACCCCCTCTACCGGTATTCACTTAAATTCTTTGGACTAAAAGATGATGACCGGCCGACTTTTAATGACCAGATACTGGAAGTGATCAAACCAAAAATATTCAGGCATATTAATCGGATTGATGGGTATGGGCTTAAGCTACTACCTTAAAAGAAAAAACCCCGTTTCCGGGGCAAAGGCTCTTACGTCCTTCCACCTTCGTATACACGAATTAGAACAAGGATAATGCATTGTTTTCTAATATCAAGATTTTTCTAAAAAATTGATCAAAATCTTAATGATTAAAGGTTTAATGTTTCCGACTTCGAAAATGTGCCAGACCAAGCTCAAACAGAGAAAGAGGACACTTTAAATTATTATAAATCCGACAGCTTGTCGTTCCAGTATCCCACAAATGCTTGATAACCTTTTACATCAATGAAGTAATCGACCAGCTGCTCACCTTTCAGTTTGTAAGATTTTATAGACTTGACATTATCTCGGTAGGCT
>QYQM01000059.1 GCA_007280905.1 Porphyromonadaceae bacterium | reverse complement strand
CTACCTTTATCGAGGTAAATCCAATCCTGTTAAAAAATGAAAAAACCGCTCTATTTCTCACCAGTCCTGATCGTTACTCTTCTTCTCGCAAGCGGGATTAACTTCGCACAGGTGCCGGAGAGCAAGATAACCTATACGGTTTCGATGGAACAGCCGGCCAGTCACTATTATCATGTGGAGCTACGGTATGATGGAATTACTGCAGAGTCGGTCGATCTTAAGATGCCGGCCTGGACACCGGGGTATTACATGATTCTCGATCTGGCAAAGAATGTGGTGGAATTCAATTCCACTGATGCATCTGGCAAGCCGCTGGTATTCGGGAAGACAGCTAAAAACACCTGGCACATTACTACTGCAGGGGTTAAGACTTTGATAGTCAGTTATTATGTATTTGCTAACCGAACCTCCGTTGCTGAGCCCTACCTGGCAGAAAACCGGGGATTCATCTCATCAACCGGGATTTTCATGCATGTCGACGGCAAGCTGAACCATCCGGTAACCGTGACTATCAAGCCGTATAGTGAATGGAAGCAGGTTTCCACCGGTCTGGATCCGGTGAAAGGCGTTGCCAATACCTTTACCGCCCCCGATTTCGACCGTTTGTATGATTGCCCGGTTCTGGTGGGAAATCAGGAGGTGCTGACCTTTGAATTTAAAGGGATTCCGCACTCCATTGCTATTGAGAAACCGGGAACCTGTGACCGCGAAAAGCTGACGGCCGATCTGAAACGGATCGTGGAGGCTGGCACCTCGATCATCGGTGAGATTCCTTACAAACACTATACTTTTATCATCATGGACAAAGGCCAGGGCGGACTTGAGCATTTGAATTCGATGGCGGTTTTTGCTGATGTGTCTAATTATCAGGGCAGCGATAAGGACAGAGGTCTTCTCGGTTTTTTTGCTCATGAATTTTTCCATTTGTACAATGTAAAATCAATCCGGCCGATTGTGCTCGGACCATTCGATTATGATCGTGAGTGCATCACCAACATGCTCTGGTTTTCGGAAGGGGGCACGGTATATTATGAAGAGATCATCCTCAACCGGGCGGGGTTCCTCACACGCGATGGATTTCTGGAAAATGCTGCCAAGACCATCGGTACGCACGAAAACATTGTGGGTCATGAGTTTCAGTCGGTGGCGTTAGCGAGCCGCGATACCTGGATGCTTTTCTTCAACCGCAATGAAAACTCGCAAAGCGTTACGATAAACTATTACAACAAGGGCGCTACACTAACCATGCTGCTCGATCTTAAGATCCGGTATGAATCGCAAAATGTGAATTCGCTTGATGATGTGATGCGCACTCTGTATCAGGTATATAATAAATCGAAAAATCGTGGCTTTTCTGATCAGGAATTCCGTGAAGCTTGTGAAAAGGCAGCCGGTTGTTCGCTGGCCGAATTCTTCGAATACGTATATACCACAAATCCGGTCGATTACTCGAAATATTTAGGGTATGCAGGCCTGAATATCGATCTGACCCCTCAGGAACCGGCGATAACACATCTGGATAAATCGATAAACAAAAAGAGCTTCAGGATAACCCCGCTGGAAAATCCCACCGGATTACAGAAGAAGGTGATGGAAGACTGGATCAAATAGAAGGCTCAAGGCTCAAGGCTCAAGGCTCAAGGCTCAAGGCTCAAGGCTCAAGGAAAAACTATCCACTGATAACACTGATTACACGGATGGTAACAGCGAAAATCAGTACTATCAGCGGCATCTGTGGACAATTTAATCCTTGATTCTTTTTCTTCAAACTTACTTGCGCCTTGCGCCCTGAGCCTTTTGCCTTCTCTTGCGCCTTGCGCCCTGAGCCTTTTGCCTTCTCTTGCGCCTTGAGCCTTCTATTTCTTAGCTAGCTTCGTCTTATACCAGAATTCAATTGGAGTGTTATTCATGCCAGGCCGTTCGCCGCCGCCACCTCCGCCTATTCCGGCACTGCTGCCGCCTAATACAGATTGCTGATTGCCTGCCATCTGGGGCCGGGAACTCATCTCAGAACCGGCAGGAGATTCACCGAATCGCAGGCCGATAACCATTTTATCCAGTGCTGGCAACCCGGCAGGATGGATTAGTTTGAGGGGCACGCCAATCACAATGTTCAGGGCATGGGTTGTATCGAGCCCGATAGAGGTTTTGAAATCGGTTCTATCGAGGGAAGGATTTACCCGGATTACGACCTTACCCTTTTGCCATTGTAATTCGAACGACTGCGCCTGATCGAGCAGAAGGTCGGTGCTGGTGCGCTGACCCCGGCCTGAAGCACCTTGCCGGGGCTGAAGTTTCTGGCCGGCTTGACCACCGGATATTACTTCCCGGTTGATCAATGGAAACCGTACAAAGCAACCCTCTTTCATTTTGCCTGTTGTATCAATGAAAACAGTCATGCCGGAACGGAGAATCCGGGTTTGAACCCGTGGATCAAAAAAGCTAAAGGCGAAATAGAGATGGGTGCTGTCGTTATAACACATCCATCCCGTTTTACTATCAGGATTAAATCCTGTCGGCTTAACATCCGGAGATGCGGGATTATTTCCCCAGGAGGCGGGTAATTCGCTGAGTCCGCTGCAATGGGTCAGAAGCAGGATCAGAAGAGACAAGCCGGCAAGATTTTTTATTAGTTTCATCGGTTTGGATTATATTACTTGGATTCCATAAATTTAAAAAAGTTTAATCAGATCAGCATGCAAAGAGACATGGACGCTATTTTGCGAAAGCACCTGGTTCCCGCATCGGATTTCATATATGGATATGCTGATCTTACTGGCCTTGTAGAGGAAGAATTCGGTGACTTCAGCTACGGGATAAGCATTGGAAAGAAATTGGATGTCCGGATTGTTGATTCCATCATCGATGGACCCACGATGGAGTATTATGCGCATTACCGAACCATGAATTCCGATCTGACAGCCTTAAGTGTTGCAATATCAGAAGATATGGATAAACAGGGATTTGAGATCAAAATAGTTGAACCGTCTGTCACTATTGACCATCTTCCTTACCGGAATCCTGGAAGGGTTCAAAAAAATCAAAAGCAATTCAAGCCTTTCAGGGCAGATAATATAGGGTGAAACCCCAATTAGCGAGTACAAGCGATCCATTAACCTTCCATTAACACGACATTAACGCTACATGCTCTGAATCAGTCGTATTTTTACAGTTATAACTAAACTGATCAAAATGAAAGCAAAAATTATTGTGTCTTTGTTATTGGCTATTTTTCTGGCAGGCCCGGTGACAATAATGGCACAGGACCGCAATGAGAAGAAGATCAACCGGCTCATGCGGAAGATTGAAAAGCAAAATAAAAAACTTGAGAAACTGAACGGCGGGGAATTCCATGCTTTCGCACAAATTGCTCCACCGGCGGATATGGAAGATATCGAAAAGATTAAGGAAGAGGTTATGGTTCAAAGGGAACAGGCCATGGATCAGCAGCGCGAGGCAATGCAGGAACAGCGCGAAGCCATTCAGGATCATAAAAGGCAAATGGAAGAGCAGATGAGCGTATTCAGGGAGAACAATTCTGAAAAGATGGACCAGATTAAGGAGAAGAGGGAAATCGAAATGGAAGTTCTGAAAAACATCAACGGAAAGAAATTCCATTACTACTACAAAACCCCTAAATTTGAATTCAAAGGTACCGACCCGATCTCTTTCGTGGCACCTGATGTTAAAATCGATATCCCCGAATTCAAGGGAGGAGTTTACTCGTTATTTTCGGATCAGGATGCATTGGAAATCCAAAAAGATCTGGCCGGCGAAACCATCTCAGCCGATTTTAATTATGAAGTTAATAAAGATGCTACCGGCATGAATCTCAACGTCAACGGTTCCATCGATTCCGGCAAGGTAGTGATCACCATCAAGAAACCCGACGGATCAGTTTTCAATGAATATATCCTTTCACCTCTGGCCAATGTCAACTGGTACCAGACATTGAAGTTTGAAGGTGAAGAAGAATCTGCATATATTGGCAAGTGGACCGTTACCGTTGCTGCAGAGAATGCCAAGGGAAAATATAATATTCAGATGAAAGGGCGGTAATTCCTGTTAACCGGCAGTGATATTTTTCCCCTTGGTAAAGCTCTTTTCATTACTGCAGAGGATCCATTATATGACAAAGGCTTTTGAGATTTCAATGTTCATTCAGAGAGGGATTTAATAAACCTGATTTTCTCCGATTCAGTCAAAAGTTCATTCGTCTCTTGTACCTTAGAAAGGGCTATTAAAAGCTCATCTCCGGCAGCTATTTCATCCAATACATTTTCAATGTAGGATTTAAGGTTATAGCCTTCATTTACCGCGATGATTCTCAAACGTTTTTCTGTTTCCGGGCTTAACTCAATTATCTTTTTCTTTCTCGTTGCAGTTACAATTGTTTTCATACGGATTCCATTTAAAAAACTTGACTTCACAAAGAGGCATCATATATATTATATATACAATCCTGAATATAACGACCTAATGGTCATGAAGCAGGGGAATAGCCTCGGTTAAGCGTTAAATATCAATATAATACAACTTCTTTCCTTTGTCACCGATATCAGGCTGATGGAGAAAATAAATCCGGTCATTCACGATGTTGATATGATCGATGTGCTTATACCTCGGGACCGGGATTTTCCGCACTTCATCCCCGGTTTTCGAATTCAATTCAATCAGGTAGGATAACTGGCCATTAAGAAATTCGAGGTAAAACCGGCCTGCCACCGGATCGCGGTGCATCCTGCTTTCCCAGTCGTTATTGAACACAACCCGCATGGGAGTCTCTCCGGTTTGGGTACCATCTTTCGAAAATCTTATAATTGAAAATTTCGCAAAATCAAACAGCAACAAGCTGTCGCCAACCGTAAAGAGCCCGGAATCCCCACTTTTGTAGTGGCATCGAGGACAAACCCCGCGATTTTATCAGGTACGTTCTGACCAAACAGGCTGAAAAACAAAAGGCTTCTAACAATGAACGCTGTTAAACAGGCGGTTATTGCTTTTGAATGAGTCATATTAATAATGATGGTTCATCCCGAAATTTAATAAATGATACTAGTGGTTTTATGAAATTCGGATGAATTAATTAGGTTAAAGATTCCCTAACTTGTACCCTGAAACCAGCAACTTGCAACTATGAAACCAAAATCTCTCAAAATCATTTTCGCGATCCTCTCCTTTCTGATCCTGGCTTGGTTCGTACCCTGTATTATTTTTCAGATTTCCCGGCCGCAATTGAAATGGGATCGGTCAAAAATAGATACCCATAAAATATCCTACCCCAAAGATTTTCTCTGGGGTGTGGCTACTTCCGCTCATCAGGTGGAAGGCTATAACACGAACAACCAGTGGTACTTATGGGAAAGTGCCGTGGATGAAAAAGGCAATCCACGGATCGCCGGTGGACAAAAATCCGGAATTGCCTGCGATCACTGGAACCGGTACAGTCAGGATATCGGATTGATGAAAGAACTCGGAGTAAAATCTTACCGGTTTTCGGTGGAGTGGAGCCGGATCGAACCGCAGGAGGGAGTGTTCGATTCTATGGCCATCAAACACTATCAGGATGTGTGTGATTCGCTGATTGCCAATGGTATCGTTCCGATGGTTACCCTTCATCATTTTACGAACCCGATCTGGTTCGAGAAAAAAGGGGCTTTCGAAAAGAAGGAAAATGTGGCCGATTTTATCCGGTTTACCGAGGTGGTGTATTTGGCCCTCAGGGATCGGGTGAAATTGTGGTGTACGATCAATGAGCCAGCTGTTTACGTGGTGGAGGGCTATTTTCAGGGGGCCAATCCCCCTGGGAAAAAGGATCCGAAACTGGCAGCAGTGGTTCTTCGGAATATCCTGGAAGCTCATGTTCAGGCCTACTACAAAATCAAAAGTTTGCCGGGCGGCGATCAGATGAAGGTCGGACTGGTAAAAAACATGACCCAGATGGATCCCTGGCGTAAATGGCATTTAGGTGATTGGGTATTTGCCAACCTGATCGACGGGGTATTCAACGGAACCACGCTGAATTTCCTGAAAACCGGAAAATATCGTTTCGTGATGCCGACCATGGCCAAACTGATGGACGAAAATCCGAAGGCTAAAGGAGCCTTGGATTTTATCGGCCTGAATTACTATTCGCATTATAATTATAAGTTTTCATTCAACCTGGATAAGGCTTTTCAAGCAAAACTCCTGCCCGGAGAAATCAAAACCGATATGGATTATGCCAGTTACCCCGAAGGATTTTATCGGGCGATTAAAACGGTTTCTGAATTGGGTGTTCCTATTTATATCACCGAAAATGGCATTGCCGATGCCAGGGATGATCGCCGGGAACTGTTTATCAGTCAATATCTTTATGCAGTTTCCAAAGCACTTTCAGATGGGTACGATATCAAAGGATATTACTATTGGACCCTGATGGATAATTTCGAATGGTCGCTGGGATATGATATGAAATTCGGACTCTACTCGGTGGATATGATTACTCAAAAGAGGACGATGAAACAAGGGGCGAAGCGTTACCAGGAGATCATCCGCCAGTCGAACTAATTACCCTCGATAGCGTTGTCATCCCGGACCTCCCCCTGCCCCAAAGTACCCTCCCCAACCACTCTCTTATGAAGGGAGGTACTTCAATGGGAGGTACTTTACTCCGAGTTGTATACTACTTTCCCGCCAACCACCGTCATTATCACCTTCGTATCCTTGATGGTTTCGTGCGGGATGGAAAAAATATCGCGGTCGAGGATCACAAAATCCGCGAGTTTACCGGGTTCGAGGGTGCCTTTCCTATGTTCATCGAATGAAGCATAGGCACCGTTGATCGTATAAGCGATCAGTGCTTCCTGAACAGTGATTTTTTCTGCCGGAACCCACCCACCGGTATTGGCTCCATCGAGCGTTTGCCGGGTAACTGCCGCCTGTATCCCCTCAAGAGGCACCGGTGGTGCCACATACCAATCGCTTCCGAAAGCCAGAGTGGCACCGGCATGTAGCAGCGACCGGAAACAATAGGTTGTTTTGATACGTTCCGGACCGATCGACTTCTCTGCCCATCGACCGTCATCGGTGAGGTGCCAGGGTTGCATGCTCGCAATCACACCCAGCTCCTTGAACCGTGGTATATCGGAAGGCAACAGATGCTGGGCATGTTCGATCCGGAAGCGGCGGTCGCGGGGACCATTCTTCCGGATGGCCTCCTGGTAGAAATTCAGAACCAAATGATTGGCCCGGTCGCCGATAGCGTGGACCACCACCTGGAGTCCGGCAGAATCGGCCATAAGTACCTGTGCCAGCATGTTTTTCTCACCATACATCAGCAATCCCGATGTTGAAGGATCATCGGAATAAGGTTCGGCAAAGGCGGCGGTATGCGACCCGAGCGATCCGTCGGCAAAGATTTTAGCCCCTCCGGCCTTGAGCCACCGATCATCCTGACCGGTCTCTTTCATCTTTTCCTGGATCCGTTTATAGTCGGGGATGAGTGCTGTGGAGTAGATCCGGGTGATCAGCCTGCCGGCTTTGAGTGCCCGCTGAAACACCCCGATATCCGCGATTGTCCCCATGTGATCAACCGATGTTACCCCGTTGGAAGCCACGTATTTCATGGCCGCTTCGAGTCCCCGGTCGTACTGGTCGGCCGAATAATCGGGGATATGACTACTGATCAACGCCATCGCATTATCCCGGAAAATGCCGGTCAGCTCTCCGCCAGCCGATCGCTCAATGGAACCGCCCTCAATATCTTTTACGTTCCGGTTAACTCCGGCAGCCTTAAGAGCCGCTGTATTTGCCAGGGCCATATGTCCGTCGCTGCGGCTCACAAACAAAGGATTATCAGGGGTATACTGATCGATCCACTCCCGTACCGGCAGCTCTGCGCCCCAGTTCTGATGGTCCCAGTTGCCCTCCAGGATCCATTCGCCCGGCTTTACCGTTTTTGCAAAATCACGGATCCGGCTGATGAACTCCTCCTTCGTTTTCGCATCCTTCAGCATCACGCTCGACAGACTGATCCCGCCCTGCAGGAAATGGACATGACTGTCAATAAAACCCGGCACCACAAGCTTTCCGCCAGCATCGATCACCTTGGTATTTTTATCCTGATATTTTTCGATCTCGCGGTTGGTACCCAATGCAAGGATAGTATCACCTTTGACCGCCATAGCCTCAAAACGCCCCATTTCCGAAGCATCGGCCAGGATATTCCCGTTAATCAAAATCATATCTGCTGTTAGCCTTGCTGAAGACTTGTTGCAGGAGGTAATGCTTAACATCAGGGTAATAATTAAAGCTCCAAAACACAAAACACAAAACACATTATTTTTCATGAGTATTCGCCTTCTTAACTAAATACTAACGCTAAGTTATAGCTTATTATCAAATTTTTTCAAACCTTTAACCGAACGTTTCTCTGTGTTTCTCCATGTTCTCTGTGTCTCCGTGGTTTTTTTGTATTTTGTGATTTGTGATTTACTCTCAACCTGTTGCTATGAAAACGAAACTCAATCTTGCAGTTTTGGTGTGCCTTGCAGCGCCCTTGTTTGCCCAGGATTACAATGCTTTCCGGGGCTTTTATCACGATCAGATGGTGAAAAACAAGATTGCCGGCAGCTCGGTTTTCATCCTGAAAGAGGGGCAACCGGTGTGGAAGGATTTTTACGGGATGGCGAATATCGAAAAGCAGCTGCCGGTAGATGAGGGATCAATCTACCATTGGGCTTCAATCACCAAAACTTTCACAGGGATAGCGATCATGCAGCTTCGCGACCGTGGCCTGCTTAAGCTGGAGGAACCGGCCGTGAAATATCTGCCGGAGCTGCGAAAGATCTATGATCCAAACGGTTGGCTCGACCGCATTACTATCAAAACCCTGCTGAACCACAGCTCGGGTTTGCGCGGGGCCACCTGGCCATGGAAGGACCAGTCCTGGCACCCGCACGAACCTCAAACCTGGGACCAGCTCGTGGCGATGTTCCCTTATACCAATATCGAGTTTGAGCCCGGTTCGAAATGGAGCTATTCCAATCCGGGTATCGTTCTTTTAGGGCGGATCATCGAGGTGATCACGCTGGAGGATTTCGAGTACTATATGCAGAAGAACGTTCTGCGGCCGCTCGGAATGACCGATAGCTACTATGATTTTGCCCCGCCGCAGCTTCTTCCAAGGGTTTGCCAGAGTTACTGGCTCAACGGCGATACGCTTGTACCTGCGATTTTCAACCTGAATACCGGTATCACCGTTTCGAACGGCGGACTCATGGCCCCGTTCACCGATATGGCAAAGTACATCTCCTTCCTGGTGGGTACCATGAACCCGGAGCAGTCCCGGTGGGTGCTCAAACGGGAAAGCCTGGAGGAGATGTTGCGTGAGACCATCCCGATGCCCGAAGAGGTGCCACTGGAAGTCAGGCATTACGGCATGGGCCTGACCTGGTTCCTGGAAGATATTGACGGACTGCAGGTTGTGGGCCATAGCGGTGGTCAGAACGCATTTCACACGCACCTGTATTTCGATCCCGATACCCGCTGGGCATACCTGATCGGGTATACAACCACCGGAACGAATAACCGTGCAATGGACGACGAGATCAAGCGGTATATCTTTAAAAATGTCTTCCCGAAACCGGAGTTGGATATCCTGATAAAAAACGCAACGGTAGTGGATGGTACCGGGAGTATTGGATTTAAGGCTGATATCGGCATACTGGGTGACAAGATCATCCGGATTGAGCCGGATATCACCCTGAAAGCCAAAAAGATAATAGATGCCAAAGGCAAAGTAGTGGCTCCGGGTTTTATTGATATCCATACCCATTGCGATGAAGGACTGGATCAGAAGGAGACGCGTGGGAACCTGAATTACCTGATGCAGGGGACTACGAGCGTGGTAACCGGAAATTGCGGCGACGGAACCGGTGACATCGGGGAATGGGCTGCGCTGCTGGAATCGCAGGGAATTGGTACGAATGCCCTGCCGCTTACCGGATTCGGCTGGCTGCGCATTCAGGCGATGGGTCGGGACGACCGGACTCCAAAACCCGAAGAGTTGCAGAAGATGAAAGAGCTCCTGAAAAAGTCTATGCTCACCGGGAGCTGGGGCCTCTCAACCGGCTTGCAATATGTACCCCAGAAATACGCCAAAACGGCTGAAATCATTGAGCTGGCTAAGGTGATGCATGAAACCGGGGGCATTTATGCCACCCACTTACGCAGCGAGGAGGATGAGCTGGTGCCAGCCACCCAGGAAGCCATAAGGATCTCCCGTGAGGCAGGCGTGCCGCTGAATATAGCACATCTGAAGGCCAACGGACGTAACAACTGGCCCGCCATGGCCGAAGTGATCCACCTGGTGGAAGATGCACAAGCCGGGGGAATGACCATTACCGCGGATATGTATCCCTATGATAAATCAGCCACGACACCGCTGTGGACCGTGCTGCTAGCGCCGGAGGAACTTAAGATAGCGACTGTTAAAGATATGCAGAGGGCTCTTCGTGACGGCTTGACCCCCGCCTCCGCGGGGGCAGGCTCACGTGACACGATAAGAAAGCTGACTGAAAAGGGGGTTACAGGTCAGACCAACTGGGTGGCCAAAGGAGGGTGGAACTACTTCTCGATCGTGAATGCCCCGAAAAATCCGGAACTGGTGAACCGGATGTTCATCGATCTGGCAAAGGAACAGAATACAACGCCTTTCGATGTGGCTGCAGATCTGGTCATATCCGAAGGAGAGGACATCATTATTTCGTTCAGTACGATGAACGAGGAGAACCTGAAACTCCAGATGGTCCGGCCCTGGGTGATGTTTTCATCCGACGGGTATGCGGTGAACCCGAAGGACAAGGGCGTGCATCCCCGGAACTATGGAAGTCAGGTCCGAGTGCTGCGAAAGTATGTAAGGGAGGATAAAGTCCTGACGCTGGAGCAGGCCGTACATAAAATGACTGGTCTGCCGGCATCTGCTATCGACCTCAAAGACAGGGGACTGGTTCGGTTGGGATGGAAGGCCGATCTGGTGATTTTTGACCCTTCGCGGGTGAATGATCCTGCCACTTACCTCGATCCGCACCGGTATGCCGAAGGGATCGAGGTGGTCATCCTGAACGGACAAACCGTGTTGGAAAACGGAAAGTTTTTGGGAATATTTGCGGGGAGAGTCGTGAGGAGGTGAGGGGGGTGAATAAAAGTAGAAGGTTAGAGATTCGAATGCAGAATTCTGAATTCTGAAGTTGAAGATTCAAGTATTGCTCGCACTGGCTCTTCTGGATCAGGAAGTTGAACACTCTCCTCTCTCCCATGAGCAGAACGAGTGTGGGAGAGAGGCCAGGGATGAGGTGGATATCTGTTTTCTGATTAGCTTTGGTCAATAGAATTTCTGTCTATGAAATCAACCATCAACCTTCTTCTTCTTCTTTTTTTCGTTGCCGCGTGCACACCCGATAAGCAATCAGAAACAAATGTGAAAGCCTTCTGGAACCGACCGGCTGAAAGTTGGTACGAGGCAGTACCCATCGGGAATGGATTGCTGGGCGGAATGGTTTATGGCGGGATCTCTTCTGATACTATCAAACTTAATGAGGCCACATTATGGTCGGGCGAGCCGGCTGATAAACAGAATCATACGGCCAATCAATATCTGGAGAGAATCAGGAACTTACTGTTGGCTGATCGAAACACGGAGGCTCAGAAACTGATCGATTCCACTATGCTCGGCCCCTATAACGAATGCTATCTCCCGATGGGTGACATGGTAATAAAATGGGATCCGGCGGGTTCTATCACCAATTACCGGCGCGAACTGAATCTGAGCGAAGGAGTGGTTCGGATTGATTATCAATTGGATGGAAATGGTATTAAGCGCGAGGTTTTTGCCTCAAATCCAGATCAGGTTATTGGGATTAAACTATCAGGAGAGAAAAAGGGAAAGATCAGTTTTAAAACCAAACTGACTTCGCTTCTGAATAATACGGTTAGCCTCAGTGGAAATGAGATCATTCTGAACGGACAGGCCCCTTTGCATGCCTACGCGCATTATATGGGTAAAAAGGATCCGGTGTATGCCGATGGCCATGGAATGAAGTTCCAGATCCGGATGCTGATCCGGACCAAAGGTGGATCGGTGGAGGAAAGTAATGGACAACTGGCTGTTAACAAGGCTGATGAAGTGGAGATCCTGTTAACCGGTACCACGAGTTACAATGGTTTTGAGAAGGATCCGTTTACTGAAGGAAAGGATTGCAATGCCATTTGTACCAACCGGATCAATCAGTTGAGGGATGTTTCATTTAACGAACTTAAAAACAGGCATATCAAAGATTTTTCGGGATTATTTGGCCGGGTAAGCCTCAACCTGGAATCCTCTCCGTCGGATACCTTACCGGCGGACATCAGAATAAAGAATTATCAGCCGGGAAGTGACCCGGGCCTGACGGCACTCTATTATCAGTTTGGCCGCTATCTCCTGATCAGTTGCTCCCGTCCGGGGAGCCAGCCGGCCAACCTGCAGGGGATCTGGAGCGATAACCTGCAGCCGGCCTGGAGCGCTAACTGGACGCTCAATTGCAATGCCCAGATCAATTACTGGCCGGTGGAGCAGGGTAACCTTCCGGAATGCCATCTGCCACTGATTGAGATGACCAAAGAACTGAGCGTTGACGGTGGCCGCACGGCAAAAAACATTTATCATGCCGGTGGCTGGGTAGCGCATCATAATGCCGACATCTGGCGTCAGACATCACCGGTGGGAGGCACCGGTTTATGGGCCATTTACCAGGTTGGCGGAGCCTGGCTCTGTCACCATGTTTGGGAGCATTATGAGTTTACGCTCGATGGAGATTATCTGCGCGATGTTTATCCGCTCCTCAAAGGCGCTGCACAGTTTTATCTGGATAACCTGCAACTGGATGCCGACGGGTATTGGGTTACTTCTCCGGCTGAATCGTTTGAAAATCAGTATAGAAAGTCCGATGGAACCGTGGGCTGGGCCTGTATGGGTCCCACCCAGGATATGCAGATCATCCGGGATTTGTTTACCAATTGCATCCAGGCAGCAACTATTCTGAAAATGGATCAGGGTTTCATCGATCAGGTTAGTCAAAAACTTGGCAAACTGCTCCCGATGCGCATTTCCCCAATGACCGGTCAGCTTCAGGAGTGGAAGGACGACTGGGATGCTGCCGACCCGCATGGCGGTCAGGTTGCCCATGGCTGGGGGCTGGCGGTGGGAAATCTGATATCACCCCGGGAAACACCTGAGCTGGCAAAAGCTTTCCGCAAGACGATCGAATACCGTAAACCCTGGGAAAGTTATAATGCCGGAAGCTGGGTGGGCAGTTTTCCTGCCAGGTTCTGGGTTCGGCTGTATGACGGTTCCATGGCCCAGACCGTGCTTGACCGTCACTTCAAGCTCGCGGTTTTTCCCAATCTGACATCTAAATTTTTCGAAACCTTCTGGGAAATTGACGAAAACCTCGGAATTACGGCATCCATCGGGGAGATGCTGATCCAGAGCCATACCGGAGAAATCGTGCTGCTCCCTGCTCTGTCGCCCAAATACCCCAACGGGGAAGTCAAAGGCCTTTGTACCCGCGGCGGATTTGAGGTGGATCTGAATTGGAAAAACGGGAAACCCGTTAATGCTGCAATTACTTCAAAAAAAGGGGGCACCTGCAAAGTGCGTTACCTTGACAAGACAGCAGAATACCGGATGAAAGCCGGCGAAACAATTAAAGTGAACGGGTTGTTTTAAATAAAAATAATGATATGAAATTGATTAGAAATACTTCAACTCTGATATTGATCGGGTTACTTGCGCTGAATACCTCCTGCGATATTCTGAACCAGGTAGTTTCAACAGTTGATCAATCAAGCGGTAAATTAACCACCGACCAGGTTGCCCAGGGTTTAAAGGAAGCTTTAAAGGTAGGGACAGATGTGGCTGTAAAGAAGCTTAATGCCACCGATGGCTATTATCTCGATCAGATCGTAAAGATCAATACCCCGCCCGAAACGCAGGAGCTGATTACCTACGCGAAAAAGGTTCCCGGGCTGGATAAACTGATCGGGGATGTGGTCCTGCAGATCAACCGGTCGGCCGAAGATGCTGCTAAACAGGCCGCTCCAATCTTTGTGAATGCAATTACCTCCATGACTATAGCCGATGCGTGGGAGATTTTAAACGGGGCCGATACCGCGGCTACCGGGTATTTGCGCGAAAAGACTTTCTCCCAGCTATTTAACCTTTATCGCCCTTCTGTCCGGAATTCGCTCGATAAGCCCATTGTGGCAGGTGTTTCGGCAAACCAATCGTGGAACCAGCTGACCAAAAAATGGAACCTGTTTGCGGGTTCGGTTGCCGGTAAACTGCTCAGCGTTAAGCAGATCAATTACACGCTGGATGAATATGTCACCAAACAGGCGTTAAGGGGATTATTTATCAAAGTTGCTGATCAGGAGAAACTGATCCGGACCGATATCAACGCCCGGACGAGTGAGTTGTTAAGGAGGGTTTTCGGAAATAGGTGATCCTCGAAGCATTGTCACCCCGGCGAAGGCCGGGGCCACGTCACGCTGCACGAAGGCTCGGAGTAGCGTCACGAGATCCCGGCGAAGGCCGGGATGACAAGTGCTTTGTCTAAATGTCGAACCCCACAATAAACGCTATAAACTTCTCTTTCCGGTTATAGAACTGGTTGCTCAGGCTGCGGCCGTTGTAATAATTGAAGCCGATGCGGAGACGACGGCTGTTCCGTTCCTGCGGGAAGATATATCCTCCGGTGACTGAAATATTTGGCGCATAGGCATTCATCTGGTAAGCGCTCACGTTAACTGCGCTGTAGAATCCTCCGAAAAAACGGTTTTTGAAATAGTATTCCAGCTCGGCGCCTCCCTGAAAATTGAAGTATGCTTCATAATACGGTTTATTCTTACGGGTACCCATAAAATCACCTCCGGGCAAAAAGAACCCGAAATCTCCGTAAACCTGCAAGATATCCCATTGCGGGTTGTGCAGGAACCAAAGCGGCCTGGCAGCTGCCGAAACAAAAAAGTCATCTCTGACCGGCAGCTGGGTGATATTCGGGTCAAAATCGATGGGCGAGCTTACATCACCATAGGAGAATTCATCCCCGATATGGGTGCTGATATGGTGTTTCGAGAATCGCAGGCTGAGCCATTCAGTCGGTTTGGCCGCAATCGCAAAATAATAGATGCCATCAACGTCAATCAGGTCATTGTTACTGGCCCGCATAATCACGGGAATCGTAACTCCCAGGTCAAAGGAAATACCCAGTTTTGGGTTACTTTTCGGGCTGAATTTCAAAAAGGAAGCGCGAACACCCGGGTTGATCATGTAGTTGCCCAGATAGCCTCCTCCTTTGTTGATTTGATCCTCAAAATCCATGTCGCTATAAAGCATGTGCTGGATGGAGACCTCAAGCCTGATCCCCAGAGGATCAGCCAGATAGGTTGGGTACAGGTGATCGAAACTCACGATCTGCGCATCCCACGATCCAATCGAATACGAAAAGCGGGGACTGGTTTTTTGGCTGTGAACCGGGATGAATGGCAACAGCGCTATTAGTAAAATATAAACTTTTTTCATGATTTTCAGGGATTTACTTGATTTCTGCATACCAAACATCATTCGAGGGACCATTTTTGTTGGTATCCCCACCCAGGATCCAGATCTTATGGTCGAACTCTACGAAACCATAGGAATACCGGGCATCTGTATCAGAGCCTTTGGAGTCGACCGACCATACATTACCCTCTTCCCATTTCCACATGGTCACGAACTCAGTCAGGGCAAAATGGAAATGCATCGAAGAGTTGGTACAACCCGGAAAGGCATAAAGGGTGTTGTTGTAAAAGGCCATCTGATGTTCAGCCCGGAAAAGGTAGCCCGAGCTGAAATTGTCGGATTTATTTTCAGCAATCCAATGTTTGCCGTCCTTTGAGCTCCAGAGCCAATGCCAGTTGGGCAGGGGTTGACTCTGATTGTCTGTGCCTACGAAGATCATCCCGTACATCCCGCCCTGAACATAAATCGTTCCGGTTGCCGGATCCACGGTGGCAGCGTGACCCGACCGGATACCATAATCTTCACTGTGCATATCTTCCCAATGGATCCCGTCGGACGATCGCCATACATCATTGAAATATTTCATGGAATAGCGGGCACCGAGGCCCTCGATCATCGTGCTGCCTCCGATCAGGTACAGGTATTTTTTCCCATCGTTATTGGCCACCACCACAGCATGATTCATCCGGGGAAACCAGTCGTACAGCGAGTCGAGTGTCGGGTAGGTTCCCTCTTTGATGAGCTCCCAACTGGCGCCGTCGGTCGATTTCCAAACGTCGTTATTATATTGACGGTAGCCGGTGGCTTCATCCACAGAAAACCCCCCGATCAGAAACATTGCTTCACCGGTGCCGTCATCAAAAACCGTAACGGTATGTCCGCGACGGCCTTTCCAGGGGGCATTGGACTGAACCAGGTCCCAGTTTTTTCCGTTGGTGGAGCTCCATACATCTTCATAATAGGTGTCGCCCTTCATCTGGCCCGGGTTATATCCGCCAAACACCCACAGCTTGTTTTTATAGGCCACGGCAGCATGGTCGAGGCGGTTCGACCACTGAGCATCACCCGTGACCTTCGTCCAGGTAAAGTCACCATCATATGGAGGGATCTCATACTCCTCGAATGATATGAATTCGCAGCTCGCGAGAAAGGCCGGAAGAATAATCAGTAAAAATGTTGTAATTCTTTTCATCATTTTCATGAAGATTTGTAAGGAGGCTAAAGTTATATATTAGGATCATATGCCTCAAAGTAAAAAAGATGATTATGATTGAAGACTAAAGAATGAAATGTGTTATCTTTTGAAGGGTTATGTTGATTAAAACTTAAACAAATTAAAAATCTATTATGGGCAGATTTGATGGGTTTTGTCAGAGCTGCGGCATGCCGATGGACAAAGATCCGGGGCAGGGCGGCACGGAAAAGGACGGCTCAAAGAGCTCAACTTTTTGCAGCCACTGTTATGAACATGGGAGTTTTAAAGACAATTTTCAATCATCAAAAGAGATGGTGAAATTCGTCAAAGGGATCCTCAGAGAACAAGGTCATGGTCCGATTAAGAGGTGGTTCTATACCTCGCATATACCGCGGTTGGGGAGGAAATAAGGGTTATCAGTTGTCGGTTGTCAGTTCTGATTTAGCGAAACTCAGTGTAGCGTCAAGGGACTCCCGCCTGCCGGCTTTCGTTGTAAGGGACGGGGTCCCGGCCTTCGCCGGGATGACACTTCTCCGGGGGAAATTCAATGACACCATCTTCCGGTTCACGCGTCACTTGTCACTTGTCACTCTTCCGCATCATGCGTCACGCATCACTATCTTCGGCGGCAACAACTTGTACATCACCGGCGTCACCAGTCTGGCCAGCATCGTCGAGGTAACCAATCCCCCGATTATCACCCAGGCCAGCGGCGAGTAAAGGTTTGAATCTCCCAAAGCAATCGGCAAAAGGCCGCCGATGGCCGTCATCGTAGTTAGAATGACCGGCAAAAAACGTATCTCCCCGGCCTTAATGATAGCTTCGTTGAGCTCCACCCCTTGCTGCCTGAGCTGATTGGTGAAGTCAACAAGCAAAATCGAGTTTTTGATCTCAATACCTACCAGGGCCACGAAACCAACCGCAGCGGCAAATGATAAAGTGAACCCTGTAAGATAAAGCGCTACGATACCTCCCATGATGCCGAGGGGGATTACCGATAATACGATGAGCGTGCTTTTAAAGGTCCTGAATTCAAGAATCAAAATGGCGAAGATGCCGAAAATGGCTACCAGGATAGCAATCCCCACGCCTCCGAAACTCTCCTGCCGGCTTTCAATCTCTCCCGATGGAATAATCTTGAACCCCTCAGGCAGTTTAATGGCATCTATCTTTGCCAGAATTTCCTTGGTTACCCTATCCGTGTTGTATCCGGTTTTAACATAGGAGGATATCAGGTTATACCGCTCCTGGTTGTAATGCTCAATCAGGGTGGGTGAGCTTTCAAATTCTATGCGGGCGAGCTGCGACAATGGGATCTGGGCACCGCTGAGCGATGAAACATAGATCTTGTCGAGGGTGGCAAGCGTGTTCGATGAATCTTTGGGCAGCCGAACCTTAATCGAGTATTCTTTCCCGTTGGCCTCGCGGTATTTCCCTACCTCCAGTCCGGCCAGTCCAAGCCTTATCGTTCTATCGATCTCTACACCAGGTATTCCAAACATTCCGGCTTTATCCGTATTGACGGCAATCCGGATGTCAGTCATGGTTTCGCTGAGCGGGTTTTTTCCATAGGTTGTCCCAGGAGTGGATTTCATGATACTATCTATTGTTGCTGAATATTTGGTGAGCAAACCCAGATCATCCCCCACGAGCCGTAAAGCAATAGGTGCCCCGATCACTGAACCGTTCTCAAATTCGGTGACAAAAATTCGGGCATTTACATAAGTACTCAATGTATCTCGCAGATTATCAAGGAACAGTGTCATCTCGTCCTGTTTTTTCAGGTTCATCTCGCAAAGCAGTTCGCCGATGTTGGTCTGTTCACTTTTCTGAAAAACATTGTAAAAGATCTTCGGATTTCCTTTGCCGATATTAGACATATAATAGGTGATCTCCTTCTTTTTTCCAACAATCGATTCGGCAAAACGCACCGCTTTATCGGTTTCCGAGAGGGTATTCCCCTTGGGTGTTTCGATGGTAATCAGGAACTGCTGCATCCCGGCTTTCGGGAACAGGCTGAACCCGATAATATTGATCAGAAACAACGAAAATCCAAAGAAAATGAATGCTATCAGAATAGTTATCAGAGGATTACGCAGCGACCATTGAAGGGCCCGGCCATAAGTAAAATCGATGACTTTGTTTAACCCGCGAAGGATTAAATTTCCGCGCGGGTCTACATTGCCTTTGAATATCTTACTGGTAATGAATGGGATAATGGTGAGCGCTACAAACAGTGAACTCAATACGATCAGGGAGATGGTTACCGGCAGAATCCGTATATACTTTCCTGGCATTCCCGGTAAGAACATCAAAGGCAAGAAGGCGAAAAGAAGCGTTGCCGTACAACCTAAAACCGCAGCACCGATCTGTTTGGTCCCCCTGATTGCCGCATCCATTGGTTTGGATCCTTCCCGGATCCATCTGGATATATTTTCCACCACCACGATGGAATCATCCACCAATAAACCAAGAGCGATAACCGCACCAACTATACTCAGCTGATTGATGCTGTAACCCAGAAAATAGAGCCCGGAAATTCCGATTAATACCGATAACGGGATGGCGACCATCACCACTCCCGATGCACGCAATCCGAGCGGCAGCAAGGTTAAGAGTACCAAAAGGATAGCGAACAGAAAATCCCGCTGAAGACCGCCGAGCTTCTTTTTCACGTTCAGCGACTGATCAAAGCCGTTTTCGAGTTTCATAGAAGCGGGCAGTTTCTTCCGGAAGGTATCGAACTGTTCATATATGCGGTTCCGGACATCATGGATGTTTTGTCCATCCATCATACTGGCGGTAATGAAAACGGCCCGGGTACCGTTGAACCGCCCGAAATATCTTGGATCTTCATCATCCCAACCTACGCCTGCCACATCTTTCAGATAGACTATCTGTCCCATGTTGGCACCTACAATGGTTCGGTCCACTTCATCGAGGCTCCGGTAGTTGCCGCTGGTTTTTATATTGAATTTCTGAGGCCCGATCTCCAAGGTTCCCCCGGGAATATTGGCATTCTCACTCTGGATGGCGTTCATTACCTGGGTGATGGTAATGTGCAGCTGCGATAGTTTTGGAAGGTCAACGGCTACCCGCAATTCCTTAGCCGGGTAGGCCACCGCATCGGCCTTTTTCACTCCGGGTACCGTCGAAATCAGGTCTTTCAGGTTTTCAGCCTGGGTCCTCAATTCATCGTAAGAGGCCGTTCCGGAGGCAATAGCGCTCTGTATAATACTGGTTTCGCCGGCGTTAATCTTCCTGATATCTATCAGATACAGATCCTGCGGCAAGGAAGGCCGGGTAGTCTGAACCTGCCGCACCACTTCGTCATATTTCTTGTCCGGATCGCTATCGGCAGTAAACTCAACCACCACAGTGGCCAAGCCGTCCTTGATTTCGGTCCATATCCGCCTGACATTTTCAAGCTCCCTGAACGATTTTTCGAGTTTATCCACCACCAGCTCTTCCATATCAATAGGCGAAGCTCCCGGATACAGGATGGTCACCGGCACTATGGGCATAGGCAGGTCGGGGTCTTCAGCCTGGGGAATTTTTAAATAGGCATAAACCCCCACCAGTATCAGCATCAGGAATACCACTATGGTAAACTGATGGTTCTTTACGGCTAATTCAGATATTTTCATTTCAAATCGGGATCACTGTTTCTTGATATCCACCGGCATACCATCGGTCAGATAAGCTACCCCTTCGCTGACCACCTCTTTCACATTTTCGAGGCCGCCGGAAATAGCAGCTTGTGCTCCATACAAAGTGGCAATGGTTACCTTCACTTTTTTGGCGGTTCCCGTCGGGGTAACTTCATAAACATAACCAACCCGGCCATCAGCTTCCACTACTGAAGCCATCGGAATCAGATAATAGGAGACCTTACGGCTTGGAAAAATCTCGATATTGGCAATGAATCCCGAAGCCAGCCGGTTTTTGTTTTCGTTGAGTTTAAGCTCGGTTTCATACGTGCCCGTCATCGGGTTGGATGATTCATCGATCTGGCTCACCACCGCGGTGAATGGCTGTCCCGGCCAGGCATCGATCACCACGCTCGCCGAATCGCCGATATTGACTTTTACGATATCCCGGTCGGACAACGCGGTGCGAATGATCCAGTTTTTCCCGCTGATTCCCAACGCATAAACAGGATATCCCGAAGCAACGAGCTCATTTCCCTTTACCAGTTGCCGGAGGATTACCCCGCTTTTGGGAGCCACAATTTTGGAATGCGACTGGTTAAACTGAGCTATGTCCAATACCGATTTCGATACATTCATGGCTGTTTCGGCATTTTGCATCTGCTCGAGGGTCGCCACACTGTCGACATATAGGTTTTTCGCACGGTTATAATCACGCAATGCCTTATCGTACCCGTTCTTGGCCTGATTTACCTGGGCATTGATTTCCGACAGGTTGAGCACTGCCAGGAGTTGCCCCTGTTTTACGGCATCGCCCTCCTTGACATAGGTACGCGCCACGATACCCCCGGTTTTGAAAGATAATTTGATCTCCTCGCTGGTCGCCACAATTCCGCCCGACCGCACCGGAAGGCTAATCTCCTGAATGACCACCGGCGCCACCCTCACCTTCACTGGCTCAACCTTCACCGCTTCCTTCACCGGCGCCGGCTTACACCCCGCCATCATCATTATCACTACAGCCATCAATAGCATTGTCATCCCGGCGAAGGCCGGGACCCCGTCCCTCGAATCACTACCGCTCCCTGTCATTCCCGCGAAAGCGTTGTCATCCCGGCGAAGGCCGGGACCCCGTGACGCTGTACGTAGGCCAATTAACGAAGCACCACTATTTCTTTTCATACCGTCCTGTTTTCAAATTTTATTTATGGCACAAACCTTCTCAAATTCGGCATAATCAGCCAGATAAGTATACCTGGAAATGATCACATTCTCCTCTGCCTGGGTAAGCGTCGTCCGTGCATCGATAAACTCGATGAGGTTTGCCTGGCCCTCTTGGTACCGCCGTTTGACCAGCCGGAATCCTTCACGTGCACTTTTTACCTGGCTCGTTGCTGATTCGATTCCTGCCTGCGCGGATTTCAGCTCGTTCAACGCATTGATTACCTGCAGTTCGATCTGTTTCCGTACCTCCTCCGATTGCTGATCGAGCATCTCTTTCTGCAGTTTAGCCTGCCTGATCTTTGCCCGGTTCTGGAAACCGGCAAACAGGTTCCATGTTAAGATTGCCGAAGCCTGTGCGAAATCAGCATCTTTATTGATCTTATACTTTTCGCCCTGGATGCCGTAATCGGCAACAATCATCACGTTTGGCAGGGCTCCTGCCTGGTTCATCTGCACTTGCAGGGCTGTGATTTTATCGAAACTATTAATCTTTTTCAATTCTTCCCGGTTGGTAAGAGCTGACTCGCGCCAGGTATCGGATTCAGCAACTAAAACGGGTAATATGTCCGGTTCCGATAAGGTGATTGGCTCGGTTAACGATCTGTTTAATAGAAAATTAAGATAAGCTGATGCAATTTCCTTGTTTTTTGCAGCCACCTGAACCTTTTGATCGAACTTACTCATTTCGGTTTGCGCCCGGAATAGATTATCTATGGTGATTTTGCCGTTATCAACCAGCTTTTGATTTACCCTGATGTTCTCTTCCAATAGCTTTCGGGTCTCATTCAGCATGTTCACTATCCCATCAGCCATGGCGACATTATAATATGACTTCCTGATCTCAGCCACCAGTTCCTGCCGGTATTGATGCACCGTGACCATTTCAGTGGCAGTCAACTCTCGCTTGATCTTTGAGTTGTAATAAATGTCCGTATTAAAAACGGGTTGAATCATCCGGATTTTTGTCTCCTGCTCTTCCGGACGGAGAAATAGGAACGACTGGTTATCTACCTGCGGAAACCGGTTTTCCCGGAGAATCTGGTTCAGGGTGACATAAACCGGGTTTAGCAGATCCCCGATCGGCAGATCGATGGTACGGCCGCCCTCTGCCACTGAAAACCGGGCATTCAGGGTGATATTCGGGAAAAACAGTCCCTTCGCTTCCTTCAGCGCTTCAAGGCTCTTCTGATAACTGGTCTCCTTCTGCTTCAGAGCCAGGTTGTTCTCAAGCCCCAGACGGACGTAATCATCGAGGGGCGACTGGGCTTTCACAATGGTTGGCGAGACCATCAGAAAGGCAATAAAGAGTACCCTTGCCATCCCCGCGAAGGCAGGGACCCCTCGACGCTGCACGGATGCATCAGGTAGGTACTCCCCAGACTGAAGTCTGGGGTTAGTGAATTCTATCGATCTCATATTCCCAATGTTGTATATTATTGAATTCTGTTTTTCATGTTGCTATGGATCCGCAAAAAGAGTCTTTTTACCAAATCCCTTTCGCCTGGTGTGGCTGAGTCGTAAAGTTCGTCGGCAAAAGTGAAAACCTCCTTCATCCTGTCTTGGTATGCATGACTCACCATCCATCCCAAGTCAGTCAGCCCGAGGTTGATTTCCTTCTGATTCCGGGCATTGGTGCGAACTACCAGTTTTTTGGCGACCAACTTGCGGACCATCTGCGAAATGGCACCGCGGGTGACCCCCATGATGTCGGCAAGCCGGGTCATGTTTACGTCCGGATGTTCGCTAATCATGGATACCGTTTGAATCTCAGTAAGATAAATCTTGCTGCCCGTTCCGAGATTCCACGGCTTTTTCTCGATCATCGAGAACATGTGAAGAATGCTTAGAAACAGCCTCACCAATTCATTGACTTCACTTCCCATCTGCATAATGTTTAGATACTATACAAAAGTAGATATTGTTTAGATGATAAACAAAAACGTGACGCGTGACACGGAAGCACTTGTCATCCCGGAAGGCCGGCTTCCAAGATCCTAAAATTGTCCACTGATTCCACTGATATCACTGATTTTCGCTCTACTCAACTCATCTGTATAATCTCAGTCATCAGTGGATAGTCTTTCCTTGTGCCTTGCACCTTCACGATACTTGAATCTTGAACTTCGGAAATCTGAATTCTGAATTCGAATCTCAATTCAATAGTTACATACAATCCAATAATATATATATTTGGATGTTATCCTTAAACTTAAAAGCTATGCCTCCTCAAATTAAAAGGCTTGCATTGCTCTTTGCCCTATTTATAGGGCTTTTCGTAGTGGTCCGACATTTTTTGGTGCCCAAATCGTTTGGAGAATTCGGTCATTACAGAGGGCAATCGCTGATTGAGAATCAAGCTAAAACGCCTAAATATGCAGGCCAGAAAGCCTGTGCGGATTGTCATCAGGACATTACCGACCTGAAGTCGCCGAATGTGCATAAATCCCTGTCGTGCGAAACCTGCCACGGTCCGGGCCTGGACCATATCAATTCCACGGATTCGGTCATCCCCATGCGGGTTCCGAAAGGCCGTGAGTTTTGCGCAATGTGTCATGCAAAAAACGCGGCCCGTAAGGCTGATAATGTGGTTCAGGTAAATGTAACCGAACATAATATCGGACAAAATTGCACGG
>QYQM01000040.1 GCA_007280905.1 Porphyromonadaceae bacterium | reverse complement strand
TCAGACAAATTTGCGACAAACTCAAATACGATTTAATACCTTTCCCCCGGAAAAAATCCGTGTGGCACCCTGGCGAATATTTTAAAAATCCAAAACCAGATTATCAACTTGTTACGGATGGATAGCTGCAATCTGGGTTAAACCTATTCGGAATCGCAATCTATTATATAAGGCAAATGGGGATAGTATTGAAATAGGTTCGGTACTGCATTCGGGCAATTTGATTTTGAGGTTCTCCGAATTGTCTTGCAATACTTGCGTGATGAATATTCTGGAAAAAATTGTAGCTAATTTTCAAAACCGAGATGAGCTTCCATTTGTAGTAATTGGAAATGGTGATAACGAGTTCTATATTAATTATTTAAGTGGCTATTTCAATAAGGTCAATTACTTTGTGGTGAAAGGAGGAAATCTTGGGACTCAATTAGACTCCTTAGGATTACCATTTCTATCAATAGTAAATAGAAATGGTGACCAAATAAACCTAGTCGCCTCACTACCTATTAGGGAGGATTTCAGTGTAATAGACAAGTACTTACAAAAATGGATCAAATGGTGTGAATCGGATTTTGAACCCACCCCTGCAAACTTGAACCAAGTAAATTAGAGAGTCCAGCAATTTTCATAAACCTAGAAAGAGAATTGTTAGGAAGAAGACGGAATTCATATTAGCCAAAATTGTTCGCCTAGCCAGGATGCCCACTTCTGGTTGGCCTCCGGGAACGATCGGGCAAACGCTTGGTTCCAGTACCTTTATTACACCAGTAGCGGAGTGTTCCGATATGACACCTACATGAGCAGCAGGCTTTCGGTTAAATGCATAGCAAACCAGCCATTAACGATAAAAACCAATGCTCCTAATTTTGGCAAATGGGCAATATCAGCCGATAGATGAAATGCCGTTCTGATTATTTTGTTGTAACTTTATGTATTGGTGCTTAACTTAATGAGATAAACCACCATGAGAAAATTAGCTTATTTCTTGCTCTTATCTCTTATAGTCCTGGCCTGTGAAAGAAATCGCAAACCAGTTATCTCCGATCTTACCTGTAGTCCGGAAAGCCGGAGTGCAGGTACTATCTTTACGTTAAAGGTTCTTGCATCCGACGAGGACGGTGATCTGCTTACCTACCTCTGGAAAGCCGATGACGGCAACTTTACGACATCGACAAACACCAGGGAAGTCAAGTGGAAATCTCCCGTTTCCGGTGCCGGAAAAACATTCTCAATCACGGTTGTTGTGTCGGATGGTACAAAAGAAGTTACCCGGACTTTTCAAATTCTATTGGGAGAGCCGGAATTGGGGAGTGTGTCGGGGCAGGTCAATTTTACCAATTTCAAGATTCCGATACCAGATGTGACCCTTTCCATAGGAGGCAAAACTGCAACCAGTGATCTCAATGGTCAGTTCTTCCTATCGGGAATCCCTGCTATCGATGATACTTTATTTGCCGGCAAGCAAGACTTTTCATCGGTAAAATCGGTTGTTAAGATTCCGGCGAATGATACCATTAGTGTCACCATCGAACTAACTTCGGTAAATTTTACCACGAAAGTATCCGGAACGGTCAAGGATCAGGAGGGTTTACTGGTTGACAATGTAAAGGTTGCTGCCCTGAATCCGGATGGTTCGGCAAGCAAACTTAAAACAACCACCGACGAGTCAGGTTTTTACCGGCTCTGGTATATCCCCTTCGGTGAAAGAACAATCGTCGCCTCCAAAGAAGCAACTAGTGATGCCAGCTATTCAACTTTAACAACGACAGTTGATTGTAATGACTTGCAGACCCAGCTCAACCTGGTACTGCAAAAAACAAATTTTAGCGGAAAATTTACTGATCTCCGTGATCAGCATGTATATAATTTTAAAAAGATCGGATCACAGTTCTGGATGATTGAAAACCTGGCTTACCTGCCGGAAGTAAGTCCTCCGACTGTGTTATCCAGCAAGGAGTCCAATTATTACATATACGGCTATTCAGGTACCGATACATTAGCTGCAATTGCCACTGATAATTATAAAACATACGGGGTACTCTACAATTGGACGGCTCTGAAAACGGCTTGTCCGCCGGGATGGCATGCGCCAAGCCATACGGAATGGATAAATCTGGACAACTATCTGGGAGACGTTGCCGGATTGAAAATGAAATCAGTATCTGGATGGAACCAGCATGGCGGAGGGTCAAATGCCAGTGGTTTTAATGCTTTTCCGGCCGGGCAAGTCAATATCGACGGAGCCTTTTCCGGGCTAGGTGATGGAGCTTATTTATGGACCTCAACGGTTTTGGCATATCTGCAGCCCGGGTTTAGGGGATTACAATATGATTCAAACGAGTTATTGCTTAACAGGGGTTCAGAAAAAATGGGGTGTTCAATACGGTGTATCAGAAATAATTAAAAATGCCTACCTTTAAATGTTCCCCCGAACTTGCCCATGTCTTTTATAAACCTTAGTCAATTCAAAAAGGGCTAATGAAAAAGTTACTGGTTATAAATCTTATCCTTTTTAGTTGTTTCAGCTGCTCCAATGAGATTGATATTCATGTCAACCTGGGCTATCTGCCAGCAGTTTACTGTCTTTTGGACCTGAACTCTGATCAGCAGTTTGTTCGTATAAGCCGCACCTATCAGTCTGATGCTGAAAACTCAGGAAAACCTCCATCGGCCGACAGCCTGATCATCCGTGAGCCTTGCGAAATATATATTGAAAAATGGACCGGCGATGATCCGGTTGAAACGTATCTTTTCAGCAAAACGATGCTTCCAAAGGATACCGGCTTTTTCCCGGTTCAAGGTCAGGAATCTTACGTGTCAGAATTTAAAGCAGAACCATTAACCCGATATGTATTGTATGTGTATTTCCCTGATATTAATAAAGTTGTTTCCGGGGAAACTTTAACAACCAGTTTTCCGGTCCCGGAGGACCCCAAGCCGGAAATCCCCCGAGCTATAACCATTACCCGCGACAGGGGTTATACGGCCAGATGGTTTTCTGTGGCCCATGGAGGGGTTTATCAGGGAATCTTTACCCTAAATTACATGGAAACCCTTGATGAAGGCACCTCATTCCATCATATTCAATGGCTTTTGCCAAATGTTATTCTCGACGAGCCCAATGAACTGGTTTCACAGGAACTCAACCCAAAACGGTTTTTTGATATGCTGATCCAAAGTATTCAGGTCAATCCGGATGTGGAGCGGGAACTGGTCGGATTGGGATTTACCCTGATCGCCGGCGGTGAAGAGGTTGGACTTTCGCTCCGGACCTCTGATATCAATGACTTTACAACCAACAGCGATTATACTAATCTGGATAATGGGATCGGGTTATTTTCTTCTTTAGCAAGGGCATACGTTCAGAATCTGGAATTTTCTTATCTGACAGAGGATGCCGTCTGTACGGATCCGGAATTGAAATTGCTGAATTTTAAAAAGGCTGGAACTCATGAATAAAATAATACAATTTGGCAAATGCCTGATTCTCGGACTATCCGCAATGATCCTGTTTTCATGCGACGATAACCCGAATGGAACTGATAAACCGCCAGTAGATCCGACCACCGGAATCCTGGAAGTCGATTTTAAACTACCCCCGATCCAATTCCTTCCGGATTCCAGGATCCATCGAGTGGAATTATGTTTGGGTTATAATGAGGATAGCATTTACCGGAGTCTGTTCTTTGATTGTGCAAATCCATCCGACCTATTACAAGCTTATACCTTCAATCTGGCTCCTGGGATTTATTATTATCAGGCAGGTGTCAGCTGCAGCGCGCAGGGAGATTCCTGCGGATGGGCGGGCTTTCCGGGAGGCCGTTATGGCATACGTTATTCCGTCACCCGTGTGGAGATTAAAGCAGGTGAGAAAACTACCTCAAGCCCCGGTTTTCAATGAGAATTTCTTGTAATATACTGATCTGTGTTTTATTTAGCCTCATGGCTATCTGCCCGGGATGCCAGGAAAATGAGATCGACATTAAGCCGGAAATCAAACTTATTACAACTCCGGGACCTACCGGGCTGACCACCGATAATTTTACCTTTGATGCCCGGCAGACAGTGAACCCATCCGGTGGCGGGAAATTGTTTTTCCGGTGGAATTTCGGTGAGAGCCCGGTTTGGGACAGTCAATTATCCAAGGATCCGCTAAAAACCAAAAGATTCATGAAACCCGGGCATTATGTAGTCACGGTCTACGCAATAAATTCAAAGGGTTACTCCGACACAACTTATTATGATGTTAATATCAGACTGGGCAGATCAGCACCCCGTCCGGTTATTCGCATGGTTCCTGATACAGGACATTTTCTGACTAATTTTCTATTGGATGCGAGGTTGACGCGCGATGATGAAGATTCACTGAACACCTTGAAATTTAAGTGGGATTATAATGGTGATGGATTCTGGGATACCGAAGTTGATACTCTCTCCATTGGTAGTTACGTTTTTGGAATGGAAGGTGATTTTAAGCCAATGGTTGAGGTATTAGATCCTACCGGACTTCGGGCGATTGGATATGCCAAGGTCTTTATAAACAGCGTTGATCAGGATATTATACCCGATTTCAGCTGGACCCCGACTAACGGAGCAGTGGGTGATACTATCCTGTTCGATGCTTCGAAGAGCCATCACGTGACAAATGACTCGCCTGTATTTAAATATTCATGGCGATTGGGAGAGGGTGAGGGCTGGACCCTTCCGGCCGACACCCCGAGCATCTCTTACCGGTTCAGGACGGTTACAGATCAGCAGGTGCTTTTAAAAGTAACCGACCCCAGGGGTCTTTTCAATACTACAGGTAAACCAATTCACCTGGACCCGGAAAATTTCCCGCCCATTGCTAACTTTGATGTCAGTGTTCCCTATGGAAATATCCGGACCCAGTTCCGGTTAAACGCCTGGAACTCCTCAGATGATCACGATACAACCAGCAATTTATTGGTGCGATGGGACTTTGATGGCGATCAGATCTGGGATACCGGTTACTCGACAGAAAAAATACTTTTTCACCAATATCTGTCGGCAGGTTTTTTTAATTTGACTATCGAGGTTATGGATTCCAAGGGATTGACCTCTAAGTATAGCCGAAAGATATTAGTGAGTCCTTGGGAAAATGAAACAGGTATACTGCGTGACAGCAGGGATATGCAATATTACGGAACTGTAAAAATCGGTGAGCGCTGGTGGATGGCTGAAAACCTAAAGTATGATTACCACAAGTATGATGATTCCCATTCAGATATGGCACCTTTATACATCATGTTTCCCAGCCTTCCTCTAAATGAAGATCCAACTACCGTGGAAACTTTCGGCCGGTTTTATTTTGTAAGGGATGCTGTTCCTGACCGGGGCGGGGCCGGTGAAACTGATTATGTTCATCCCCTTTGTCCCAGGGGCTGGAGTATCCCCACTAAAGAGGACTGGGAACAATTGATTGCTGATACCCATGCGGATAAGAATCCAGAGAACCTGATATTAGGGGGTAATAGCGACTTCAATGGAACTTATATGGGGTTTGCTGATTATGTTTTTGTATATTCAGGGGGCATGGTAGTTGACACCATTTTTACTTTCAGGGACACCTTTAAAAAGGCCTGGTTCTTTTCAGCCACCAAGCCTCATGATGAAAACCGAGCTGATTTGTTCATGTTGAAGATTGATCGTAATGGTCCTGCGCTTTGGTCAGGATGGGAAAGTCTCAATCTTTATATTCCAGTCAGATGCATTAAGTAGATATTCCGGCCCTCATGAGCAGCCAATTGCGGACCTTCAAACAATTTTGTTAGTCAATAGATTTACAATTGCTTAGAATCCGGAATACATTGCTCAATTCAAACCATAATGGACTGCTCATTAGGGCCGTTTTATCTACTTTAAGCAACGGATCGAATAATATCTGTCATTTAAATTGTATTCAAAATCAGGCTTAACCCGGATTATTCATAAACCGATTCTCGCTCGATAAAACCAGAGTTTTTTGCTGTTCTTCTTAGACAGAAATGGTTTTTTTCGAAGTTCAATGATTTATTGTGATCTTAAAAACTGATTCTCAATCGATTTTAACCGTTTCCTTTGGGTTATTGACAATAGTTTTCCCTTCCCGAAGGATTTTTGCCAGATATCTATGATTTCTAAGGGTTTTAACTGGTCAGCATCGTAGCAGAATTTCCCGGAATAACTCTTGCTGCGCAAAGGCCGAGGAGAAAGAATAGTGAATCGCTTTTACCCGTACCCGAACTTGGGCAGCCACTTTCATCAGATACAGTCGGATGGATTGGACGCTCCATCGCTGTGTTAACGGGTGTTTGAGCGTTTGGATCTGCTCACGGATTATCCGGAGCAACTCATAAGCCAGGCAACTGAGCATCAACCGGAAGAAGTTGGCGCTGAACCGGTGACAACTCAACCGGTCGGAGAAACACATATTCTTGATCTCCTTGATCCGGTTTTCGGCGGCTTCACCTCGCTGGGTATAAAAATCCCGGTACAGTTCAAGGGGTTTCTCATCGGCAAAGTTGCTGGCAAAGAAGCGAACATTCATCCCTTGACCGGTTGATTCAACCTTGGCGTACAGATCCTGTGGACAGGGCCAGGAATCAGCCTGATACGAAAACGGTCCCATAAAGGTTTTAAATGGCCTGTTATGCCGGGCGTACTCTTCTTCGATCTTATCGTGCAGCAGCCGGACGACTTCCTTCAGCCGGTCATTGCTGGCCACACCCAGACAGAAGTCCAGCTCAAGTTCTTCAACCAGGGAGTAGAAATCCGGACCGGAGAACCCGGCGTCGGCTCGGATAACGATCTGGAGATTCGGAAAACGGGTCCGCAATGCCTCAACGATGGCTCTTAAGAAACGATGGTTCCATTTACCGGAGTTAACATTCCCGGGGCGAAGAACCGGAAGAATCACCTGGCCGGTTTCCCCGTCAATATAAAACAGTTCATTCAGCATCCATTGCCAGTAATATCCGTGAAACAGGCTTCCCTGCTGGTTCCCATGCGTCGGGTCATCGGTACAGTCCACGTCAATGATCACGTGTTCCTTATCGGAGGGAAGGCTTTGAACGTAGCGGGTAATCCACCACATACCCAGCTCATACAGCTCGGACATACGAAAGCTGTTCTCCAGGCGGGACATGGTCGATTGGCTGCAAACTCCCTCCGGAAGAAGGCTCTGAAGAACAGGGTCTTCCCGGAGGTATGAAAGATCATTGGTATCTTCATACCCCATAGCCAAAAGCAAAACTCGGGTTTGGATCATCTGTTCAAGGCTATAATCCACATACCGGTGATCCCGCTCATCATGGAGAACTTTACTAAAATTATTGATAATCTTTGTTTTACGCATCAATTTGTGCAGCAGGAGAAATCCACCGTCGGAACTGGTGTTTTGTGCAGAAAAATCAAGGCTGATTTTTTGTTTTTTCAGGTAAAATGCCGATCTTGAAGTACTCATATTTGGGGATTGAGTTATTAATGGTTTTGCAACCCTAATTTACTATTATTTAATAACTTAGTCCCCTTTTTCTATGAATTTTTATGAATAATCCGGGTTAATTTGATGACTCCTGAAAACATTCACTTAAATTCTTTTATGTATGAACCAATCTTGGACATGTCCAATGAGTATTTGAAACAGTTATACTCGGATGTATCCAGATTAATTGTACTTTAATTTAAGGGAATGACCACCTGACAAATGCATTTTCATTTGGCACCACAAATTGGTACCGAAGGAGACTCTGCAAACATAAAACGGATTTAGATATAATTAAAATAAAATTGCTATGCAAGCTTGCCAATTTTCAGAAACACAATTTTCATTTTGCTTTACCTTTGAGTATATCAAGCAGTTTCGGCCATTCATTTCTTTACCCGTTTTTCCAAACACAGTTGTCGGCTTCCTTTATAGCCTCAATGGCCTCTTTGGCCTTGAAGGCGGCACTGTGTTTCGTTCTACTCTTCTTCGTCATACTGGTAAATTTAAACGTTGTTTTTAAACTTAACAAGTGGTATGAATTTTAGGGAGTCTTATAGCCGCGGCAAAGTTCTTAAAAAAGTACCAAGTAAACCCGGTATCTTTTCTTTAGACCGGTTGCGAATTATGAGAGGGGGGCATACCAAATTTGATGAAATAATTAATATTATAATATTTCAGGACCCAACTCGAATTTACTAACTATACCATCAGTATAAATGTGACCACCATATAATGTTTTGTTCCTTTCGTCAACTACAATATATTCAATAGGACTATCCAAAAAGTACCGACAAATAGAATTGCCTGACCAATTGAATATATGTATTTCTGATCTATAATTACCGGATGTTATCTCATTAATATAACAGTCATTTTTTAAGGCATAAATATATTTTTCTGTTGCAAATACGTCAAAATAACCCAATTTCTTTGCTTCTAAAGAATTAATTTCCACTTTATCAGTGATTACATTTTCGCCCTGTAATGGCACATGAATAGATAGAACTTCCTTTTCCCTAATATTAAAAATATCAATTCGATTAAAATATAAATAAGCTAAGGCAATTTTCGATTTTGTTTGATTAATTCGAGAGTTCCCAAAGAATTCGTAAGTTCGGTCTAATTCTCTTTGTTTATAGCGCTTATCAACAACTTGTGGGTAGCAATTAAAATATATGATTGTATCTTTGATTGGATTATAAGTGTAGAACTGTCCTTTCTGAGAGATTGAAGATCCAGCCAAACAAGTATCATTGATATAGAAGACGGAATGCTCGCTTGCAACCTGTCTCTTAAGTAAAATTTTTTGTTTAATTGCACCAGGCTTTTTTAAAAGGGCCAATTCCAAGTTATATAGTCTAAACTGTTTTAGGTTCATATCAAAAAACCATAAATTTAAGGCACCCTGATCAAACTGGAATTGATTATAATAAATGGGTTCGAAAATAAATTCACCAGGTCCCTTTCCGACACTGCCAAAGCTTCCAACTAATTTGTCGCTAATAGGATTATATACATGTATCCTGTAAGGGTTTCCTTTATTTATTATTATTAGTAAAGAATCAGCGATTCCAAGCCTGAATAAATAGGTTGGAATATCGAGTTTTTTCTCGTAAATTTTTCTTTCAACGGGGAACGAGTTAACTATAACTTCAGTTACGAGTGCTTTCTTATCCTTATTACAGGAGATAAGGATCTGTATAACAGAAAGAATGAATACAAGTTTTAAAAATATGCTATTCATAATGAATAAATTTTGATTTAATATCTATTAAAAAACGTTATTTTCATTATTAATAAAATATTGAGTGATATTAATATTTATTTTTCAATTTATCAACACTTCGGCAAATTTTAATTAAATGATATCACTAGTGTCATGTCAACTCTCATATGACGGATAAAGTCTTTTCAGTTTGATGCGGGCTTTCTCCTTGGTGAACTGCCAGTTAATTTTCTTGTCGAACCCATTGCGAGCCTTCTTCCAAGCTTCGACCTCCTCCCGGACTTTGTCAATTGAGTCAATTCTCCGCCCCAAACATTGATTATTCAATACGTTAAGTTCAATCTCAGCCATATCCAGCCAGCTCCCATGTTTCGGAGTAAAAACAAATTCAAACCGATCCAGTATCCGTTTGGCTTCAGCCGGTTCATAGCGTTCGTAAAATGCACCTGGAGTATGGGTTCCAAGGTTATCCATGACCAATGTGATTAGGTCAGCTTCCGGATAATGCTCATCAGCGATTTCCTTGATAAACTCAGCCCAGTCAACTTTACACTTCTTTTCCGTGATTTTCACCGTTCGGAATCCGGCCAGCGGTTCATTAGCGAGAAAGATGTTACAAACCCCTAAACGTTCATATTCATAATCGCACTTACGGTCATGTCCTTTACTCATAGGAATCGGAACTCGTGTTTCACCAATCAATTGTTTAGGCGATTCATCCATGCAAACCACCGGGCGCATTGGATTGTAAGGTCTTCTATAAACATCCAAAACTTTTTCCATTGCTGCTACAAACTCTCCGTTTTCTTTGGCTGGGATGACCCAACCGATAGATTTCCAAGGTTTAAGTTCGTTTTTTTTAGCGTCCGGCGCACCGTTTCATATGAAATATTATCCGCAATCCGAAGTTCAACCAACCTGTCAGCCAATAATCGTAGTGACCACCGGGCATATCCTTTTGGTGGTTCACCACAAGCCAAAGCAATTAAGTGGGCTTCCATGTCGCCGTCAACCAACTTTTCATATTCCCTTGAAGTGGGTGCCATTTTTAACGCTGCCTCCAGTCCTTCTTCCACAAACCGCTTTTTCACCCGGTCAATGGTCCTCATTCCGATCTTCAATACTTTGCAAACCTCTTCATTGATCTGTTGTTCTGCATTATACGTGCCTCGATCCACATTCAGTAGAATAAGCGCATGGATAATCTTCCTGGCAGCATGAGTTCCGGTTCGCGTAATTTCGGTCAATTGATCTCGTTCTTCCTTTGTAAGAGTAACTTTGTAAGTGTTCATAGCCATTTTTTTGGCTAAGATACAAAATATTTCAATTACGTCATATTAATTGTGACGTGACACTAGTGTCCAATAAAAATATTTAAATGTTCTTAGAAATCATTGTGTATCTATAGCTTACAAGCATTTTAATAGCGTGACGATTTGAATTGGTTAAGTTGGCTGTCAAATTAGCTGACTATGAACCAAAGGAAATATGTTTTCGCACAGATCGTTGAGTTTCTGCCCCAACGAATTTTCGATCGGATGGTTGACGAGTACGATGGTAATAAATATGTTAAGCATTTTACTTGCTGGAATCAATTGCTCTGCATGATTTTTGGCCAATTGACCAATCGGGATAGCCTTCGGGATCTGATGGTTGCTCTGGATACCCATAGCAATAAATCTTATCATCTTGGCTTTGGCAAAAGCGTTACCCGAAGCAATCTGGCAAAGGCCAATGAAGTTCGGAGTAGCAAGATTTTTGAAGAGTTTGCCTATCATATGATTTCGATCGCACGAAAAGCAAGGAAAAATGATGACTTCGAGATAAAAGGGAAGGTGTATGCTTTTGATTCAACTACCATTTATCTCTGCTTAAGTGTCTTCTGGTGGGCAACGTTCCGTAAAGCCAAAGGCGGAATTAAACTCCATACCCTATTCGACATAACCACTCAGATCCCTGCTTTTGTTCATATTACCCCGGCAACCGTCAATGATGTGAATGCAATGGATTATCTG
>QYQM01000138.1 GCA_007280905.1 Porphyromonadaceae bacterium | reverse complement strand
AACTTAATCTTTCAATTCTAGCAACATCTCCTTCATTACTTCTCATTGAAAAATCTCCTGGTTGAACTCTTTTGTCTATTTGCTCTTCTAAAAAATACCAATCATCAAAATTTGTAGGATTGTCTCCTACTAAAATTCCAACAATGAAATGGTCTTGTCCATTTGTAGCTTTTGTTATAACTTGATAAACTGGCAGATTAAACAACCCATTTTCTGTAGTCATATCAATTAATGAATTGAAATAATTAAAGTCTCCATACTCTCTTCCTTTTTCTAATCCAGCAAATTTAAGAGAAAATTTACTCATATACTCTCCACAAGTCCATCCTTCATGAAAAGTATTAGTATCATCTAATTTTACAAGTTTTTCAAAATAGTCAATCTTTTCTTGTTTTGTTAAATAATTCCAGTCACTTGGAGCATAGGGAGTTGTTCCATTCATTACTGATTGAATTATTGAAGCATCTGTGGAATTTGTAACTCCATCCCCATTTACATCTCCTCTGTAGGAAGTGTTTCCATTTTGAATTGCTTGAACATCCGCAAATTCATTTATTACATGATTTCCGTTAACATCCTTACTTCCATAATATTCTCTTTCTCCCATGTCTTTGTCTCTGTAACCTGGTCTAATAAAAGGGTTTACAACCTGGTCTCCATACCAGCTTCCAGTTGTGCTCTTTAATTTTGACATTTCATCTTCATAATTAGCTGTATTAGTACTAGAATTATAACCCCCGGTTACAATTCCCTGAGGGTTATCTGCAGTTACATGCTTAGGTGAGAATACTTTGACTTTTTGCCCGTTCGCGTCAACTGGCGCCAGTGCCAAAGGACCAAATAAGAATAAGCAGCATCCCAAATATTTTGTTCTCATTGCAAGTCGGTGATATGTTGCTGCTATAAAGTTACAGAATACTCCTGAATATCAGGCTATCGAAGCAGCAACCATTTCCATACCGGAATAACCTCAATTTCAAATTGACCAAGCCGAATAAGATCTTCCTGGTCATGGGTCAGTACCGTTAGCCTGGAAATACCCAATTCTCTACCCGCAGCGATTAATCCTGCTAATTCCCTGTCACGGTTTTCCGGATTAAGATCATAAGTGACCTGAATGGCCTCCACCAGTACACTTTTTTCCCGGACTAGGAAATCAACCTTTTTCCCACTGGCAGAAGACCAATAGTATAAATCATCGTGAAACCGGATCAATTGATGAAAGACGATGTTTTCCAGTACCTTACCCAGATTCTCAGAGAACCTGAATCCGAGAGACTGATAGAAACCGAGGTCTGTCACATAATATTTGTCCGGATTGAAAATCTGTTTTTTTATTGAAAAAGCATACTTTGACAGCGACTGAACGAGGAATACTTCTTTCAGTATTTCCAGGTAATTACGGATGGTCGAAACACTCTTAACCTGCAACATCTTCCGCAAAGATTCATAACTCAAGAGATTACCGCTGTTGGTGATCAGATAGAGGCACAACTCACGGATTTCCCTGGCATTACGGATCTGGTGGCGGGTTATCACATCCCGGTGCATGATGTCTTTAAAATAGGCATCGGTAATGGTAACATCCCTATTTTTAACAACTTCCGGAAATCCTCCCAACTGGGAGAAGGTGGTGAATTCCCGCTTGAGCCGGGTTGTTTTTTCGGAGGCAAGCAATTCAGGTGCCGCAACCTCATAGATCCCATTCATACCAAGATATTCCCGGAATGAAAATGGGTGAATCCTAAGCTCCCGGTTTCGGCCCGTTAGAGCAGAACTGAGGACTGAGTTGCTCAGTGAGCTGTTTGATCCGGTGATGAACATTTTAACATCCTCGAATTCATACATCCGATGAACCCATCGCTCCCAGCCGGGAATCACCTGCAACTCATCCAGGAAGAAGTACTTTTTACCCTGCGGATTGTCCAGCTCGAGAAAAGCCTGGTAAAGGGATTCAAAATCCTCCACACCGAAACGGATAAATTGCAGGAAAAATACACAACGCATGCAAAGTCAAGAGGTTTGTCCACACCCACACTCACTCACACACTCAATGGTTGGCAATGATTTATTGTAGGGGCGACCGCAAGGGTCGCCCCTACGAACATAAAATCGCCCGCAGGTGGGTGTGAGTGCGAGTGTGAGTGTGCGGTTTGTTACCCTACCAGATTTTTCAACGACTGGACATTCCCGGCCATCCGTCCTTCGCATACCCCCGCCCAATCCTTCCGGTCCAATATGGCCAGCGTCCCTTTATCCATCTTTTGCTTGGTTTTCTCCGATAGGACTACGAGTTTCTGCATTTCCTCATCAGTCAGATCCGGAAACTGCTTCCTGAATTCAGGATCAAATACCGGGATATCAAAATCACCTCCATGATCTTCAACATTCAGGTGTAGGGGCGCCTCACAGGCGCCCTCCCCGAAGGCGTCCGCCAGCAATGCAAAAATCCGGTCGAAATCGATCACACCCTCTCCAAAGGGAGCCGGGAACGAATTAAACCCGCAACTTGTAACCTGCAACCCTCCATCCTTGATATGCGTGGATACTACCCAGGGCAGCACCCGTTTGGTGGCCATTACCGGATCCTCGAGCATAGTGAGCAAGTTCATGGTATCCAGGCAAATGCCGAGCCATTCACCCGGTTTTGCCCCGCAGGCTTCAAAAACACGAAGCAGCTCAAAGGTGGTAAACTCGAAATGAGTTTCGATCGCCAGAATCACGTTATGATCCATCAGCATCTGTTTTTGGGCAGATAAGGCAACTATCATCTCATTGAGCAACTGTTGTGTTGGCAGGGATGCCGGGTTCCAGCGCATCAGTCCCCCGGAGCAGGAACGGATAATCCGTGTACCGAGGGCTTTAGCCTCTTCTGCAGCCGTCTGGTTATAAGTAAACAGGTCCTTCTTTTCCCAGGTGGTCAGATCGCGCGGAATGTGCTGTCCCCCGCCCCACTCCAGGTACAGATTATTCTCCTCTGCAAAATCCTTTAGACGAATCAGTTGCCCGTAATCCAGCTTCCCTCGCTGCGACTCATCCAACCCTGAAAATGCCACCCCCCCGGCTCCGTGATCCAGTGCCCACTGCATCGTTTCCATCGGATCGAGACCGAGCGGGAACAGTCCGTAATGATCAATCCCAACTTTAAACATCAGGTTATCAATAAATTGGCATGCCAGCCATGCGTTCGATATAATTATGATCAATGTACGGATCATCGTCGAAATGAGCCTTCATCAGTTCGATCCGTTTAACCAGCAGTTCGGGCAGATTAACTCCATACATCAGTGGGGTTTCCCCCTTGTCTGTCAGGGCTATAAACTCTATTCCGGTCCTGAACAGTCTGATCAGATCTTCCGAATTGGCGATCTCGATCTTCATCATCTCCTGAAGGTCAGTCTTATATCGCTGTTTATCAGCAGGGTCCAAGGCAATCATAAAACCGTAAACCGAATCCACCCAAACGGCGATGTTCCGCTGGGTTGTGATCCAGCAACGAAGAGCTTTCACACGGACAAACTGATCCTTAAAGATCGGTGCCTTATCTATTTGGCCTTCGAGCAAGCGGAGAGCTTCATCCAGTTTGGGTAAAACGTTCTTGTCGATTCTTATCGCATCTTCACTACTCCGTTCGGGGGTAGTCAATGTAAAAAGCACATCTTTACTGAGATCAACGTTATTCGGATTGTGCGGAACCGTGCACATGAAATCTTCGTAGAAGTCGCGTTCTTTCTGCGGAATCTTTTCGATATCGGGCACAAAAGGCCGCACCCACAGGCGGTACCAGGTGAATCCGATCGTTGAATAGAGCGATGAAATATTCGGAAAACCGAGGATGCCAGCTTCAGCCAGGTCCCAGGCTTTCAGCAGGGTCGTATAATCGTTTCCGTCAATGTGTTTCCGCGCGTATGATTCCAGCACTTCTTCTACCGGCCGGCCGGGATTGATCTGGAAATTGCGTAGAACTTCATGGTTGATATTGAACGGAACTTTCTCTGGCGGAAACGTACCACCCATGTGAGCCAGATAGTTGACACCGTTTTTGTGCAGGGTTTCCAGACGTTTGCGGGCGAGTTTCGGATAAGGGATTCCCATGAGCGGGGCAAACATCGTCTGGGGACCATAGGCATAGTAGAATGATACTTGAGAACCAGTTTCCTGGATACCCTGGAAGATCGGTTTTTCGCGTTCGTCGAAATCCTGCTGGAAAACGCATCCGGCGTTGATGTCCTTGCGGTCCGGGTACATCGGGTGACTATATGGCATATCCCAGCCGCGCTGGATCAGGGAAGCCGTCTCGATATCGAGTTTGCCTTTCAGTCCGTTTATAATGATATCGTGCTCACCATAAAACGATTCCATACGGGTGATCACCCGGAAATCGGGATTGATTTCCGTAGCGGCATCTTTTAATACACCAAAGAACCTCAATGCATTATCCCCGGCAAGTTTCGCGATCTCGGCATCGTCTTTCCACTCCCGTACCAGGTAAGCGCCCCCATTCCGGCCCACATACAAAGATTTGGTGTGTTCAAATCCGGCACCGCTGTCGTTGGTCCAGATATTCAGAAATCCCAGGTCGGGCACCTCTTTCATTAGTTTTTGGATCATCTCGGCATAATGGGCCAGCACCTTCGGGTGGGTGATGGTCATGTTGTACCGCGGCCGGAAGCTCCGGAACGGATGATCCACCCGGGCACCGCGCAGCATCGGATATTTATTGAAAAACTCCTCGGGTACCGCTCTGGGCTCAAAACTGAGCATTCCCGGAACCAGGCCGTATTTCCGCGCCAATCGGGCATTTTCTTTCAGATAATTGAGGTTGGCCGAGAGGTAATAAAACGGGTAGATCCCTTTGTTCAGACTGCTGTACACAAACTGGTCGAGCGCCGGACAATAGGTGTAGAACATAGGGTACACCTCACCTTTCGGACCGGTTTCGATAGCCATCGGTGAGCCCAGGCCGTTTACCTCCACATGCGTAAAGCCATTGCGGGCCAGCTCTTTCATGTAGGTCTCGCGATCCAGTCCCTGCGTGATGCGACCCTCCTGCGTGAGGAAATAATCGTAGGCAACGCGGTGAGTTTTAAATGAAGGTTCAAAGATCCTGCCATTGACATACGGTCCGGCATCTTCATTAATCAGATCCGATAATAAATACTGAACGAATCCGAAGAGGTAATACTGATGTGAAGCAACCAGGCATCCAGTGCCGGTTTTATCAATTTTCAGATAGATAAAGCGTTCGGGAAGGGATGGGGGTAAGAAAAGTCCTTTTTCCTGATCTGACAATTGACCAGAAATGGCCAGAAAAATCCGATGCTGACTGATCTCTGAATGATTAACAACCATCAATCCCATATTTGGGAAAATCGTCCGAAACTCTTCGCTGACCAATTTCATCAACGGAGAACTCTCTTTGCAAATTAATGCAACGGTTGCGTTTAACGCTTGATCTAAAGTCATACTATACAAATTTAATATAGAATTTATCCTTTGTCCAGTTTTGGGGATTTGTCAAAATGTATGCTGATATAGTGTCAAATGATTCCTGGGTCCTGATAATGTGCTCATAATAATTTCGTTGCCAAATCTTCCCAAAGTACGGCACTTTTGTTCCTGACATAAATTTGGCTTTATGCTCCGATAGGCATTCCTTCATTACCAGGGATTTATACACCCCCACTATGTTCCCTAATGTTATTTTTTTTATTTTTCCCTGATTTGATTCTTCCGTGGGGGCGGGGCTTGCCCCCGCCCTATAAACGTTGGACAACGAAGACGAAATCATCGATTCGCCTTCACGGGCGGGGGCAAGCCCCGCCCCTACTGGAATAAACCCATTAAAACTATTGGTGGAGGAGGAGAAATATGGGGAGGTAATGTTGATGATGCCATGTATATGATTAGGCATAACACAAAATGGCCCGAGATGAATAAAGGAAAAACGATCCGACAATTTATACCATTGGGCCTTTACAATTAGACCGATTTCGTTAAGTACCATCTGATCATTAAAAACAGCTCCAAAATGAAAAACATGCTCATCAGTACAAATAGTAATAAAATAGGATCCTTCAGTCGAATAATCACGACCGGGTAATCGCAGGCTCTGCCGATTGTATTCAATATCAACCGGCATATTTCCGTAATTCTGCAAGTATCCTATCTACCTCAAAATCCTGATTATAAACATGGAACGATGCGCGGACTCCATTGAGGCCGGCTTCCGGGACCACCCTTACCCGGATACGCTTTTCGCCCGTGAGGTAGTTGGCGGTTTCCTGGTAACCCTTGTTTTTCAGCCGGAACGTGATCATCGAGGAGCGGTATTGCTCTTCAGCCGGCGATAGGATTTCTGCACCCGGAATCTTAAGCAGGCCTTGATAGAACTGCTCCGCAAGGCTCCGGTCATGTTCCCTGATCTTCTCTAATCCAATGGTTAGAAGAAATTGTGCCGCGGTTTCGAGTCCGCGAAAAATCGATTCATTTTGCGTACCATATTCAAACTTCTCAGCCGTATCATGGAGCGTCAGTTCACCTTTTAGCAGATCATGGCTCGCATCAGAATAGGCCCCTACAGTAGTGGGATGCAGCAAGGGCAGTTTATCTTTCTGCACATACAGAAGTCCGGTTCTTTTGGGGCCGAGCATCCACTTGTGGCCGCAGCAGGCATAAAAATCAATGCATGAGGCTTTCAGGTCGATTGGCATGGTTCCAACTGATTGTGCCCCATCAACCGCATACAGAATATTGCTTTCCCGGGCCATCTTGCCGATTTCGGCTACAGGGAGCAATTGTCCGGTTGTGCAGGTGATGTGTGAATGGAAGATCAACCTGGTTTTATTGGTGATCAGGTGTCGTATCAGGTTGACATTATTTGCCCCGTACTTTAGATCGGGCTCAAATGCCCTGATGACAATTCCGTTCAGTTTCTGATGGTTCAGCAGAGGCACATTCAACGCAACATGTTCATGCGTAGTAGTAATGACCTCATCACCAGGATTTAACAATAACCCGTTGAGAATGATATTGATCCCTTCCGTTGCGGTACTGGTAAGGGCCAGCTCTTCCGGTTCGCAGCCAGGGCCAAAAAATGGAGCACAGGTTTTCTTGATTTGCAGCCACCGCTTTTCATCATGTCCGGGGCGGGGAGATTTTTCCAATTCAAGCATCGTGCTCTCAACCATACTCAGCACAGCTTTTGGTGCCGCACCGATTCCACCGGTATTGAAATAGATATAATCGGCCGGGTAAGTGAACTGCCCCCGTATGCTCTTCCAGAAATCATCTTCCCTTGCAACCTTGGCCAAAGCTTGCGAAAATTCCGCAGGTGAGGCAAACGCCCCTCTGGTTTGATCCAGCACCACTCCCCCTGAAACCAGCCCGAGAGACTGTAAAAATTTGTTTCGGTTCATCTTTTAAAGGTAATCCGTATATCTGCCCGTTCTTCGATTCTGGCTGAAAAATTAATGTACTGGCTCTGTTCGATCTTCTCAATCTGATAATCTGTTAATAAACCATCAACCATTAACCTACTAACCTTATTTTCAGGTCCGATCAGCACATGAAATTCAACATCCGCTGTACATTGCAGGTCAATGACGAGTTCGTCGGAGGCATATGTGTACAGATAGCGTACTCCGGCATAGAGGTTCCCGCCTTCGCGGGAATGACAATCGCTTGCCCGGGATGTTGTGTATCCTACGCCTACTTCGGCCTCTGTGACTCTTGCGGCCAGCCATCTGGGTGACAACCTGACCTTTTCAAATCTTTTAAGCTGGTCCTCAATGCCGGCTAGTCCTTCGATCAGCGCCATTGCCATTGCAGAGGAGCCCCAACCATCGGTGGGCATAGCTTCGGGACTGGTACTGTTTTCCACACTGCAGGGAGTTCCATCGGGAAAATACCAGAGATACGTTTCGTTCTTCCCTGATATCAGGTTAAAATATTGCTTGAGAATCGATACCCCGTATTCCTCAAATCCATGGTTAAAAGCTGCTTTGGCCAGTTCACCGCCGGCCAGCGGGAAAATTCCGCCGTTAATATAGGTTCCGGCAATGAGTTTCTCATCTCCGAAAATCCCGTCAGGAAAGGGCGGATCAATCGAAAACCATTCTGCAAATGCATCAGTTGTTGTTTTCCGCTTCTGATACTCTTTTATGATCGAAACGGCCATTTCATGCGTGGCAATTCCCCGGTTGATGCTCATTGGATTGGCCATGCTGAGCTGCCGTGATTCATCCACCCCCGGAATCGAAACCGGCGTCAGCTTAACAAAATGGGTAAAAAACTCTCCGTTCCAACATGCCTTTTTTACCTTCTCCCTTAATTCCTTCGCCTTGAGCCTTGAGCCTTGAGCCTTGAGCCTTGAGTCTTGAGGCTTGAGCCTTAAGTCTTGAGCCTTGAGCCTTTGATCAAAGTAGTCATAAAGGGTAGCCATGATGGTTAGCGCTTCGTAATATCCACTGTTGTCACCGTGAAAAATCCCCCAGAAAGTATTTTCATCGATCTGGAACTGGAGCCAGTTATGCCTCCCCGCTGTATACGCAAAATCCCATGTATCAATGGTATACGCCCGCTTGACCAATCCTGTTGCCTGATCCACTCTTTGCGGATTGTTAAATATATATTCGAGTGCCCTTTCCATGTTCGGAATCAGGCCCAGGATCCATACGTCATCACCGTTAGCCTGCCAGGCCAAAAAAGCCGCTTTTATGAACCGGTATTCAACATCGGCCTCCACGGGAACCCTGACGTATTTGGTCCAGTTCTCCTTTTCGCAGGGAAGTTTTTCCGGAAACGTGGTGAAATAATCGAAAATCCGGCCATTGGCAGCCTGGGTGGCCGCAAAATGGTTAACCGTGCTCTTCAGATCGGTTTCGAAATACTTCGCCGCCCGCATCATATCCGAATGATCCCGTATCCAGATCGATTTCGCGTCGGGTGACCGGTAGCCACGGATTTTTTCACCATCTACCATAATCTCAAGCACATCCTGCTCAAGAAATCCTTTTACCCGGGGCAAAAGGTCATCAAATTCCGCTAATCCAGTTTTAATAAGCATATCAGGTGGTAATAGTTGGGCTGAAATTAGGGATAATTGCATCATCTTTTGCAGGAGTACTTGTCACCCCGGCGAAAGCCGGGGCCCCGTGACGCTACTCCGGGGCTTTTCGGAGGTCAACCCGGCCTCCATCGCCAAAATCTCCGCCACATCAAGATTCCTGATTTCGCCTTCCTTGTTCAGGTACTTGACACCGTCAGTGAGCATGGTCAGGCAAAAGGGACAGGATGATGCGATGACCGTTGCGCCCGAAGCAATAACCTCTCCGGTTCTTTCGATGAACACCTCTGTACTTCCTTTTTCAGCTTCTTTGAAGTATTGCGAGCCACCTGCCCCGCAGCAGAAAGAGAAGCTTTTGCTGCGTTCCATTTCGGTTTTATCTGAATTTACTGTACCCAGCAATGTTCTTGGAGCCTGATAGACTCCATTGGCCCTGCCCAGATAGCAGGGATCGTGAAATACTATGGTGTCGTTTTTAAAATGTCCTGCCGATGATTTCAGTTTGCCCGAGGCGACATGGGTCTCCAGGAAGGTTGCATAATGTACCACCTCGGAGGAAAATCCGAGATCAGGATATTCGTTCAAAAAAGTATTGAAGCAGTGAGGGCAGAGGGTGATGATTTTTCTGATGTCATAGTGGCGGAATGTTTCGATGAGTGCAAGCGCCTGCATGTGGAAAAGCATTTCGTTCCCGGCTCGTCTGGCGGGATCCCCGTTACAGGTCTCCTCGGTTCCAAGCACCGCATAATCAACACCGAGGTGATGCAGGATTTTGATCATCGCTCTGGCCACCTTCTGGTAACGGTCGTCGAAGGCACCTGCGCAACCGATCCAAAGGAGGTATTCCGGCTTTCTGCCCTGTGCAGCGAGGTTTGCCATTACCGGCACCGGAATATCAAGACACGTGACCCAATTGAGGCGATCGTGGCTGCCATATTGCCAGGGAGCCCCATTGTTCTCGATATTGGAAAACATCATGTTGAGCGACGCAGGGGCCGAAGCCTTCTCCATGACCAGGTAACGTCGCATATCGAGTATCAGCGATGGCTGATTGATATTGACCGGGCATTCCCTGGCGCACGCATTGCACAGGGTGCAGGCCCAGATCTCTTCGGCGGAAATGTAATCGCCCAGGTAAGTTTTACCATCCTGGAAATTCCGACCGTTTTTCATCTTACCTTCGGACATCTCCTTCATCCTGGCCCTGAGATCAATCATGAGCTTCCTGGGTGATAGGAGTTTACCGGTGCGGTTGGCAGGGCAAACATCTGTGCATCGTCCACATTCGGTGCAAGTTAATGCATCGAGGTAACCCTTCCACGAAATATCCCCGGCATCCAGCAATCCGAACCTCTCCGGTGGCGGACCTGCAGCTCCGGATTGTTCAGGATACAGCATCGCCTTAACCTCATTCATCACACTGGTCATGTTCTCCGCTTTTCCCAAAGGCTCCAGGCGACTGAGGAGAACATTAGGGATCGACATGAAAACGTGGAAATGTTTGGAGTAAGGCAGTAGATTGGCAAAGATGAAAATCAGAATAATATGCGACCACCAGCTCAGATGCATGACAAAGCCAGCCTTGCCTGGGTCACCCGGAGTCATCCATGAAGCAAGGATGGCACTAACCGGGTAGGTTCCTACAGCAGGTTGCGGATCCGAAAGCAGGTAGGAGGTGTTGAAGCCCAAGAGGGTGACCATGAGCAGGAAAATCATCACCAGTGCAATCAATGCATCGATATGGGATTTCCTTTTCATTTCAACTCCTTGGAAACGTCTGATGTTAAGGACGATCCGCCGGACCAGGAAGACGCTGATGGAGATCAGAACCAGGAAGGCAAAAACGTCCCCCAAGGCTGTAAAAAGGCGATGGAGGAATCCAATTCCTGCGAAAGATCGTTCGGTCCCGAGCAGTCCGTCGACCACCATTTCGATGGATCCTAAAGTGATCATGCAGAATCCCCAAAAGGTAAGAGCATGAAAGAATCCGATCACCGGCCGGCGAAAGATACGTGATTGACCGAAAGCGACCTGAAACATAAGCCCAATCCGTTTGCGCCAGTGCCGGATCCTGTGTGGGCCTGTCAGGCTGAACCGGAACACATATTTCCTGACAGTCAGGGAAAACACAATCAGTGTTGCAGCCAGCAAGGCGGCAAAAATGAGCTGTCCGGCCATATATTATTCAGATTTAAGCTTTTTCACTGCTTGTGTTAAAGCCGGAAGCACTTGAAACAGATCGCCGATAATTCCGAACCGTGCAAATTGAAATATCGGAGCTTCGGGGTCTTTGTTGATGGCAATGATCACCCTGGATGAGCTGATTCCCCCGATGTGCTGGATTGCGCCGGAAATTCCGCAGGCAATGTATAGGTTTGGGGCGATGACCTTTCCGGTTTGCCCAACGTGCTCCTGATGCGGGCGCCAGCCTTCGTCGGTCACCGGACGTGAACAGGCAAGCGCAGCCCCGAGGGCACCCGCAAGGTCTTCTAAAAGCTTCCAGTTATCAGCACTTTTCATCCCGCGACCTCCTGAAACAACCACCTCAGCATCCTGCAACCGGATGGTTCCTGTCTGTTCCATAACTTTTACTACTTCAAAGTCCGGAGCAGGGAGAGAAACCGCCGGGGTAAACTTTTCTATTAAGCAAGTCACCGGATTTTCAATGGTTTGCCAGGTGTTCCTTGCCAGGATAAGCACCTTGACCGGTGTAAGGATCTCTGCGTAAGCACTGGCCTTACCGGTAAAAACCGACCGTTTCACGGTAAACGGATCCATGTGCAACGGCAACCCTGCAACGCCGGAAATATATCCGGCTTTCAACCGGACAGCCATGCGGGGTGCCACCGCCCTGGATATGGCATTGTCGGCTAAGAGGACAAATGAAGCCCCGCAGCCTTCCGCTGCTGAGGCCAGCAATGCGGCATAAGCACGATTATCGAACGATGGACCGGCAGGTTCAGGGGTAACCCAAATCTTTGAGACACCATATTGCCCGAGCATTTCAAGATCTGATTCGCGGGGATTTCCCGTTACGATAGCAGTTACTGTTCCCCCGGTTTGTTCTGCCAGTGCGGAGGCATAGGAGGCCAGTTCCAGAACCGGTTTGGGAAATTTCTCACCGTATTGGTAAGCATATATTAATATTGACATAATCATCCTCCTTACAATACGTTAGCTTCGTTTCGCAGTAAATTGACAAGTTCTTCCACATTGGACGCGTCCACCATCCGGCATTGCGACCGCGGGGCCGGGTTTTCAAAACGTAAGAAACGGGTCAGTGGTACGCATTTTACCGGTTCAACCACGGTTAACGGCTTGCTCCGGGCGGTCATGATACCCCTGAGCGAGGGGATACGCGGATCTTTGGCAATGCCTTTCTGGATGGTCACCACACATGGCGCTTTGGCAATGATTGTTTCGGACCGGATGTCACCTTCGCGCTCCAGCGTAATGACAGAACCGGCTACCGACAGAGAGGATATCGATGAAAAGGAAGCCCATCCTAGTAATTCTGCCAACATTTCACCAACGGCTGATCCATTATAATCGGCGGAATCATGCCCGGTCATGACCAGGTCAAACAGTTCTTTCCTGACGATTTCCGCGATCTGGCTGGCAGTTTCCAATGAATCTGCGGGCGCATGGTTAATCCGGCAGGCAGAGTCGGCACCAACCGCCAGCGTTTTCTGTATGACCGGTTCGGTATCCTTCATCCCAACATGGATCACGGAAATCTGGGTAACACCGCTACCGGGCTGTTCCCGTATCTCGAGTGCCCGGGTAAGGGCCAGTTCGTCCCAGGGATTAATGATCCATTGGATACCCGAAGTATCCAGAGCATCCATTTTGTCCGTGAACCGGATATGCGTGGTTGTATCCGGCACAACGCTTATGCAAACAAGTATCTTCATAGTTTATTTGGAAAAAATATCCCTTGAAATGATTAATTTCTGGATTTCAGAAGTTCCCTCATAGATTTGTGTCAGTTTGGCTTCCCGCATCAGCCGCTCCACATGATATTCCCTGACATAACCATATCCTCCGTGGATCTGGACAGCTTCGGTGGTAACCCACATTGCGGTCTCTGCACAATGATATTTTGCCATGGCGCTGGCAGTGCCATAAGGCAATCCTTTATCTTTCAGCCAGGCAGCATGGAAGCAGAGCAGGCGGCCGGTCTCGATCCTGGTGTACATTTCGGCCAGCTTGAACGCCACCGACTGGTGGTTGAAGATCTCGGTGCCGAAAGCTTTGCGCTCTTTTGAATATTTCAGGGCCCTTTCATAGGCACCTGAGGCAATCCCCAGCGCCTGGGCAGCGATCCCGAGCCTGCCTCCCTCAAGGGTCTTCATGGCCATCTTGAAGCCGAAACCATCAGGTCCCAGACGATTTTCCTTAGGCACTTTGACATCGGTAAACATAACCGAATGAGTATCGGAACTGCGCATGCCCATTTTGTCCTCGTGGGGCCCCAAAGTAATCCCCGGCGAATTCCGGTCGACAATCAGCGAGTTAATTCCTTTATGTTTCAGTTCCGGATGTGTTTGTGCCATCACGATGTAAACAGAGGCGGAATTACCATTGGTGATCCAGTTTTTTGTACCGTTCAGCAGGTAATAATCCCCCAAATCCTCGGCCAGGGTATGTTGGGAGGTGGCATCCGATCCGGCCTCGGGCTCCGAAAGGAGAAATGCACCGATTATTTCCCCCCGTGCCAGTGGCCGAAGGTATTTCTCCTTTTGATCTTCCGTGCCAAATTCTTCAAGGCCATAGCAAACGAGCGAGTTGTTGACTGAAACAATCACCGCAACCGATGCATCGACCTTGGATAATTCTTCCATAGCCAAAACATACGAGATGGTATCCATGCCTCCACCGTCATATTTCGGATTCACCATCATCCCCATGAAGCCCAGGTCAGCAAGTGCTTTTACATGCTTTGCCGGATAAATGCTATTGGCATCACGCTCCAGGACATCCTGGATGAGCTCCCTGTTGGCATAATCACGGGCAGCCTGCTGAATCATCTTTTGTTCCTCTGATAATTGAAAATCCATATAGTCAGTTTTTAGGTTTGATTTTTACATGTTTCTGCGATATCTGCCGCCGATGCGGTAAAGGCTGTGGGTGATTTGTCCGATGGAACATACCTTGCATGATTCCATAAGGATCTCAAAAGTGTTGCAGTTAGCTGCAACCGTTTCCTTAATCCGGGCCAGAGCGGCCGGTGTTTCACTTTCCCAGGTGCGATGGAGGTTTTTCACGGTCATGAGCTGGTTCTGCTTCTCCTCTTCCGTTGAACGGATCACCTCAGCCCGAATCACTGTGGGTGACCCCTTGGAGGAAAGGAAGGTGTTAACTCCGATGATCGGAAGCTGCCCTGAGTCTTTAAGTCTTTCATACCAGAGAGATTCCTCCTGGATCTTTCCCCGCTGGTAGCCGGTTTCCATCGCCCCAAGAACCCCGCCCCGTTCGGTGATCCGGTCAAATTCCATCAACACTGCCTCCTCTACGAGATCGGTCAGCTCCTCAATGATGAAAGATCCTTGCAGCGGATTCTGGTTTTTTGCCAGGCCGAACTCATTGTTGATGATCATCTGGATGGCAATGGCCCGCCGGACCGATTCCTCCGTCGGTGTAGTGATTGCCTCGTCAAATGCATTGGTATGAAGCGAGTTGCAGTTGTCATAAACCGCATTTAGGGCCTGAAGCGTGGTCCGTATGTCATTGAAATCTACCTCCTGAGCATGCAGGGAACGTCCTGATGTCTGTATGTGGTATTTCAACATTTGCGACCGGAGATCCGCTCCGTACCGGTATTTCATCGCCTTGGCCCAAATGGTCCGTGCCACCCGTCCGATAACGGAATATTCTGCATCAAGGCCATTAGAGAAAAAGAAAGAGAGGTTGTGGGCAAAGTCTTTGATATTCATGCCTCTGGCAAGGAAGTACTCCACGTAGGTGAATCCGTTGGCCAGCGTGAAGGCTAGTTGTGTAATCGGGTTCGCCCCGGCTTCTGCAATATGATATCCTGAAATGGAAACCGAATAAAAATTTCTGACGTGTTTGGAAATAAAATACTCCTGAATATCGCTCATCATCCGGAGTGCAAAAGCCGTGGAGAAAATGCACGTGTTCTGGGCCTGATCTTCCTTAAGAATATCAGCCTGGATTGTCCCCCGAATCCGGGAAAGGGTTTCGGCCTTGATCTTTTGATAGATATCCGGTGGTAATATAAGATCACCGGTGACTCCTAATAAAAGAAGTCCGAGACCGTCATTGCCCGGCGGAAGGCTACCCCGGTATACAGGCCGCTGAATGCCCCGGTTTTCATAAATTTTTTCGAGCCTGGCCGATACTTCATCCATCAGGTCATGACCGCGGATATATTTTTCACATTCCTGATCGATGGCGGTATTCAGGAAAAAGGCAACCATCGTGGGTGCCGGTCCATTGATGGTCATTGAAACCGATGTCGCTGGATCGCACAGGTCGAATCCGGAATAAAGCTTTTTGCAGTCATCCAGGCAGCAGACTGAAACGCCCGAATTGCCGGTTTTACCGTAAATATCAGGTTGCAGGTCAGGATCCTCGCCGTAAAGGGTAACCGAATCGTAGGCTGTAGAGAGTCTTTTAACCGGGCTGCCAAGCGATACATAATGAAACCTGCTGTTGGTCCTTTCCGGGCTCCCTTCCCCGGCAAACATCCTGATTGGATCCTCTTCCTGCCGCTTGAATGGATATACACCGGCTGCAAAGGGAAACTCGCCCGGAAAATTTTCCCGAAGCACCCACCTGAGAATGTCTCCCTTGTCGCTGTATCCGGGTATGGCAATTTTTGGAACCTTCAGGTGCGACAAGGTTTCGAACCGGTTATCTACACTGATGTCACGGCCCCGCACCTTATAGGTAAATTTTTCAGCCTGGTAGTCATCTTTCTTCAGATCCCAATTGTTAAGAATATCAAGGTTTTCAGGATCAAGTTGCTTTATCAGGTTTTCCCTCATTTCTTTCGTTGGCAGCACAGGATCTATGGCTGAAACCGTCTCCACGGCATTCAGTTTTCGGGCAACACTGGCCTGATGATCAGCCCGATTATTGTAATTCCTGACTATCTCAGAGATTTCTGAGAGGTAGCGTTTTCGGCCGGGAGGCAATATGGTGAACGAACCATAAGCAGGATTGGCAGTAGGATCGGACTTTCCCGGACCAGATAACTTGTCGAAACCGATTTTCGCCATCAAAGCACGGAAGAAATGATTAATCCCTTCATCGTTATATTGGGAGGCTATGGTTCCGAAAACCGGCATTTCAGCCGGATCTTTTTCGAAAAGCCCATGGTTACGCTGGTATTGCTTTTTTACATCCCGGAGTGCATCCCGTGCACCCGGATGGTCGAATTTATTGATCACCACCAGGTCGGCATAATCCAGCATATCGATCTTTTCGAGCTGGATGGCCGCTCCGTATTCAGGAGTCATCACATAAACCGAGTAGTTGCTGTGGTCGGTTATTTCTGTATCCGACTGCCCAATTCCGCTGGTTTCCAAAATGATCAGGTCAAAGCCGGCTGCTTTTACGATATCCAGGGCATCACGGATATATTTTGATAAAGCCAGGTTTGCCTGGCGTGTGGCCATTGAGCGCATATAAACCGATGGATGGTCAATGGCATTCATCCGGATCCGGTCGGCCAGCAAAGCCCCGCCGGTCTTTCGCCTGGAAGGATCAACAGAAATGATCGCCACGGTTTTACCCGTATATTCTTCTCTGAACCGGAGCACTACCTCATCCACAATGGATGATTTCCCGGATCCGCCGGTGCCTGTAATACCAATGACAGGCGAGGTGGATTGCCCCGCCGCTTCCTTAATCAACCCGAACATCGACGCATATCGGCTGGCCTCAATTTCTGCGGTTGTGATCAGTTGGGCAATTATCCGGTGATTCCTCCCTTTTAAAAGAATCAATGTTTCATTGTTTGGCTGAATCCCCGTACTTACAGGGAAATCAGATTCGGCAAGCAGGTGATTGATCATTCCCTGGAGGCCCATTTCCCGACCGTCATCCGGTGAAAAAATCCGTGCAATCCCATATTGATGAAGTTCCCGGATCTCGTCCGGCAGGATCACACCGCCGCCTCCCCCAAAAATGCGGATATGTGAAGCCTGGTTCTCACGCAGATGATCATGCAGATACCTGAAAAACTCCATGTGACCACCCTGGTATGAAGTGACGGCAATTGCCTGGACATCTTCCTGGATGGCGGCCTGAACAATTTCTGTTGCCGAACGGTTGTGGCCGATATGGATCACTTCGGCTCCGGATGCCTGGATGATACGCCGCATGATATTGATTGTCGCATCATGCCCATCGAACAGGGAGGTGGCTGTCAGGATCCTGACATGGTTCCGGGGGTGGTAAACGGGAATTTTTAAGCTCACCGACTTCAGAGTTTTAAGTTTGACAGAAACCCGGCAGTTTGGTTATACTCCCGGATGATCTCCTCCATAATAGACGAAACCGGCTGGATATTTTGCACCAGGGCTGCGACCTGACCGATCTCAAGTTCTCCTTCGTTGAGGTTGCCCTCGAATATCCCAAGCTTTGCACGGCCTTTCCCAAGGATTCCGGCCAATTGATCGGATGAAGCACCACTCTCTTCGAGTTCCCTGACCTGTTCCCAAAACTGATTTTTCATCATCCTTACAGGAGCGATTTTTTTAAGGGACAACATGGTATCCCCATCACCAGATTTTATGACATGTTCCTTGAATGCAAGGTGGGCCGAAGATTCTTCGGACACTGCGAAGCGGGTCCCTATCTGAACGCCTTCGGCTCCCAGTGCCAACGCGGCAAGCATGGACCCTCCGCTTGCAATGCCGCCTGCGGCAATCAGGGGAAGGCTGGTGTTCTGGCGGATGAGGGGAATGAGAGTCATGGTAGTTGTCTCTTCCCTTCCGTTATGGCCTCCTGCCTCAAATCCCTCCGCAACAATGGCATCAACCCCTGACTCCTGCGATTTCAGCGCAAAACGGACATTCGCCACCACGTGGGCAACCAGGATGCCGCGCTCTTTAAACCAGCCGGTATATTTAGCCGGACTCCCGGCGGATGTAAAAACAATTGGGACCTTTTCTTCCGCAACGACCTTTACTATTTCTTCGATCCGGGGGTAAAGGAGGGGAATGTTCACCCCGAAAGGTTCCTGGGTGGCTTCCCTGCATTTGCAAATGTGTTCGCGGAGGACATCCGGGATCATAGACCCCGACCCGATAAGGCCGAGACCGCCGGCGTTGCTGACTGCTGAGGCAAGCCTCCAGCCGCTGCACCAGATCATTCCGCCCTGGATAACCGGGTAACGGATGCCGAATAATTGGGTAATCCTATTCCCCACGCCTGTAAACTATTGAAACCAAAGTCTTATCATCTCCGCCCATATTTAAGGAAAGGCCGAATGGCTTCGACGGACGGATATTTATCTGGGTATCACCAGCTTTGCCTGTAAGCTGTTCCATGATGGTGACAGCCATGTGCACTCCGGTGGCACCTGTGGGATGACCCCATCCAATCAGGCCGCCGGTGGTGTTGAAAGGCACTTCGCCCTTGCGGGATGTTTCCCCTGCAAGGACATAATCCGGACCTTCCCCTTTTTTCGCCAGTCCAAGGGCTTCTACTCCCAGTATCCCGGCGATCGTAAAACAATCGTGCGTCTCAACCGTCCCCACCTGGCCGATGGATATTCCGGCCATCTTCAGGGCTTTTTCAGCCGCCAGTCTGGCGGTACTGAGTTCGGTTGGATCAGCAGGTTTTACTGTGATATTATTCACTGCATGGCCGAAACCCGTGATCTCCACAGCCTCCTCCACCGGTATCCCTATCCGGCGCAAACCCTCCCGCGAAACTATCGCAATGGCTGAGGCCCCGTCGGATACTTTGGAACAATCGAAAAGGTTAAGATAATCAACAAATGATTTCCCGTTGGGTTCGGTCATGGCCAGGGTTTCCAGATCGGCCACGGTATTGTGGTATTCCTGGGCTGTTAGACATAATCGGGCATTTTCGATAGCATTCCGGTACCAGCGGGCAAAGGATTTACGCGTGCGTTCGCGGCCGAACCGTTCAAAATAAACGCCGGCCCGGTCACTGAACTGCCCGGGGAAGAAAAAGGCATGCCCGGTTTTCCGTTCCGCGGCCCATCCTGCAGCGGCCAGGATATCGGCACCGTAAATAGCTTTAACACTATTCTGAACCTCCACCCCGAGTGCCAGCACCACTTCAGCGGATCCAGACAGTACAGATTTTATCCCTGTCAGCAATGCCAATCCGCCCGAAGCGCATGCTCCTTCAACCCGTGTGGATGGCTTTCCGGACAAACCTTCATCGATATACGGGGCAAATGCACCCAGATGAGCCTGGCTGTTGAACCGGCAGGCCATGAAGTTGCCGATAACCGTTTCATCCACCGCATCGGGCCCACCTATCTTTGACAGTACCTGAGACCCCGCTTCCTTTATATAATGCTCGATTCCCGGCCTTGGTTTCCCCGGATTGAACTCCTTGCGGCCCGTCCCCAGGGAAATGGTATTGTAGCCGGCTGTCATATATATTTTCTTTTCCATCTTAATCCTGTCCCTTTTGATTACACATAGTTATTAATGGGCCCGAGGGTGTGAAAAAATCCTGTAAGCAACACCGTATTGACGTCTTCATCTGTCCGGGCAATACCGTTAGCCACCAGCTGCTGCCCAATCTCTTTCGAGCGACACGCATATTTCAGGGCCAGTCTGGCGCCTGCTGTATCCATTGTTTTAAGCTCCTGAAAAAGGCTGGCGAAAAATTCATCCTTCATTTTACTCGCGACCACTTGCTTCCAGGGCTGGAACGATTTAGGGAGCGGTCCGAGCCGGGCTTCGCATGATTCCCGGAAATGTTCCGCCGCGATGTATTGCTGTGATGCCAGATCATATACTCCGACCGGCCGTCCTTTTTCATAGCGGAGGATACCGTCTTTCTGCGAACCATCGGAATTCTGCCCGCCCCTGATCTCCAGTTCAAGATAACTCCTGAGCATGGGGCTGTGGATCTCTTCGCCGGGGAAATGGGGATTCATAACCTGCATAATGTAATTCACAACATCAAGCCCGACATAATCTATGAGCTGAAAGATGCCCATTGGCCGCACCAGGTAATCCTGGCTGACCTTATTAATCATCCAAACTGCCTCATACAGGGGCACTTCCGCTGTCAGACGTTCTGCCTCACTGATGCCATGGAGGGCATCCCGCATAAAATGTCCGTTCCCGATGAACCCCGCCTTGTCGTTGGAGCGGACCACCAATTTCCCGAGTCTTTCAGCATATTCCAGTGCAAAAGCCTGCAGCAATGGAGCTGTGTTTTTGGCGCAGATCAGTTCAACAAGCTTTTGAACGGCAGGCGGATTGTAGAAATGAAATCCGATAATCCTTCCATCGAGCCCGGCATCCCGGTCCAGTTCAGAGATCGGGATGGAAGAGGTGTTGGTAAGGTACCAGGGTTTATGTGGGTTTACCCCATCAATCTTCCGGAAAATCTTCTTTTTTAAATCCGGATCTTCCTTGATGGCCTCAAATATAATGTGGCAATCATAAGCGGCTTCAATCCGTATGGTCGGCCTTACAACATTCAGTACATCAAAGACATATTGCTGAATGATCTGGCCATTATCCACCAGGTCGGCCCTGTCGGCATACATTAAGCGGAGCCAAACCATTTTTTTTTCGGCGATGCGGAGAACCTGGGCACGGAGGTATTTCATCAGCCCGGAGAGAGCCTCATCGGAAACGTCGATTGCCTGAATGGTAAAGGTACGGCCACGGTTCTCCGGCTTCAGGCTCAGGTCGGCCATCTCAATGGACGTGAGCAGCAGAATACCGCTGCCCATTTTACCTGCAGCCCCCATTACCGCTACTCTTTCCAATTTATTATCGTAATCCATATTTTTAGATAAATAGATATTTAAAAGAAAAAATCTGCAGGGATTGCGATCGTAATATCCGGAAATATATTTGAATTAACAAGTGACCCCCACCTCCGTGGGGACCATTCGTCACTGGTCACTTAATCGTCACCACGGTCCACAATAACAATATCACCAGCCCTACCAACACCCAGCTTCCGAAGAAACCGAGGTAGTCCACCCGCTTCCATTTGCGGAACTCCCACTGGCTATGCGGAAACATTTTTTCGGATTCAAATTGGGCGAAATTTGCCCGGGCTTTCACCAGTGCCGCTTCATCCTCTTCGGGTGTTGGCTGAACCGGTGTATGCATTTTGGCAAAAAACCTATCGAGCAGGATTTTTTGAACGGGCCTCGTGAAGAGCGATAGCAGGAAGAGCAGCAGGAAAGGAAAAAGAGCATCAAAAAAGAAACGCATAGCAACCAATTGAGCCTTAGAAAGACGGGGCAGATCGAACCCAAACCAACTGACCACCCATATCTCGGCATGGAACCGATCGACCCCCACTTTCGGAGAGGCCGGATCATCAGGATTCTCCCGGGCGACCTTATCAAAGAAGATTCCAACAGGAGCAATCGTTACGTTCTTTTCGATCTTCTCCCCGATCTTAACGGCTAATCCCGCATTTACATCAGTCTGTAATGCTTTTGTTCTTATCGTCGTCTCTCTTGGTTGGGTCTCAACGATTAATGCCGGATTGTGTTTAATCGAATCGATAGCCGGAAACAGATTGGGGATCACGGCATAAATAGCCAGACAGGCGGTTACCTGCACGATCACGGCCCATTTGGTCACCCGGCGCCACATGAAACCCAGCCAGATGGAGGCTCCGAAGATGGCAGGTATCGAGATGATATACTGAAAGAGTTCGAGGAGGTTATCCACAACAAGAGCAATGCCGATTCCGCCCAGGAGGGTAACACCAATAACCACCCTGCCCACAGCCAGGTAATGCTTTTCCGATTTATCGGGATAGAAGGGTTTGTACAAATTCCGGATAAACAATGCGGCGTACGAGATCGAAGTAGCACTCAGAGTGGACATATTCGCTGCCAGAATCCCGGCCAGCATTAGTCCGATGGCCCCCGGAACCAGCAGATCGTTAGTCATGAATCCCCAGATCAGATCGGGATCGCTGAGGGTGCCGCCATAAATACCGATGGCAAGAAGTCCGGCCAATGCCCAGAACACCATGATCACCCTCTTGGTATACATCCCACCGATCATCCCGATCCGTGCGGAATTCTCGTTTTTGGCTGATCCGGCAGTTTGCATACCCGTTACCACCGCCACAATCGACACCAGGTTGGCCATTGACATGGCCAGGATGGTGTACCAGGCATATTCGCTCATGATCGCCGAACCAAACAGCTCAAACATATAATCCGGCACGCTGGCATGTAATTCGGAGAAGCCACCCACCTTATGCAAGCCGGCGGGAATGAGGATCAGTGAAAATATCAGGATCAGTATTCCCTGAATGGCATCGGTTATGGCCGCCGCCCGGAATCCGCCCATCATCGTGTACATTCCCACGACCAGTGCATAAATCAGATAAAACCAGATCTCATTGGTATAAGAAAAGAAAGAGTGCAGCTCACCCTTTTTGTTTTTATCGCTGAGTTGCTCATACCGGACCTGCTGCCCGGAAGTCAGTCCCGCTGCCAGTTCATTCCGGAGGACCTGGAACTCTTTATATTCCGATATACTTCGCTGTTCGGCCGGAGTGCACACCTCGATCGGTTT
>QYQM01000028.1 GCA_007280905.1 Porphyromonadaceae bacterium | reverse complement strand
TCGCTTTACGAAAGACGCCGAAGTGACCTATCTGGATTGGGATCTGAAAAACCAATATGGTATTCCGATCGCCAGCGGTGCGTATATTGTTCACATCAACGCACCGGGAATCGGTGAAAGAATAGTGAAATTCTTCGGAGCGCTGAGGCCACAGGACTTAAACAGTTTGTAAAACATAAACATGTCAGATTATGGCCAACATTTTTTCAAGAATTGTGAGCGGGGAAATTCCATGCTATAAGATTGCTGAAAACGATCAGTTTCTGGCATTTCTTGACATTAACCCGCTGACCAAAGGACATACACTGGTTATTCCGAAAAGAGAGGTAGACTATCTTTTCGATCTATCAGAAGAAGAACTGGCAGCATTAATGGTATTCGCCAGGAAGGTTGCATTGGCAATAGGAAAGGTTATGCCTTGTAAACGTGTTGGTGTTGCAGTTATCGGATTGGAAGTGCCTCATGCACATGTCCATCTGGTACCCATCAATGGTGTTTACGATATTGATTTCAGACAGCCAAAGCTAAAAATATCGCCGGAGGAATTTTCAGACATTACGGATAGGATTCGGGCAGGGTTTTAACGAACCCTGTCCGGGTTTTTCCGGATATACTCTTCCCAGGATTTCACACCGGGTGCTGAGGTTGGACGATTAGTCTGGAAATAATGGCACAACGCTGCAGCTATTCCATCTGTGGCATCCATATATTCAGGAACTTCAACGAATTTCAGGATATTCCGGACCATCATTGCCACTTGCTCTTTTGAAGCATTCCCGTTGCCTGTAATGGATTGCTTGATTTTCCTTGGAGAATATTCAAAAACCGGAATTCCCCTGTTAAAGGCCGGAGCAAGGGCTACCCCTTGTGCTCGTCCGAGTTTGAGCATCGATTGTACATTTTTTCCAAAGAAAGGTGCCTCTATGGCAACTTCATCTGGAGTAAATTCGATGATCAATGCGTTGATTCGGTCAAATATTTTACCCAGCCGGGCGAAGTGATCCGGGATCTTCTGCAATTTTAGAACACCCATCTCTATGAGAGACAGCTGTTTGCCCGAAATCCTGATCAGTCCGTACCCGAGAACTACTGTTCCCGGATCAATTCCTAGAATTATGTGGTTCTGGCTCATTTTTTCTCTATTGTTACCGGGATGAGTTGCTGGATCAGAATTCCGCCGACAATAAACGCCAGTCCGGCCGGGGTAGTCCAGTAAATTTTTTCCCCGAGGATTAAATGTATGAAGAACAGGGAAATGAATGGCGAGATAAACACCAGGTTGCTGATCCTGGCGTTGTTTTTAGTGTTCTCGAGGGCAGTCAGCCAACAGACAAAAGCAATTGCCATTTCAGTAAGTCCTACATAAACGGCGGGTACAACCGATAAGTTCCAGGTTACCGGTTTGGATGAGATCAGCAGGGCAATTCCGGTAAAAATACTGCCGAAAAAGAAGTTCATCGTAATTTTAATGATCTCAGGACGAGAGTCTTTTACATTAAAAATCCAGAAGGACGCCCATATAATGGAACTAGCCAGCGCAAGAATTACACCGACCGGTTCATTCACGGGGGTGGAGAAAATATTCTGGCCCTGGGAGCTGATGACAACAACTCCAATGAAACTAATCAGGATAGCAGCAAATTCAATTAGTTTGAGCTTTTGATGCAGGAAAGGGACGGATAGCAGCACCAGCATAATGGGCCAGGTATAATTTAACGGTCCGGCGATTTGGGCAGGAAGAACACTATATGCATTCAGAAGGATCATATAGTAGAGAAACGGATTCAGAAATCCGCCAAAGGCTGAGCGCATGAGGTTCTTTGGAGTGCTCTTCCGGATTTCGCCGGTTTGTTTCCTTATAACCAGCACCGCCAGAAGGAATATCCAGGCTACCGTTGATGCAATAAATAAAAGTTGTATTAAATCCATTCCACGGAGAGCCAGCTTGAATGCGGTTCCAGCGGTTGACCAGAGGAGAATCGCCGTTAGTGCGAATAGGTATATGGATTGCCGCTTCATCCTTTCGATTTGGATTTCAGGGCTTTCAGCCTGTCCCTGGCATCAAGGAAATAAAAACTGGTTGTAAAATCCCGGATGAACTCTTCAAAAAGTGAAATTGCTTTTGCAGGATCTTTGAGTTGATCCTGATAGATGCAGGCCAGTTCAAACAATGCCTTGTGCCCCCAATACTCATAACGGTAATTATCGATGATTCTGTTGAGAATATCCATTCCTTGATTAAGCTGGTCTTTCTCAATCAGGATATGGGCTTTTTTATACAGGCAATCATCTGTTGCCGGATCGTCGGGTGAACCATTGATAATGGAATCAAGAATAAGCAGTGCTTCATCGTTTTTATGCCTGAATATCAGGTAGTCGGCACTTGCTAATTTCAGAAGGGTTGATTGCGTGGAATCTTTGTCGGAAATATTCTCCCGGATCAGGATAGATAATTCCAAAGCATCGTTGGCATCGGGTTTTGAAGTGCTTCCTTTCAGGATATCGAGTTGTGCAAGAGCCCATTTATAATTTCCGGTAAACCAGGAGAGCTGGGCTTTTCTGTAACGGGCAGCAGATCCTTCAGGGTTATCAGGGTTTTCCATATCTACCATGCTGTAAACTAATGAAGCTTCCCAGGGATCCCCGGAGCTCAGAAGAATGTCTGCTTTTTCAAGAAGGCAATCTGTGCGGTATAGAGGAGGTTTTCCACGAAGCGACAAGGCCTCTTCGATTGTCTTCAAGGCCTGTGTGTAGTCTCCCAGCTGAAAAGCCTGGATATGTGCAAGTTCGATGTATATGGGATCTGAAACGCTCTCCTTTCCCAGATCAGTAATAGTTTTGCGGAAGTCTTCAGCAAGTTTGCTCCATTCGACTGGTTGAGTGCCAGGGGCACTTTTCAATTTATCGGACAATGTCATCAGATAATCGATCCTCGCCAGGTTATAGATGGCTTGGCGGTTCGGTCCGTTAGGACCTCTTCCGATCAGGTAAAGATATGCGGTGATGGCAGCATCCGAATTGCCTGCGTCGACTGAAATGCGGGCGAGCTGGAGTACTTTATCCGGTGATGCCTGGTTCCTGCGATCCATTGCAATGGCTTGTTCAACGGCTTCTGCGAATTTTTTCTCCTCGGATAAAACCCAGATCAGCATCTCATAGAAGACCGGAATTCCCGGCCATTGCTGGATGAAGGCATAGGTTTTATCTCTGGTCAGCTGAAGCAGGGTCTGATCCACATCGTTGGTCAATGCGTTTTGGATCATGGCCTGGACTGTAGGAACATATTTAGGGTCTGTGAGGATCAGGTTATAATACTCTTCCAGCATTTCAGGGAACCGTCGTTCCGCAAAATAGACATTGGCCAGTTCCATTCTGAATTCGTTTGGATTTCCCAGGACCTTGCGGCCGAGCTCATAAACCATTTCGGAATAGGAGTATTTAGTGAATGAGGAATAGATGTTTCCCAGGTTTATGATTCCGGCAACCGTCTTAGGAAAGTCCTTAAGCGGTTCCTGGTATGACTCTTCAGCTTTCTTGCTATCACCCGACACTTCATACACGAATCCGAGTTCGACATTCAGGTTGACATCCCTGGATTGTCTGATTGCTTTCTTTACTGCTTTGAGTGCGTTATCGTAATCGCGGGTTTCGATCAGACAGTTGACGTAATAATGGAGATAAGTTGAAACTCTGTTCTCCTCATACATGCGTAAAAACAGGGGCGCAGCCTTATCAAAATCGCGTTCATTGTAATATTCCCAGACCAGCCGGGAAGTATTGTCCTGCGATAACGCTGACTGAAGTCCAAAAAAAAGAATGAATCCGGTGAGAATGAGTTTCATAACCGAATCCGGTCGAAACCGGTATAGGGATGAAGTATTTCAGGGATAAATATTTCGTTGCCTTGCTGGTTATTCTCGAGCAGACCTGCTACGATTCTGGGTAGAGCCAGAGCGCTTCCGTTGAGGGTATGAGCCAGCTGAGTACGTTTGTCGCCTTTATCGCGGAAACGTAATTTCAGCCGGTTAGCCTGGAACGACTCAAAGTTAGAGACGGATGAAACTTCGAGCCAGCGGCCTTGCCCTGCTGCAAAGACTTCGAAGTCATAAGTCATGGCTGATGTAAAGCTCATATCACCCCCGCAAAGGCGGATGATCCGGTACGGGAGTTCAAGCAGAATGACCAATGATTCCACATAGGCGACCATTTCATCGAGGCCGATATAAGAATTGTCCGGATGGCGCACCTGCACGATTTCGACTTTGTCGAACTGATGCAAACGGTTCAGCCCGCGGACATGGCTGCCCCATGAACCTGCTTCGCGGCGGAAACAGGGTGTATAGGCCATATACTTAACAGGCAGCTGATCAGCAGAGAGGATTTCATCACGGAAGATATTGGTTAGCGGGACTTCAGCAGTCGGAATCAGGTATAATCCATCCGCTTCAGACCGATACATCTGGGCTTCTTTATCAGGAAGCTGGCCGGTACCATAGGCTGAGTCCTCATTCACCATGATGGGGGGCTGCACTTCGGTGAAGCCTGCCTTGAGGCCCTGGTCGAGGAAAAAGTTAATCAATGCGCGTTGCAGGCGGGCTGCTTCCCTCTGATACACAGGGAATCCGGCACCGGTAATTTTCACACCGAGTTCAAAATCAATCAATCCCGATCCGGCGAGCAGGTCCCAGTGCGGTTTTCTGTTAATATCTGGTTCGGGGATGATTCCCCCGGTACGGATTAACTGGTTATCGTCGGCTGTTTTACCGACCGGCACCAGCTCATGGGGAAGGTTAGGCAATTGAACGACCAGCTCCTTCAGCAGCTGCTCTATTGTGGCATGTTCCTCCTTAAGAACGCGGTTCTGTTCTTTGATTTCAAAAGTCTGGTTCTTGGCAGCTTCAGCCTCCTGTCTTTTGCCTTCTTTATAAAGTTGACCGATTTGCCTGGCCAAATTATTCAGATCCGCCAACTGGATGTCGATCCGGGTTTGAAGTGCACGTCGTTTTTCGTCGGTTGAAAGGATGCTGCTAATGATCTGAGTTGCATCAAAGTTCTTGATTTTCAGTCTTTCGATGATAAAATTACCTTGTTCCTGGATGAGTTTTAGGGGAAGCATATATGGTAGATTAAGCAGGTTCTAAAATAAGAAATCTCCTGAACTATACCGTTACTGGGATAATTCAGGAGATTCCTGGTTAAGACGGGTAACGCTTATTCGTTCGATTCCGGAAGAACTGAAACGTATGAGCGATCGTTTTTCTTGCGTTGAAACGTAACCGTACCATCTTCAAGGGCAAATAAAGTATGGTCTTTGCCAATTCCTACGTTAAGGCCCGGATGGTGTCGGGTTCCGCGCTGGCGAACCAGAATATTACCAGCTTTAGCCACTTGTCCGCCGTAAATTTTTACTCCCAGCCGCTTGCTTTCTGATTCACGTCCGTTTCGGGAGCTACCTGATGCTTTCTTGTGTGCCATAATCCTGAGTCTTATTGATTAACCAAGAATAATGTCCTGTATTTGAATTTGGGTGAAATTCTGACGATGACCGTTCAGTTTCTGATAACCTTTTCTACGTTTCTTTTTGAAAACGAGAACCTTATCACCCCTTAAATGCGTAAGAATTTTTGCTGCGATTTTGGCGCCTTCAACAACCGGATTTCCGACCTGAACCTTGCCTTCATCATCGATGAGCAAAACCTTTGCAAACTCCATGTCAGTTCCTTCCTCTGCGTCCAACCTGTGAACGTAAACCTTCTGGTCTTTAGCCACCTTGAACTGCTGTCCGGCTATGTCAACTATTGCGTACATGACGAATAAATAAAAATTACAGATATCATTTGGGTCTGCAAAGGTAGAAAACATATTCCTATTATGCAAAGCCACCATGTTTATATTTATTTGATACATTTACGGAAAATCATGAATCATGGGGAATAAAGTGAAATTGCGGGTTATGGGCCTGACATTCAGTCAGACGCAGACTGGTAGTTACGCTTTGGTTCTGGCAGAGGAGTCAGGCAAAAAGAGAATTCCAATCATGATTGGAGCTTTTGAAGCTCAAGCTATTGCCCTTCATCTGGAAGAACTTAAGCCTCCGCGTCCATTAACGCACGATCTGTTTTTGAGCTTTTCGAGAGCCTATGGCGTAGACCTGAAAGAGGTACTGATTAATAAACTGGAAGAAGGTATTTTTTACTCTGAATTGGTCTTTTCTCACGATGATGAAACCGTCAGGATCGACTCACGAACATCGGATGCTGTGGCCCTGGCCCTTCGTTTCAAATGTCCGATTTTTACAACTGTTGAAATTCTCGAAAAAGCGGGAATTATTCTGGAAGAGAAAGCCGAAACAGAGAAAGATATTGAAGAGGAATTGCCTGTTGATGAGGACCCCATTGAATCTAAACCACTGCCAGAACTGGAGGAGTTGCTTGCACAGGCTATAGCTAACGAGGATTATGAAACCGCTTCACAGCTCCGTGATGAATTGAAGCGCCGGCAGGACATCGAAGGATAAGCCCCTCATGAAAAGGATATGTTATCTTTTACTGGCTTTAACAGCAATGATTTACATTGGAGCACTGTTTGGACAGGCAAAAAGTACCCACCCCCTAACCCCCTCCCTGTTTCAGGGAGGGGTTGGGGTGGGTACCTCGACAACTAAATATTTAAGTAAGGTAATCGATAAGCCTCATATTAAGCTCGTTACAATTGTTCGGGGATTCTTAGGGCTTGGAGTATTGATCTTTCTTGCCTGGATTTTTAGTGCTAACCGGAAAGGAATATCCTGGAAAGTAGTTTTGAGTGGACTTGGTATTCAAGTGTTACTGGCTATTGGTGTGCTGATGATCAGGCCGGTTCAGGTATTCTTTGAAATTGCCGGGAAGATGTTTGTTACCATACTGGATTTTTCCCGGTCAGGCTCCCAATTCCTGTTCGGTTCCCTTCTGGATGTCAATAAATTTGGCTCAATTTTCGCACTCCAGATATTGCCAACCATTGTATTTTTCTCAGCATTAACCAGTTTGCTTTTTTATCTGGGGATAATTCAAAAAGTTGTCCGGCTATTGGCCTGGCTTTTATCGAAAGCATTCAGGATTTCGGGAGCTGAGAGTCTGACTGTTGCCGGGAATATCTTTCTGGGGCAGATAGAAGCTCCGCTGATGGTTAAGGGCTATTTGGAAAAAATGAATCGTTCGGAAATCCTGCTGGTGATGGTAGCCGGGATGGCCACTATAGCGGGAGGCGTAATGGCGGTCTATATTGGTTTTTTGGGTGGGGATGATCCGGTTCAGCGATTGCTGTTTGCCAAACATTTGCTGGCTGCTTCTGTTATGGCGGCACCTGGCGCTGTAGTTATAGCCAAAATATTATATCCTCAGAATGAGGCTATTAATAAAGATCTCCATTTTGATAAAAAGACCTTCGGCGACAATGTATTGGATTCCATTGCAAAAGGGACTTATCAAGGGTTGAAAATGGCCGCCGGTGTTGCTGCAATGCTATTGGTCTTTCTGGCTTTTATTGCAATGATTAACTTTGTTTTCATTCAGATAGGATCATGGACGCACTTGAATCTCTGGGTCAATGATATCACTGCCGGCCGTTACCAGAATCTTAGTCTGCAGTTCATTCTTGGCTATCTCTTTTCACCGGTGATGTGGTTGATCGGGGTTTGTCCGCAGGATATGGCACTGGTTGGCCAACTGGCCGGCGAAAAGCTGGTTACCAATGAGTTCGTGGGTTATATTAGCCTTACATCCATGAAGAATGCCGGTGCTTTTTTTCAGGATAAGTCCATCATAATGGCTACTTATATGTTATGCGGATTTGCCAACTTTGCCTCGGTGGGGATGCAGATCGGCGGCATCGGGTTATTGGCTCCGGGAAAGCGGAAATGGCTATCAGAGTTTGGGATGAGAGCCCTGCTGGGAGGCACTTTGGCCTCCTTACTCTCCGCCACCATTGTAGGCATGATGGTAGGATAAGTTTTAAACGATTGATTATGAAGCAATACCTTACTCTGCTCGACTATACCTTAAAAAACGGGATCCGGAAGGATGACCGCACGGGAACGGGAACGCTCAGTACCTTCGGATATCAGATGCGTTTCAATCTGGAGGATGGATTTCCTTTGCTAACCACTAAACAACTGCATCTGAAATCGATTATATATGAATTGTTATGGTTCCTTCGAGGGGATACCAACACCAAATATTTGACTGACAATGGGGTAAAGATCTGGAATGAATGGGCAGATACAGAAGGTGAGCTTGGGCATATTTACGGATATCAATGGAGATCCTGGCCAGGCTATCATGGCGAAACGATCGACCAAATCACCCGCGTGATCCAGTCAATCCGCGGGAATCCTAATTCCAGGCGACACATTGTGAGCGCCTGGAACGTAGCCGATCTCGGTAATATGAACCTGCCTCCCTGCCACATCCTGTTCCAGTTTTATGTGGTCAATGGAAAGCTTTCTTGCCAGCTCTATCAGCGGAGTGCAGATATTTTCCTCGGGGTGCCCTTTAATATTGCATCATACAGCATTTTACTGATGATGGTTGCCCGTGAAACCGGACTGGTCCCGTTTGAGTTCATTCATACTCTCGGTGATGCACACCTATATCTGAACCATGTTGACCAGGCGCGGACACAGTTGGTCCGTGAGCCTAAATTGCTTCCAATCCTTAAGCTGAATCCAGATAAGTCGCGGGTGTTGGATTTTGAGTTCAGCGATTTTGAATTGATCGGTTATAACCCCGATCCACATATAAAAGCCGATATATCAGCATGAGCATAGCTTCGGGTAAACCCATATCCATTATAGTAGCCGTGGCCCGGAATTGGGCAATTGGTTTGAATAACCAGTTACTCTGGCATATTCCGGAGGATTTCCGGTGGTTTAAGAAACATACGGCCGGTCATCCGGTTGTGATGGGTAAGAGAACCTGGGAATCGCTTCCGGTTAAGCCGCTGCCTGGCCGTAAAAATGTGGTGATAACCGATGATCCCCTCGATTGTTTCCCGGGCGCCATTGGTGTCGGATCAATCGAAGCAGCTGTTAATCAGATGGATGCTAACGAGGAAAACTTTATTATCGGCGGCGCCATGGTGTACAGGCAATTTTTGCCGTTAGCACAAAAGGTTTATCTGACCATGGTGGACAGGGAGTTTGATGCGGATGTGTGGTTTCCGGAACCGGATACCAGGGAATGGAAGGAAACTTATCGCGAAGAGCACCTGAAAAATGAACCCGGATATACTTTCCTGATATTTGAAAGGATTAGCTAACCGGCTTTCAGGCGGTTAGCCGTAATTTTCGATATCTTTTGCTCGGCCAGGTTTTTCGTGATCCGGATGTTTGATTGTTTATCAGAAGGGTTTTCGTACATCACATCGATCATAATGGATTCACAGATGGAACGTAATCCACGGGCTCCCAGTTTGAATTCGATAGCCAGTGAAACAATATAGTCCAGAACTTCGGGATCAAAGGTTATTTTGACATGATCCATCTGGAATAATTTGACATACTGTTTAATGATTGAATTCTTGGGTTCCGTTAGAATCTGGCGCAAAGCATCACGATCGAGCGGGTTCAGGTGCGCGATCACCGGGAGACGGCCGACAATTTCCGGGATCATCCCGAATGCCTTCAAATCCTGTGGAGCAACATACTGAATCAGGTTATTGCGATCGATCTCATCGGCTTTTTTCTGAGCTCCGTAACCAATCACTTTCGTATTTAATCTCTGGGCGATTTTTCGTTCGATCCCATCGAAGGCGCCTCCGGCAATGAACAGGATATTTTTTGTATCCACCGGAATCATTTTCTGTTCAGGATGCTTGCGCCCGCCTTGCGGAGGAACGTTCACGATCGATCCTTCGAGCAACTTAAGGAGTCCCTGCTGAACTCCTTCACCCGAAACATCCCGGGTAATGGAAGGATTATCACTTTTCCGTGCGATTTTATCAATCTCATCAATAAAAACAATGCCCCGTTCAGCGGCTTTCACATCATAATCAGCCACCTGCAGCAGCCTTGTGAGCAGGCTTTCGATGTCCTCCCCAACATAACCGGCTTCAGTGAGTACGGTTGCATCGACAATCGTGAAGGGAACATGAAGCATTTTGGCTATCGTTTTGGCCAAAAGCGTTTTACCTGTACCCGTTTCACCAACAAAAATAATGTTTGATTTTTCAATCTCAACCTCGTTGCGGGTATCATGCTGTCCTAATCTCTTGTAATGATTGTAGACCGCAACAGAAAGAACCTTCTTGGCATCTTCCTGTCCGATTACATATTGATCAAGAAATTGCTTAATCTGAACCGGGGTTTTAACTTCGATTTCCCCGATATCGAATGGCTTTTGGACAGGTTTCAGTTCTTCCTTAATAATAGTATAGGCCTGATCAATGCAGGCATCACAGATGTGGCCTGAAATGCCGGCGATCAAGAGATTGACCTCCTCCTTTGTCCTTCCGCAAAAGGAACACGTATCCGTTTTTCCTGATGTTGGTCGTGACATGGTTTATTTTTTAGGAGTTCGAACCATAACCTCATCAATCATACCATATTCCTTGGCTTCTTCAGAAGTCATCCAGAAATTCCGGTCGGAATCCTTTTCGATTTTTTTGAACGGTTTGCCAGTGTGGAAGGCGAGTATATCGTACAATTCCTTTTTCAGCTTCTGGAGCTCTCTAACCTGGATCTCGATATCAGAGGCCTGTCCCTGCGCACCGCCTAGCGGCTGGTGTATCATGATCCGGGAGTGTTTTAGGGCTGAGCGTTTTCCTTTCGCACCGCCGGCAAGCAATACTGCTCCCATGGATGCAGCCATTCCGGTACAAATCGTAATGATATCCGGATTAATGTATTGCATGGTATCATAAATACCAAGGCCTGAATGAACCATCCCGCCCGGGGTGTTGAAATAGATGATAATGTCCTTTTTTGGGTCGGCCGATTCGAGGAACAGCAGCTGTCCCTGTATAATATTGGCCACATCATCGTCAATCGGGGTACCCAGGAAAATGATCCTGTCCATCATCAGCCGCGAAAAGACATCCATTTGCGCGACATTTAACTGACGCTCCTCAATAATGGTAGGGGAGACGTAATAATTATATAATGACTGGTATTTCTCCAGGTTCAGACTGCTTATGCCGAGGTGTCCGACGGCATATTTATGGAATTCATCTTTTGTTTTCATCCATCAGTTTATTAAATTCTTCCAGACTAATGTTTTGTTCTTCAAGACCGAACAAGGTTTTAACGTATTCGATGACTTTATTTTCGAGAATCACATCAGCTATCCGGGTTTTTTCTTCTTCGTTTTTCAATAGAACATCGGACAGCCGGAAAAGTTGTTCTGGCGGTGCGTTATAAATGCCATATTGAAAATAGCGGGATTGTGCGGCCCAGATGGCCTGCTCACGGATTTCCTCATCGGTGGCTTCGAGCTTCTGATCGCCAATGATTGTATTTTTAATCATCCTCCATTTCAGGTCAACAACGAATGCGGGGAAATCTTTTTCCAGTTGCTCACGGGTCAGGTTCTCTTTTTTGGATGTTAAAAGCATCCATCTTTTAAGAAACTCCTCGGGCAGAGGCACAAAAGTATCCGCTATGAGTTTTTCCTTCGCATCCCGGTGGAATTTATACTGACTTTCACGCGAAACCTGGCGTTCCAGATCCTCTTCAATACGTTCGCGGAAAGCTTCAGCAGAGTCAATAGTGCCTTCACCAAAGGCCTTGTCGAACAATTTCTGGTCGATTTCTGCAGCAGTAAATCGGGATACTTCATTTATAGTGAATTCGAAATCAGTATTGATTTCACCCAGTTCCTCCCTGCTGACTTTCAAGAGGCTGGCACGGTCGGTTTCATTAGGGAAAGCGACATTTGGATTAAAGATCAGTTTGTCGCCAACCTTGGATTCCAGAAATTGGTTTTTAACTGTCTCGTCACCAATGGTTTTGATATAAATAAAAGCTCCGTGCGAATGAACCGGATGATGATGGTCATGGTCGTCCTCATGGCTGTGCTCATGCGTGTGTTCATGATCGTGATCACTCAGTTCGCACAAATCGCCCGTTACCACGTCCTCTTCAGATATGGTGTCAGTGGGCTGCAGGGAACCGAAACGACGTGAGTAATCTGCGATCTGTTTATCGATCATTTCAGGGGTGATGATAATCCTGTAATCGTTGATCTTGTCATTTTCACTGATTTTCAGTTCGATGTCGGGTGCCATGGCAATATCGAAATGAAATTCAAATGATTCCTGATTATCCCAATTTATTTCGGGGCTATTTACATTCGGGAGTGGTTCGCCCAGAACTTTTAGCTTATTGTCCTGGATATAGCTATTAAGCGTGTCGGAAAGCAGGTGTTGAATCTTTTCAGCCTGGATAGATTTGCCATATATTTTTTTAACCAGTGATGATGGAACTTTTCCTGGCCTGAAACCATCAAAACGTGCTTTTTTGCGGTATTCTGACAGTGCGGCATCAACTTTCGGCTGGTAATCAACCGGTTCAATTCCAATCCGGATCACGGCATTCAGATCATCGGAATTTTCTCTGCTAATATTCATAATTAAACTGTAACTAAACGATAAGTAAAAATAGTTGTGCGGATGGGGGGACTCGAACCCTCATGCCTTTCGGCACCAGATCCTAAGTCTGGCTCGTCTACCAATTTCGACACACCCGCAAAAACGGTGCAAAGATAGTGTTTTTTTGAAAAACGACAGATACATACCTGCTTAGCGGATCTACCTTCTCAGTTCGAAGTTTTGTCCAAGGTAAACTTTTCTTACCTGTTCATCCTGAGATAGTTCTTCGGACGTGCCCGATTTCATGATGCTCCCTTCGAATAGAAGATAGGCCCGGTCAGTGATAGACAACGTTTCATGGACGTTATGATCGGTAATGATAACGCCGATATTTTTCTTTTTCAGCTGAGAAACGATCGCTTGTATGTCCTCCACAGCGATGGGATCGACCCCGGCGAAAGGTTCATCGAGCAGGATAAACTGGGGTTTCAGTGCCAGAGCCCGGGCAATTTCTGTCCGCCTTCGTTCACCCCCACTGAGCTGGATACCCTTGTTCCGGCGGATCTTATCCAGTCCGAACTCGAAAATAAGACCTTCGGCCCGTTCCACCTGTTCCGGTTTCGGGATACTGGTCATTTCCAGAACAGAATATATATTATCCTCAACCGTCATGTTACGGAATATGGAGGGTTCCTGGGCCAGGTATCCAATTCCGCTGCGAGCCCGCTTGTAAACAGGTTCATGGGTAATATCCTTGTCATCCAGGAATATCTGCCCGCTATTAGGCCGGATAAGTCCCACGATCATATAAAAAGTTGTGGTTTTTCCGGCACCGTTCGGCCCGAGTAATCCAACAATCTCTCCCTGTTCTACCTCAACGGACACGAGATTAACCACGGTACGCTGCCGGTATTTTTTAACCAGGTTTTGGGTAAATAGTTTCATAGAGGTTTAAATGATTCCTTCCCTCAGGATGTCATGAATATGTATTACGCCCAGATATTCGTCATTCCCGACAACCAGCAGCTGGGTGATGCTTTTTGTGCGCATGGTTTCAAGAGCACTAACGGCAAGCTCATCGGGGGAAATTTGTTTCGGGTTTATTGACATGATATCACCGGCAGTCAACTGCCGGAAATCTTCAAATTTTTCCATCATACGGCGCAAATCACCATCGGTAACGATGCCGGTGATCTTGCCGGCGGGATCCAATACAGCAGTGGCGCCCAATCTTTTAGAAGAGATCTCGATGATCACCTTCCTGACCGGATCCGTTGCAAAAACCTGTGGACGGGCATTGCGGGAAAAAAGATCCGACACGGTAATATTTAATCGTTTGCCAAGTAATCCTCCCGGATGAAGCCTGGCAAAATCTTTACTGGAGAATTCATTAAGTTTAAGCAGAACCATGGCCAGGGCATCTCCCATGGCTAATTGAACAGTGGTGCTGGTAGTCGGAGCGAGGTTATTTGGGCAGGCTTCACGCAGTATCGGAATCCGAACCGTGATCTCAGATTGGTTTTCAAGGTAAGAGTCGGCATCTGAAACCATGGCTAATATTGGATTACCCATAGTCCGGATTAATGGAACCAGTGTTTTGATCTCGCGGGTGTTACCCGATTTTGAAATAATAAGGACGAGGTCAGATGTTCCTATGACCCCAAGATCTCCATGGATCGCATCTGTTGCATGCATAAATACCGAAGGTGTTCCGATCGAGTTAAGAGTGGAAGATATTTTTTGGGCAATGTGGGCACTTTTTCCAACTCCTGTCAAAATCAAACGGCCTTTTGAAGCATAAATCTTTTCAACCAAACGGGGGAAAGATTCACTGATATGATCAGAAATATCAATAATGGCCTGACCTTCAATTATTAGTGTTTCTCTAGCCAGAGATAATATTTCTGATGTGGCAATCATCATTACTTTTTTACGTTTGAATATTTGATATTAAAATTTTGTAAATTTAGTCTACAAAAGTAGTAATAAGAAAATTCACCCGGGGGATCAACTTTGACAACCGGTTTCTTTACATATAACGTAGATTTGGGCTAATTATTTAAAGGATGATTGCAGATACTGAAAGGTTACATGAGGTATTAAAAACTTATTTTGGTTTTGACACATTTAAGGACAATCAGGAAGGGGTGATGCGGAATGTTCTGACCGGCCGGGACTCATTTGTCCTGATGCCGACAGGCGGCGGTAAGTCGCTATGCTATCAGCTCCCCGCCATGGTGATGAAGGGTACGGCTATTGTGATATCACCTTTGATTGCACTGATGAAAAACCAGGTGGATGCCATGCGGGCTTTCAGCATGGAAGATGGCATCGCTCATTTTTTGAATTCTTCCCTCACCAAGGTTCAGATCAACCGGGTATTGGAAGATGTGAAATCCCATAAAACCAAGTTGCTCTATGTAGCTCCTGAATCTCTTAATAAGCTTGATTATACTGAGTTCCTCACGGGCGAAACGATATCTTTCTATGCCATCGATGAGGCTCATTGTATTTCGGAATGGGGACATGATTTCAGGCCGGAGTACCGGCGCATCCGTCCGATCATTGAACAGATCGGCCGTGCACCCATCATGGCACTTACCGCAACCGCCACACCCAAAGTCCAGAACGACATTCAGAAAAATCTGGGAATTCTTGAGGCAGATGTATTTAAATCCTCCTTCAACCGGCCGAATCTCTATTATGAAATCCGCCAGAAGGTGGATCCCGAAAAGCAGATCATCAGATTTATCAAAGAAAACGCTGGCAAATCAGGTATTATCTATTGCCTCAGCCGGAAACAGGTGGAGGATCTTGCTGAAACGCTGGTGGTTAACGGGATAAAGGCACTTCCTTATCATGCTGGCCTGGATGGCACAACCCGGGCCGGAAATCAGGATAAATTCCTGATGGAGGAAGTTGAAGTGATTGTTGCTACCATCGCTTTTGGTATGGGGATCGACAAGCCGGATGTCAGATATGTGCTTCATTACGATATTCCCAAAAGCCTCGAGGGCTACTACCAGGAAACCGGCCGGGCCGGCCGGGATGGCGGTGAAGGGAACTGCATTACTTTTTATAGCTACAAGGATATCCAAAAACTGGAGAAATTCATGCAGGGGAAACCAGTGGCCGAGCAGGAAATCGGTCGCCAGCTGCTGCACGAAACCTCCTCATATGCTGAATCTTCCATCTGCCGCAGGCGACAGTTGCTCCACTATTTCGGGGAAGAATACCATCAGGATAATTGTGAGAATTGCGATAACTGCCTGAACCCGAAAACACAGATCGAGGGAAGAGATTATGTCGCATTGGCACTGGATGCTGTTTTGGAAGTACGGGAAAAGTTTAAACCCGAGCATGTGGCCAAAGTGCTGACCGGACAGGTCAATTCCGCTATCCGGACCTATAAACATCATCATCTGGAGATATTTGGCCAGGGGAAAGACAAAGATGAGCGGTTCTGGGTTGCAGTTCTGAGGCAAGCCCTTATTGCTCAAATGCTTGAAAAAGATATTGATAATTATGGTACGCTGAGGATTACCGATGCGGGCAGAGAATTTCTTGATAACCCGGTATCGTTTATGCTGACAGAGGACCAGAACTTCGACGAATCAGACGAACAGAAAACACCACGCGGTGGTGGTTCCGGGGCGGTGGACCCCGAATTGTTCAGTTTACTGAAAGACTTGAGAAAGACAATTGCCAAAAAGCACAACCTTCCTCCATTTGTTATTTTCCAGGATCCTTCACTGGAAGATATGGCTATTTACTACCCCATCCGGGTGGAAGAAATGGCTAACATGACAGGTGTGGGCCTGGGCAAGGCGCAACGATATGGTAAAGAGTTCGTTGATCTGATCCGTAAATTCGTGGAAGAGAAGGAGATATTAAGGCCGCAGGATCTCGTGGTACGTTCTATTGTTAATAAGTCCAGCCTCAAGGTTTCCGTTATTCAGAGTATCGACCGGAAGGTGCCACTTGACGTGATAGCTGAATCCAAAGGCCTGGAGTTGAATGAATTGCTTAAGGAAATAGAGTCCATTGTTAACAGCGGCACCAAACTGAATATCGACTATTTCATCAATGAGATGATGGATGAGGATCATCAGGATACCATCTTTACCTTTTTTAAGGAGGAAGCCAAATCGGAATCCGTTGAAGATGCTTTGCAGGAACTCGGGGAAAATGAGTTTACCGAAGAAGATATCCGCCTGATCCGGATCAAATTTATCTCCGAAATGGGTAACTAAACCACCAAATCTTTATACATGATCATTTTAGAAACCGACAGTCTGGATAAGTCGTATGGCTTGGTGCACGCTGTCAATCATCTTAGCCTGAAGGTTGAATCGGGCCAGGTTTACGGAATTCTGGGCCCAAACGGTAGCGGAAAAACCACTACTTTATCCATGCTGATGGGGATTATCCGTCCTGATGGTGGAACCTACCGGTGGTTTGGAGATCAACGGGGCCCGGCAGCCAACCGGCGTATCGGTGCGCTGATAGAGACACCGAACTTTTACCCTTACCTCAGTCTGGAGCAAAATCTCAAAATAGTTTGCCGTATAAAAGGCATAGACGAAAAAGATATCCAGCGGGTGATCAAACTGGTTGGACTGTATGAGCGCTGGCGTTCAAAGTATCAGACCTTATCGCTGGGGATGAAGCAACGGCTCGCTTTAGGAAGTCTATTACTGGGCGATCCGGAAGTGCTGGTTCTGGATGAGGTCGCAAACGGACTCGATCCGGAAGGGATTGCCGAGGTTCGTACGTTGATCCGTCAAGTGGCCTCAACCGGCAAAACCATCATTCTGGCCAGTCATATCCTGGATGAGGTGGAGAAAGTCTGCACCCATGTTGTGATCCTCAAAAAGGGGGTTAAATTGGCTGAAGGGGAAGTCGATAGTCTGATTAAAGGGAAAGAAATCATTATCCTCACCAGTGAAGATTCACGTCAGCTTGACTTGGCTTTGGCTGATTCTTCAGCCGTTGAATCTTTCACGCGGAAAGGTGAAGATTTTGAGGTGATCCTGAATTCCGGAATAAAACCGGTTGATCTCAGCAGGGAATTGATAGGCAAGGGTATTGTTCTGAACCGGCTTGAAGTGCGAAAGAATAGCCTGGAAGATCAGTTTCTCGAATTGGTCAAACAAGATAATACCCCGAAGCCATGATGAAATTATTACGTATCGAATCGGTGAAGGTGCTTCCATACCGGGTATTCCAGATCCTGGCTATTCTATATGCCGGGGCATTTCTGTTATCGGTCGGCGTTTTTCCACTGATCAAGCTCACTACGAACCTCGCTAACAATCAGGATATCCTGAATCTGAAATCCTTATACTTCTTCCCCCAAATCTGGGATACCTTCTCCTATTTTGCCGCCAAGGCCAATATCTACCTGGCCATCATCGTGATCTTCCTGGTCGGAAACGAGTATTCCTATAATACTTTCCGTCAGCATGTGGTCAACGGCCTTTCGAGGCAGGATCTGCTTAATGGCAAATTGTTGGTTATTTTTGGCGTTGCGCTGGTAAACACCATCATGGTTTTTGTCTTCGGTTTAATTTTCGGATTAATATATTCATCCGGATTTACCTTTCAGGATGTTTTCTCCCACCTGTATATGCTGGGTATTTATTTTATCCAGGCCGTGAGTCACATGATTGTGGCAATGATGATTGCGGTGTGGTTACGGAATAAAACCCTGGCAATCGTGGTACTCATTGTTTATCAGGTTATTTTAGAGCCCATCCTTCGCCTGGTTCTGAGAAAATTTGTGTGGGCAAAACTGGGATTGTTCTTCCCGATGCGGGTAATTACCCGGTTGACTCCCATGCCGGATATCGCGATAACCGAAATGATTAAGACCAATACAGTTTTTAAGGATATGGCCATGACACTGCCGTTGTGGGCGAACCTTGTACTGGCCCTAGTGTATAGTTTGATATTTTATCTGGTGACAAGGGCGATATTGATGAGGAGAAATTTGTAAAAACGTGACGCGTGATGTAGAGTCCCGCAGTTTGTGGCCAAACGGCCCTAAACCTAATAACCATTAAATTTAAGCGTTGCCCCGTGCAGTGAAAACCGTAACGTCAATGATGCAGTGACATCAATGTAGAGTCTGGTTCTGCATGGTTTTTAGAG
>QYQM01000003.1 GCA_007280905.1 Porphyromonadaceae bacterium | reverse complement strand
TCCGCATACTTCAGGAGTTCAATTCGATTTGAAAGCTGGATATATCGTAACCGGATCAAAGGTGACCGTTCAGGTTTTCGAAGCTAATACTTTAAATTTCGACATCCTCAACGGGATGAACCGACAGTTGATTATCAACCGGAACGACCTTGCCAAAGACTTTAAAGGGCTAAGAGTTGGCAACATTAAAGAAGCCAACAATAATGCCGGGAACTGGGAATAGTTCCCTCACATGATCGCAAGATAGCTTCACTGAAAAACATAGTGAAGCTATTTTTTTTTACCACCTTAAGATTCTCTATTTTTAAAGCATGAGAAACATTGCGCTTATCGATGAAACCTTTGACAGCAATGTCACCTCAGCTTACCATCTGTCGATCCAATATGGTGAACAATGTTGCTCGTTTGCGATCATGGATACTACAAGGATGAAGTATATCGCATTCAAAAATTTCTGGTTTGCCAAGCCGATACCGGCCAAAAACCAGGCTGATCATATCCGGAGTCTTTTGCATGGTGAAAGTTATCTCACACGCCAATACAAATCCGTTTATTTCATGTACCTGACACCTTTATCGGTGCTGGTGCCAACTCCATTGTTCAGGAAGGAGAATCCGGAAGCTTATTTCAAATTTTCGTCGAAACTTCTTCTAACCGATAAAATCATTTTCAGAAAAATACCGGCAATTGATGCTTATACCGTTTTCCCGGTACCGGAAGAGTTTATCAACCAGGTTAGTTTGATGCTGCATGATGTACAGTTTTTTCATCAGTCCTGCCCTCAGATTGATGAGGCCATATCAGAATCCGGAGGCGGGACAGATCATACACGAGTACTGGCCAATATTAATCCCGGTTTTGTTGATGTTATGATTATCAAATCAGATCAACTTATTCTATATAACAGCTTTACTATCAGGAACACTGATGACCTCGTTTTCTTCATATTATACATGTATGAACAATTCAGTCTGTCGCAGGAAGAATCGCCCCTCATTTTATCCGGTTTTGTTGAGATGTACGCGGGAACGACTGAATTATTATATCCATACCTAAAGAAGATAGTCATCCGGGAATTCAGAAAAAGCTATGCCTATAGTGATACCTTTAGCCATCTTGCTCAGCATCATTTTTCACAATTAATCAATCTGGCCCGATGCGAATAATTAACGGACATCTCAGTGGAAGAAGGCCGGTGGTCCCCAAAAACCTCCTGGCCCGCCCAACAACTGACATGGCCCGTGAAGGCCTCTTTAATATTTTAAGGAACAGGCTTGATTTTGAAGATTGCCGGGTTCTGGATTTGTTTTCAGGAACGGGCATTATCAGTTATGAATTTGCATCATTGGGGTGCAGGGATATTACCTGTGTTGAGCGCGACCGGTTTCATTGCGCGGCCATCAGAAAGAATTTTGAACTTTTAGATATTCATTCAATCCGCCTGATTGAAACCGATGCTTTTCATTTCCTTAAAAAAGAAGTTCATCCGTTTGACTTCATTTTTGCGGACCCACCTTATAACCATCCATACCTAACTGACTTGCCTTCCATGATAATCGGGAAAAACCGACTCGTATCAGATGGCTTATTTGTTTTGGAGCATGGCCCTGACAAATCGTTTAAAGATTTCACCGGTTTCACCGAAGAACGGAATTATGGGAAAGTCCATTTCACGTTTTTCAAGGATTAACAACTTTTAACTTTTGATAGCCTTATTAACCGGGTTCAACGTTTATTTTTGTTCAACCTGATCTTAATAACTATGAAACGTATCTCCCTGATTTTACTGATTCTTTCTGCTCTCCCTGTTTTGATACCTGCCCAGGAAAAACCCAAAGACAAAGGGTTAAGAACGATAACCGCCAATACTATTCAGGGTCCGTTGGAGTTTCTTGCATCAGACTGGATGACCGGACGGGAAACCGGAGCCAAAGGAGAATTTATGGCTTCCGATTATATCGCAAGTATCTATAAATCTATGGGATTAAAGCCTGGAGGAAGCACGAACACTTATAACCCAAGCTACTTTCAGAATATCAGTTTTATTCAGATCAAACCCGGTGATAAGCAGGAATGTGCGATCGTTAAAAAAAGAATTGAAAGCCGGTACCAGATCGACCTGGTTTATAAAACAGACTATGCTATTACACCTGGTAATCAATCCATTGAAACAGAAGGGCAAGTTGTTTTTGTAGGTTATGGGATTGAGGATAAAAAGCTCAGACAGAACGATTTTAAAGGACTGGATGTGAAGGGAAGAATCCTGATCAGGCTTGCCGGTTATCCTGGTTGGATGGATCCGGATTCAAAGAATTTCAAACGCTTCACCTTATCTGATCCTTTGGTAATGAGGCAGTTTGAACAAAATAAAGATATTGCCGCCTTAGCCAAAGGAGCTGTTGCCATTATTGAAATCCGGGGAGGATCTACCGGGTTTGTACCTACTCCCGACAATCTCCCCTTCCGGTATAATACCGACACTTATGAAGGTGATGTCCCTTTTAATACGGAAGTGCGCTACCGCACTGCTCTTCAGGGTCAGGAACAACCCTCTCTCACGCGGATATCCTTATCAGAACGTGCTTTTAATCAATTAACTGAAGGATCCGGAATTGATTTTACCGGTTACGAAAAGGAGGCAGCCAACGAGAGAATCAAACCCACGGCAATGCCATCTGACCGTTATCTGAGATTTGTCAGTTCCATTGATTCACGCATTGTCAGGGGCCGGAATGTTGTTGGAGTTCTGGAAGGTAATGACACAAAAAGCTGCATTGTTATTGGAGCTCACTACGACCATCTTGGGCAAATCAAAGGCTTTATTTATAACGGTTCAGATGATAACGCCTCCGGAACTGTCGGGGTCATGAATATTGCCCAGGCTATGATTGCCACGGGTGAAAAGCCAAAAGTTACGGTAGTATTCTGCGCCTGGACGGCAGAAGAAAAGGGTCTGCTTGGATCGGTGTATTTTGTAAACCACCCATTGATCAAGGATATTAAGTGTTATATGAATTGTGACATGATCAGCCGGACTGCTCCAGACGATACCACCGGTTTGAAATGCGATTTCAACTATTCCTCCGGATTACCTTACCTGAAGGAAATTACTGAGAAGCATATCCTGGACTATTCCATCAGGCTGAATATGGAATATAAGACTTCCCCGCAACCGGTTGGCGGGTCCGACTTCTCTTCTTTTTCCCGGAAAGACATTCCGATTCTTCTGATACACGGCAAGTTCACTCCGGATTATCATCAGTACACTGATCATGCCGATAAGGCTGTTTTACCATATATGACTGAAATCGTTAAACTTGGATATCTCAATGTTTATGAACTCGCAAACAGAAATTGGTAATTAAATTATAAACTATGAAAAAACAGATTCGTTTTATCTTACTGGCCGGAATCCTGCTGGGCTTTGCAATGCCGCAATACGCCCAGGAATCCCCCAGGGACAAGGGCTACAATGTCATTACAAAAGAGGCTATCCAGGGCCAGCTTGAATTCCTGGCTTCCGACTGGACAGAAGGTCGGGAATCCGGAACCAAAGGTGAATACATGGCGTCGGACTATATCGCCAGTATGTTCAAATTGTACGGATTATTGCCAGGCGGTGATCTCGAACAGCTCCGGTTCGGTAGGGGGCAGAGGCCATCCGGTGGTGCCCAGGCTCAGCGGCCGGAGCCAAAACGGACTTATTTCCAAAGCATTAACCTGGTAGAATCGTCTCCTGGTGCAACTCAGGAAATGAGTATCATCACTAAATCAGGTAGCGGTTCCAAGGCTATTGATTTTGACTACCAGACCGATTTCTCGGTCACCCCGGGTTCTGTAGGTATTGAAGCCGAAGTTCCGATTGTTTTTGTCGGATACGGACTCGTGGATGAAAAAAAAGGTTATGATGATTTCAAAGGTTTGGACCTAAAAGGCAAATTTGTTATCAAACTGACTGGATTTCCGGGTTCAAAGGATGTCAACTCCAAAGCCTACGAGAAGTTCAAACCAACAGTTCCGGTGGTTGATCCAAATGCCCCACGGCAATTCAGGCAAGGTGGATTTGGTGCCAATCCCTGGGCTACTGAAAAAGGAGTTATCGGTATCATTGAATATCGACCGGGCATCGATCCAACTACCCAATGGGCCGCAAATATTCCATTCCGTTACAACACTGAAACCTACGAAGGCGATGTTCCTCAGACCCGCGTTAGAAAATCGATGCGATTGATGGGTGACAAAGTGGATGGTGGAGTTATGACCCTCCAGGTAACAGAAAGGGTTATTAATGAGATCATCAGTGGATTGGGCATAGATTTCGCGGCCATTGAAAAGCAGATTGCTGAAACCGGAAAACCGGCATCACGCGAATTAACCGGAAAATTCATTAGGGTAAAAACAACAGTTGATTCACGTATCGTCAGGGTCAGGAACGTAGTTGGGGTTATCGAAGGCAACAGCACCGAAGAGATTATTGTAGTAGGCGGCCACTATGACCATCTGGGAAAACAGGATGGGTTTATTTACAATGGCGCTGATGATAATGCTTCGGGAACTGTAGGTGTCATGACGATTGCCAAAGCTATGAAAGCCACCGGGATTAAGCCGGAAAAAACGATGGTATTCTGTGCCTGGACTGCTGAAGAAAAGGGTTTGCTCGGATCGAAGTACTTCGCAGACCATCCATATAAAGAAAAAATCTTATGCGATCTTAACTTTGACATGATTTCCAGGAACAGCCCGGGCGAAAATCAGGATAACAAGATCATGATGAATTATTCAAATAAATTTCCTCTGTCAAAAGAGCTGGTTGAAAAATTCAATAAGGATCTGAATATGGGAATGGAGATCAAATTCACCGGTTCGGATAAACCAGGCGGAGGAAGTGATCATGCTTCATTCTCGGCTAAGGACATCCCGATTTACTATTTCATGGCCGGAATGCCACCCGAATATCACAAATTTAATGATCATGTTGAACTGGTCGTTTGGGATAAAATGCTAAAAATCATTCAATTAGGATACTTAAGTATTTTTGAGTTTGCTCAGATGCCCTGGAAATAGAAGGCAAGGGATTAGAGTTTAGTTAAAATTGATAGAAGAAAGTTGCTGGTGAAAGCCGGCAGCTTTTTTTAGGACAACAAGCCGGGTCCGCAAAAAAGGACGGCCACACTGCCCTATTAGCTGCATAAAAGATCCAAAGCCTTGAAACTTCCCTTGATACCCTTTCGCCACAAATACGGGTGTTTGAATTGTTTTGTTAAGAATGCGTCTGCTAGATAAATTATGGGCAAACTTAGCAGTTAATTGACTAGTCGACGGGATTTCACTTTGCGAAGAGTTAGCGAAGTGAATCAAAATCAATTCTTTATATAAATTTGACAACCCATGGTTTAAAAATGGGGAATAGCTAATCGCTACTTGTAATCATGCAGGATGGAAAAAACTATACAGCAGAATGAATTTATTCTGAAGGTATCACAGGAAGTCGCACGACTTGGATTATTCATCTTTGACCTTAACATGGGTGCCTGGACAAGTTCAGAAGTTCTGGATGAGATATTTGGTATTTATAAGAATTACGCAAGGGATATTGATGGTTGGTTGAAACTCATACATCCTGAGTTCAGGATAGAAATACGGAATTATTTTGTCGAAAATTCATCGGCACAACATCAATCTACAGATAAGGAATACCGGATCATATTATACGATACTCGGGCTGTTCCTTATACACATCTTACGATGCCGACGAATAGAGCGGCGTAGACGGCGAT
>QYQM01000013.1 GCA_007280905.1 Porphyromonadaceae bacterium | reverse complement strand
ACACTTCCCTCTTGGGCGGCCGGGTCATTGGTGTATAAGCGCCAGCCCTGTTCCTGGGTGGGGGGGGGGGGGTACCTTTCGGAGCTCTGGGGCCGGCACGGTCCCCTTTTTTCAGGCGTATCTGCCTCCGGAAAAACATTGGCATAAACCTTGTCGGTAAGCGTGGTGGTTGTGCCATTACAATTGAGCCACAGCCATCCGTACTCATTGAGGATAATCGGATTTGCATAAGCCTTGCCATCTGGCGAAGGGGAGTAATCGTTGGGGTCGTTTCTCGGAATTCGCACCTCCTGAAAGAACTCTTTGAGATATCCTTCCTTGCCCGGTTTCCTGGTCATGAAATCAATGAAAAGGTATGGGTGGGATTCGATCGCATCCCGGTCGGTATCCTCAAAAAACCGGAAGATGCACACATTGGTGCCCCTCATATAATAGGGCTTATCGTTCAGCAAAAAGATCCCGCTATCCCTGCTGGCCGCGAAAGTGCGCATACCAAAACGCGTACTGGTGTTATCGCCGGAAGTGCTGAGCTCAAGATCATACAGGAATGGATTTTCCGGTGTCCATAACTGGCAACCATTCATTTTTACCATGAAATCTATTTTCCGGATAGCTGCCTTACCCTTGTTGGTATGCTGAACAGATCCCTGCGCGATCATTTTTTTGGAAACAGCTTCACGAACAATATAAGAAACCCCGGTTTTCCGGACAGCGCTATTGGTTTGAATTTCGGCCACTACCCGCAATTGTTCGTTTTTAATATCCGGCACCATTTGAAAATTAGAAATAAAGGGATAGCCAGATAAAGTAAGTTTTACATTGTCATAGATCCCGGGGATGTATTTTGTTTTCTCGAAGTCGCCGCCATGAGTCACCGTATCGGGAAGGTTATTCCGGCAGCCGACCGCAATTATCAACTCATTTTCTTTATTATCCTCATTCAGAAAGGGTTTCACGTTAAACACCGATGGAGTAAAATTGTAAACATTCTCACCGACCAATTTTCTGTTCACATAAACCCAGGTGTGATAATTTGCCTTGTTAATTTTCAATTGTATGACATCAGCATTCAAATCCTTCACCGTAAAAGTCCTTTTGTACCAATAGATTGAGTTGTTATAAGCAGTATCCTGCTGGTCAATTTTGGGATTTGACATATCAACCAATCCGGGAACAGTCACTTTGCTGGCAAATTGGGTAGGCAATCCCGCAAATACTTCTGTTTTAGCAATTTCCCATACTCCGTTCAGGCTAATTTGTTTGCGGTGATCAACAGGTTGATGACAACTGCTGACCACGAATAAAATGAGTAAACCGATAATTGTATACTTCATTTGCCCTATATCCAATTCGAAATTCACCATCTCATGAATCCGGTCGGCGGCGCGCGCTGTAAACCCTTTTAAAAACTGATACAGGCTCTTCTCTTTCACTGTTTTCATTAGTTTCAGCACCGATACAGCAATCTGATGATAAAGAATATCATTTGATCCTTCAAAAATCTGGAAAGGTCGGCTATCGACCACCGATCGTCCGGCGAAATGGTTGAGCTTATACCCTTTGGCCCCAATGAGTTGAAGCAATGATCGGGCCGATTCGTACATGATATCTGAAGTAACACTCTTGATGACATTGGCTTCGAGTCCGCGTGACGTCAAATCGTTCCCGAACCCGGCGATCTCACCAGATTTCAAGCAAAAAGCAGAGCAAACCGTGAAATTGGCCTGCAACCGTGACTTAGTATGACTGATGGCTTCGTCTAGTATCCGCCTGATAAAACCGAGTCCCATCCCGGAAAACTGAAACCGGCTCCGATGAAGCAGGTCGAGCAACATCTTAATGCCTGTTGTATGAGGAATAAGCCTTTGTTCATCTGGGATATATACATCGATATGATTTCTGCCGCAAGGGATCTGATAGAGTCCGAGGTTCTCGAAGTATTCTTCGACAACGATCTTTTGCCGCGGGGCATTGACTTCGCATATAAACATATCGATATCGCGCATCAGGCTGCCCGATTCGGCACTTCTACGTGCCGTTAGTAAGCAAAAATCTGCCATACCGGTCAGTCCGGCCCAGTGTTTCTTCCCCTGGAGATGAAAAAAGCCATTTTTTCCGTAAACGAGGTGTGCATACTCAGGGCATCGCTGCCGAAACCGGGTTCTGTAATCATTAAGCCACCCATACAACTGTTATTCAGGTATTGGCCGAAAACCGTGGGTTTTATAGACTCTTGCCCGTATTGACTTGGGATACAAAGTGCAAGTGGATTTCCGGACATTAATTCCTGTAAAACGGCAGGTGGTAACCCGCGTGTGCTGCAAAACTGATCGATGTCATTCTCTTCGTGAAAGGCCCGCTTCATACTGGCTTTGAACTCATCCAATAATTGCCGGAAGGATTTCTTTTCGAAGGGTGAATCAATGGGTTGATTTGCGCTTAATCCTTGATATTGCGGCATTGGTACTCTTATTAATTAAATAAAGTTGCAGTTATTACCATTCTGCAAGTACTTTATAACAAACCGGATCCTGATTTGTTTTCAAATGCAGATGGCACAAAGTGGGCGACCCGGCAACCAGGATCTTTGGTAACCTTCAATCCCATTTATTTTGAACTGGAAACTGAATATCCTCCATGTCATTTCAACCGAGACGATCCGTGGGCCGTCCCTACAAATGCCTGATATTCATACCCCCGCTCAACTCGATCACAGCTCCTGTCGCATAAGGAATTTCCAGGCCGGCCAATGCAACAACTGCCTTTGCAATGTCATCCGGCTGTCCCCAGTGGCCTTCGGGGATGAGCCCTTCGGCAATCTTTTTATCGTACTTCTCTTTCGTGCCAGCGGTCATATCGGTAAAGATCACTCCCGGACGGATTTCATAAACCGATATGCCGGTTGCGGCCAGCCGATCAGCGTAAACCTGGGCCGCCATGCTCAATCCTGCCTTTGAAATGCAATACTCCGCCCGCTCAGGCGAAGAAGCCACCGCCGACACCGATGTTATAAATATGACACACGGTCGGTTCTCTTCTTTACGTTCTTCACGTTCTATCATGTAATTCACTACCATCTGCGTAAAGAAAAACGGTCCCCTCAGATTGATGCCGATCAAGCGATCGAAGCTTTCTATTCCGGTTTCAAGGATATCCAATCGTTTCAGCGGTGCCACGCCGGCATTGTTAACCAGCAGGTCGATCCGGCCGAGCTTCCCGGCTATCTCGCTGATAATTTTTGCATGACTTTCTATATCAGCAATATCTGATTTTAGGGTCAGGGCAAAAGGCTCGCCCGGTTCGATATTCCGCGAGATTCCGACAACTTTATAGCCCTTTGCGGCCAGGGCCACCGCGATGGCATGGCCTATTCCGCGGCTGGCGCCCGTAACAACTGCAACTTTCATTTTCTCTTTTTTTGTTACACGGAGGGCCACAGAGGATCACAGAGGACCACAGAGTTTTTATTCTCTGTGGCTCTCTGTGGTATCTCTGTGGTTCTCGGTGTGATTTCTTTTCAATCTAAACTCTTTCCATACTTGTTCAAACCACATCTCCTCCTTCGGGATCGGCCGGATAGGTACCCATTCTTTCTGAACGTGCAGATTCTCATCCAGGTTAATCGCCAGAATATCCTGATTTTTATCTTCTGATTTATTAAGATATTCCGCGATGGCCTCCAGATAAACTGCATGGGTTAAACAGAGGTCGAATACACGAAAAGCGGCAACAAGCTCCGATGGTTCAACTGCCTTAAGCTCGGTATTAAGCCGGTGCCAGAGGCACCACGCTTGTCTGACCTGATCAGCAATCGTTTCAGCATCCCTGACCGGTCCGCCATGGTCCGACATGCGCTGCTGCAATTCCACCAGGACATCCCGGTAATGAAGCGAACCTGCTCCGGTAAGCATCCTTTCAATCCTTACCGTAAAGCTGGCAACCGATAACTGACAACCGACAACCGATAACTGATAATCTGCTTTGATTTTCATCGCTGCCCTGATGCCACCCACCTGGCCGGAATTAAGGGCCGAGCCCCCGGGACGGGTATTACCGTGCGAACCATTGACTTCCCCGATGGGGAAAAGATGTTTGATATTGGATTCCCACCAGATGTCCCCAGTCAGGCCGCCATTATTATGTTGGGCACAGACGGCAATCTCAAGCGGCTCGCGGGTGATGTCAATTCCATGGCTTTGATACAGATCGATAGCCGGCGGGTTCAGGAGTTTAAGGCGTTCGATCGGGGTTTCAGCCAATGCATCCGATCGTTCGAGGTAATCCCGGGCTTCGGGTTTCAGTTTATCCAGACTGAATCCTTCAGGGTTCCGGGTAAAATCGATATAAACCCGTCTGCCGGCCGCAGTTTCCTGTTGTAACAAAAGATCGATCAACGATGAACCATAGTTTTTCACTTTCTTTGGATCGAACGGCCACTGGTAACCTTTCAGGAAGATGGCCGAAAAGAGGGTCTCTTTATCGGGAAAATGAACGTTAAGGAATTCCTGTTCATCATTACCATATTGATTAGCAGAGTAATACATTGGAACCACCTGCTGATAAGAGCCCGACAGGTTCCAACGGAATTTCACTGATGCCATACCGAACTGCGAGATACTCAGGTTCTGCGCTTTGGCCCCAATCTTCAGGGCCATACCGATAGAGCCGGTCTGGCTTTCGGGATAGACCGAATTCCGGTATATCCCAGCTGGGCCACCGGTGGCCAGGATCACATTGACGGCATTATACACCACCAGACCGTTGCCGGGTTCTGCTGTTTTAGCTTTATCGATTCCGATTGCACCCGTAATTTCCTTACCTTCAGGAGTTTGCCGGGTAAGCAACTCAATAATTACGATCCCGTTATGCACCGGAATGCCATATTCCTTCACCTTCCGGGCGAGGCATTCAAACATCAGGTGCGAGGTGAGCGGTCCGGCTGATGTGGCGCGGGCCCGCGGGTCGTGATCGGTTTTATACCCGGGATAAGATCCATATTGATTATACGGGAAAGGTACTCCAAGTCGCACCAGGTTATAGAATGCCTGCAGCGAATGCTGAGCCTCGCACAGGGCGATATCGCCATGCATGGCACCGCCCCGGCTCAGATCAGCCGCCATCTCAAACGCCGAGTCCGCAACAGCCGGATCCAGCGACATCTTATAATAGGTCTGTTTATCCGATCCGGCATTATTGGAAGTACCACCGCCCCACTGTTCCGTAGCGATAACAATATCCCGCACTTCTGATTCCCAGAGGCATAGCGCAGCATTCAGCGCCGCAGCCCCGGAGCCGATGATGAGGGTGGCTACCGAGTACTGCGGGATGGCACCCCCAGACTGAAATCTGGGATTAGTGATGAGATAGGGCGTTGATTTCATGCCGGATGAAAAGTTTAAGTTCTTCTTTTGTTGGGAGTTCTACAAGGTATTTTGATATAAATAACTGTTCGTCAATTCCGGAAGTTGCAAATTCAACTAATTCCTGATCTTTATCGGTGCATAGCAGAATACCTACTGGAAGTGCATCCCCCGGATTCAATTCATATTTCTTCCAATAATTCAAGTAAACTCTCAATTGACTTGCATCAGTATGCTCGAACTTCCTGATTTTAAGTTCAATCAGAATATTACATTTTAGTATTTTGTGATAAAAGACCAAATCTATGTGATAGTGCTTGTTATCAATAGTTATTCGCTTCTGCCGGGCTTCAAAACAAAAACCTTTTCCCAACTCCAATAAGTATTCCTGCAAATGTCTGATCAGCAATTCTTCAAAACCAGTCTCCGGAATAACTTCCGATTGTTTTAATCCCAGAAACTCGAAAACATAGGGATCCCTGATAATATCATCAGCAACCAACTTGACAGCACCTTTATTTGCCAGTTGAATCATCTTTTCCTTGCTCTTTGAGAGACCAGTGCGCTCATACAATAAGCTTCCAATTTGCCTTTGCAGTTCTCTAACCGACCAATTGCCTTTAATACATTCTATCTCATAAAAGGTGCGTTTTAATTGATCCTCCACCTCAATAAGTTCGGCAAAATGGGTGAAGGAAAGTCGCTTTATTAATATTTCCGCATCAATTCCCGCCAAATTTGGAATTCGGTTGCCAATGACCTGATCAATTATGGCAACTCTTTGAAATTTTGTGGCCTCCTTAGATTCGGCAGTCAGTGACTGCCATATTTGAAGCAACGAAGATTCGGCAGTCAATGACTGCCAAATGTGAGGATAGCTCAGGTAGAACTGACGATATCTGCGCAAATCTCTCTCCCCCAAAGCCTTATAACCCTCCTTTTTTAATCGTACAGATAATTCCCTTAGAAGACTATTTCCATATTTGGCGCTATCTTCCCCTTTTTGCTCAAACTCAACAATATACATTCCATACAACCAGTTTCGGATGGTTAAAGACTGGTTAACTGCCTGATAGGCTCTCTGTTTTAAGAACCCGTCAGTCTGTTGGATGATACTAATCAGATCGCTGAAATTCATATACTTGTTTCTTTTTTGTATATTGATTTATCCCTGACAGCGCATCCGGTCGGAATTCCCATCCTCATGAATTCAGTGCACTTCGAGCAAGATAGGCAAACTTTTTTCGGATCGAGCTTGCCTTTCTCCATCAGGTCCCTGGGAGCATCCGGGTAAGCAAAGGAGCTGCGGCCCAGACCTATAAATGAGACTTTTTTCAGGTTGATCGCGCCAGCACCCACGTTAGGGTAAAATTGACGCAACCAGGAGTAAGCCGTTCCTACGAAATGCAGTTCGGGGAAAACCTGTTGCAATTGACCGGTGATCCGGATCAGTCGGTTGATACCGGTTAGTGGGTGCTCTTCGGGGGGCGGAGCATTAAACACCCCGCGATTATAGGGCCGGCCGATATGGGCGGAATGATGCGGCACTCCCGCCGTGATATTCCAGAGCGGCACCATCGGAGAAAATCTTGCAATCAGCTTTTTAACTTCAGTCAGATCGATGTCCATCGATCCGTCGGGTTTCATCCCGAATCCATACGGCCAGGGGATCAAATCGGTACCGCTCAGTCTGACTGCTTTCACCAGGGAGGCCGGGGTTTTCAGCACATCAGCCAGAAACCGCGTCCTCCCCTCGAACGACCCGCCATAACGACTGTCGGTACGATCGTAAGCAAACAGCATTTCGTGCAACAGGTAACCGTGACAAGCCTTCACATCCACCGCATCAAACCCGGCCAGTTCGGCCAACCCAATTGCTTCGATGTAAGCTGATTTAATATTGTCGAGTTCGATGTCTGAGTAGAGTTTTTGTTGTCGGTTGTCGGTTGTCAGTTTTCGGTTGTCAGTTGAGCGCGGGCGTTCCCCCTCTCCCGTGAGCGGAGCGAGCGCGGGAGAGGGGGTCAGGGGGTGAGGTGGATCCGGGAGCCGGTTGTCGGTTGTCGGTTGTCGGTTATCCAGATACGGATTTTCCGAAAAGATCTTCGGATGAAAATCTCCGCCCGGTTTGGCATATCTCCCGGAATGAGTAAGCTGTAGCACCAGGAAAGGCCGATGTTTGGGTCCGTAAGTATCCCCGGCGATCTTCCGGATATGATCGGTTAATTTCCTGAATTGCTGAACGGTATCTTTGGTAATCATCAACTGGTGTGGGTTTGATCGCCCGTCTGACACCATACTTGTGGCTTCGCACCAGATCATCCCGCTGCCGCCGGCTGCATAACGGCCGTAACGCCGGAATGCTAGTTCCCCAGGTGCACCGTTCTCATCAGAATCGAACCCCTCCATCGGCTGAACCGTCAGACGGTTGGGCACTTCGATGCCCTGAATAACAGCCGGTTGCAGCAAGGCTTCAATTGAATCTGACCAGGGCAGATCGACATCCAGGTCTTTTGCCTTGGTTATCAGCTCATTGGCTGACTTATAATGAAACTTTTCATGTTTTGACATTGTCCAAAACCTGCATGGAATCTATGGGTCTGGCAGTATCAGGGTTCCTGTTCCGACCGCTGTTGAATCATGATCTGAATTTTATCTAAGCCCGATGATACGGAAAAACATTGAAAAATTGAAATTGGATTTCAAATTTTCATGAAATTGCTCTCGTTACCTGCATTTTTAATTTGGGTGTTTGATGGAGCTGATGCCCTCATGGGACAATTTCAACACCATACTATATAACTCTTTGTAAAATGCAAATAATCAATACGATTTATGAGGCACTTTTTTGGAATAATCTCCAAATCATGAACGGCACACTCACACCCACACTCACACCCACCTGCGGGAGATTTTATGTTTGTAGGGGCGACCCTTGCGGTCGCCTCAGGAATATCAGAGGGCGGCCGCAAGGGTCGCCCCTACAAAAAATCGTCGCTCACCATAAAGTGTGTGAGTGAGTGTGGGTGTGGGTGACTCTATTCTGACAATTTCAATCAATGGCGAAATGTCATCAGTAAGGAATCTCTGAGTTCCAATACCTATTGTGCCTATTGTGGTAAAAATATCAGTCCTGCATTTTTACAAATTTGGCCATCATTTTTATCCTGGTTGAATTAAAATGAATAAAATAAGTTCCTTCAATTAGAGAATTAATTTTATCTGAAGGGATAATAATTTTTTTATCTTCATTTAATTCTGCTTTTTGTTCATAGACTAATTGGCCAGCCAGATTATAAATTCCTAATTTTCCATTTCTATTAAATTGTCCATTATTAATAATAACATTCAAATCATAACCTGCTGTCACAGGATTTGGGAATACATTTAATTTCTTCTCAAGAGGATTAACAATATCTTCAATTCCACTTATGGGATTACCTGGTCTAGAGAGAACTAGGTCTGGATGCTTCCATCTTAATGTGGGGGGAGAGTTATTATGAAGGTCAAATTTTACAACGGGCATAGCCCAATACTGAAGAGTTCCATCTGCTAAATCATTATAACACAATCTTTCCACTTTCACAATATCTCCTTCATTATTCCTCATTGAAAAATCTCCTGGTTTAACCTTTTGGTCTATTTGAGGCTCTATAAAATACCAATCATCGAAATCTATTGTGCTATCCCATTCTGGATTATCATCTCCAACAAATATTCCATTTATTGCATGTCTTTCTCCAGTTGTGGAAGTTGTTTCAACTTGGTAAACCGGAAGATTAAACAGTCCATTTTCTGTGTTCAAATTTATTAAGCTACTAAGATAATCATAATTATAAACCCCATTTTGAATGTTACTTGCTTTTTCTAATCCTGAAAATTTTAACCAAAACTTGGTTGAATATTCCGAGCAATCCCATCCCTCATGAAAAGTATTAGTATCATCTAATTTTACAAGTTTT
>QYQM01000023.1 GCA_007280905.1 Porphyromonadaceae bacterium | reverse complement strand
TCGGGGTACTCAGGTAACAGACGGAAGCATTGGCCGGGCTGATCTTAATACAGTCACGTCAGGCTCAGCCGTGCTGACCAAACTGGTTGTGGTTGCTTCAACCGGCATTCTGATCAATGCTTCATCCGGGGCCGATGCCGGTACCGGTGATGTATCATTGAAAGTCGATGAAACATACCTGGATACCCTGTACCCTCGATTTTCCACAAGTCGTGCCCAAAATACATTCCTTGCAGCACCTTCTGCTTCGGCGGGAGTTGCCGGCTTCAGGACAATAACGGTTAACGATGTTCCAACTCTCAATCAGAGTACCACCGGGAATGCCGGTACTGCAACAACGTTCCAAACGGCCAGAACAATAAATGGTGTGAGCTTTAATGGTTCTGCCAACATCACCGTAACGGCTGATGCCAATACATTATCCGGAACGGTGCTGAAATCAACGGTTGTTAATTCATCCTTGACATCAGTCGGAACACTAGCGACACTTAATGTTTCCGGATCGATTTATTCCGCTGGTTATTCAACACTTGCTGCATATCAAGGGATCAGTTTTGTAGGAGGAACATACACATCCACGATTTACTCAGACGGATCCACCTTGGTAATCGCCAACGATGGCATGATCTATCTTCAATCCGTTACCGGTGGAGTGCTGTATGCAAAAGGTCAAAAGGTTTCTAGTGATACCTGGTTTGAGATGTTTGCCAATGGTACATCCAGGGCCAAAACAACAACCGCCGGATTTTCGGTAACTGGTTGCGGATACTTTTCCAATGGTATTGAAGTGACCGGTGACGTCAAAGCAACCGGTGACGGTTATTTCTTCAACTCTGTTTCCGACATGCGATTGAAAACGGATTTCGAACGCATGGCGCCAGATTACGGAATCGGAATTGTCCGAAAGACAAATCCTTACTGGTTCACCTGGGTTTATGGTAAGAAAACCGGCGAACGTGACTTCGGTTTTGGTGCCCAGGACATGGAAAAGATCCTTCCGGAGATGGTCCAGCATCGGCCAGATGGTTCGCTGGGATTGTATTATGATCATTACACGGTTATCCTCGCATCAGCCGTCCAGTACCTTGATGAAAAGGTAACCACGTTAACCAATGAATTAAAGGCCTTAAAAAATGGCTAACAATCCCTTGCAGAAATTTGGACTGATCAAGGTCAGCGACATCATGAAGGAGAAGGAGTGGATCGGAAATGAAAGCAAATCATTAACGGCCCTGGTCACCGGGAACGACAAAAACGCTCCCTATGTGGTATTGAACACATACAACCCGTTGGTTATGAGAACTGGCATCACCACCAAACCCTATTCAATCAGCGAATGGTATGAATACAACCATGCATTGACTGAAGATCCTACCCAGCTGAATGCAACCATTACCGGTGGTACCATGAGGCAATTGACAAAAGGTTCTTCTGAATCCGGCGCAGGATTGGGGATGTATGTGAATCATTTTGAGGTTATAACCAATAATTTAGCGAATGCTACAAGTGGTTCTGCCACAACTAAGTCATCCGGGGATGACACTTTTCTTGATATCTGGACCAGATTTCAGGTTACCAACGTAGTGACTGGTGGCAGGGGTGCTTATAACGTTGATAATTCAAGAGGCTATTTGCAGATTAACCTGTCCACCGTTTCTACGATGCGCGTGGTTTCTAAAGCGGAAATTCTGTTGACTTGTGTTTCCAATACCTATACCCCCTAACCGTGCTGGTGAAGTACGAAGGTGGTACGTCTTTCGTCGATTATCCTTACTATCCCTATTCTTTGGTGATTTCCGAGCCGGTTTTATTCTCGACAGGGGAGAAGACATTTACCCTTAATGCTGCCGGCATTGCCTATCTCAACGAAAAGATTGTCAGCGCTGATAAATATTTACGCATCGGAATTATTACCTACGAATATGACTACCTCCAGGAAGCTTATCTGGGCGATAACCTTCTTCAAGGTGATGATGCCACTTTCGCAACCAGCGGAAATTGGATTGTGACCTCCGGTTATGGAACCGGCTCCTTGCAGGATGAAATCACCCCTGATCAGAAAACAAGGAAAGTATTGAAAATTGTTCCGACAACTTCTGAAAGTATGCGGGTTTCAGTTTCCAATACCTTTTTTTCATCGGTTCCCACAACCGGGGTGTATTACTTCTTCCATTGCTATTACCGGTTTGGACAATTCCCAACCAATTTTGACCCGGTAGGATTCAGCGGAAGTACCTATGTTCTCCTTAATGGAAAACAACTCGGCAACTATTCAGCTGGATTAAATTCCAATCTCATCAGGGTGGATGATCCAACCGGAAAATCACCGGAATGGCAGCGTGGCCATCATAATGGCTTTCTGGATTCGCCTGGATATACCAACGATAATACGTTTTCCTTCTATATCGGAAACGGTTCAAATGCAAATTATGCAGTCAATGAATTTGCCATTGCCGACGTGAAAATGGTGAACCCGGTTTTCACCAAAACACTCGGGGGAAAATACAATACCCCAAAACTCAAGTATTATTACGATGGTTATCCGGGTGCAGTGACCACCGGGTTAGTATCAGGAGTAACCACATCACTGGCAACCCTCGGGGGAACCATCACCACTGATGGAAGAACTGCCATCACGGTCAGCGGGTTATGCTGGAATGCAACCGGTAGCCCAACAATAGCCGATTCAAAAACCACTGACGGGGGAACCTCCGTGACCACTTTTTCAAGTACTGCAACTGGTCTCAACCTGGGTCAGACCTATTACATCCGGCCTTACGTAACTACTGAAATTGGAACCTATTACGGAGTACAAACCAGCTTCACAACTCTCGGCCTTCCGACAGTCACAATGAATGGCGTTTCAAGTATCACTACCACTGATGCAATTTTTTCAGCTAACGCATCCTCCGATGGAGGACAAACTATAACAGAGTGGGGTTTTGTTTATAAAGTGGGGAGCGAACCATCTATTACGGATAATAAAACTCTTTCAAATCAAGCACCTGGTTCAATTGGTACTTTTAATTTGGGGAAAACCGGATTTACACCCGGTACAACGTATTACGTAAAATGTTATGCAACCAACGCAAGCGGAACGCGCCTAAGTTCATCCAGTGTTAATTTCACCACACTTGCCAACTTGCCAACTGTTACCACTGATACCAGTGTTCAATCCCTGACTTCAAATTCATGTTACCTTAATGGTAATGTTTCCGCTGATGGCGGAGCATCCGTTACTAACCGCGGATTTTGTTGGGGCACTTCGGCTAATCCTACTACCAGTAATAATTCAATCCAACAGGGTAGTGGCACTGGAAGTTTTTATTCGACCATAGGTAGTTTAGCCCCTTATACAACATATTACCTTCGTGGTTATGCAGTAAATTCAGCCGGTACAGCTTATTCCACTCAGATTTCTTTCACAACATTGGCTGCCGTGGCTACTTTGACCACAAATACACCAACCCTGGTATCCGGGGTTACTTATAATTGCGGTGGAAATATTACGGTCAATGGTGGTGCTGCCGTTACAACCCGTGGTTATGTTTTAGATATGACCGGAAACCCATCCATTGGCCTTTATACCAATTACGACAGCAGTGGTTCGGGTAATGGTAGTTATTCTATCCAAACTCAACCACTTCAACCAAATACAACCTATTATTGTAAGGCATTCGCAACAAATTCTGTGGGAACGGCTTATGGTCCTCAGGTTTCATTTGCCACGACTTCGGTTTCCTTACCGGCAGTTACAACCACTTCGCCAGCAACCTCAATCGGTGCGGGAAGTGCAACAGTAGCCGGTAACGTTTCAGCAGATGGTGGTGCCTCGGTTTCTGAAAAAGGAATTTGCTATAATACAACGGGTGCTCCTACTAACTACGATTCTAAGGTTACATCCGGAACTGGTACTGGCTCAATTTCTTCGGTACTCACAGGACTTGCAGATTACTTTATTAATATCCAATTCCCCCACGATCAATTTTATGTATTTCCTCATCTTTTGGTCGGAAATGCAATTGAATATAATATTGTCAACATGAAATTCCCCTTCATCCTGGATCATCTGCTTTGCCATATCATTTAGCGGAATCTTGACAGTTTTTGCACTATTGTTTCTTGATTTATAGGGGATTAATATTAATAGGTCTCCAGCGATATCGTCAAAGGTAATCCGCTTCAAATCCGAAAGCCTTAAACCGGTAAAGCAACTGAATAGAAACCAGCGAAGGACATTCTGCCTGCTGTCCGACAGAGTGCCGGCACGGTACAGTTCGATCATTTGCCGTAATTCAACATCCGATAGGAAGATTCGTTTTCCCCCAAGTTGCTTCACCGGATTCTTAGCCATGGGCGATTCTTTTAGCAGACCTTTGCGGATAGCAATCTGTATATAGGACCGGATTGTTTTGAAATTACCATGCCTGGTATTCATTTCATTCTTGAGAGTAACTTTCAAATACCTGCTATACCCTTCAAAGAATTCCTCAGTCATCTTATTCGATAGGAGGCGAGGGGAGTAAACCTTTAACTTACTCAGGATCCCGGTATGCTGTCTGATGGTACTTTCCGTCACGACACCCTTGCGTTCTTCGATTGCCCGTTCCATGAAGTCGATAAAGTCGAAAACATATTCCGGCTTTTCGTAGTCTTCCCTTAGTCTGTCGTGGGTTAGCGGAGTATTTTGTAAGGTGTACCTGACGAATAGTTCGGTGAGTTTGGCCATCTTGTTCTTCACCATCAGGTTCAGTTTTGCAGCCTCTTTGTGGCTTTTTCGGACGATTCCCTTATCCTCATCCCAATCGATGGGCGCGATCACTACACCGGTCTGAAACCGGCTTCGTTGCTTCGCAAAGTACACTAACAGAACCACTTGCTTAGTGCCATCATCCATTAAGCGCTCACGGGTATATTCAATCAAGATATTTGGCATATCTGATTTTGCGCTCGTTTTGCGTTCCCTATACCTTTTTGTCATGATTGCCCCGGAATCTTCTTCTTGTAAGCCGTTGATTTCCGGGGTGTTGAGATTTTCCATTTGTGCGGTTGTTAACCGCCCGTGATCCAGCTGGGGCTCGAACCCAGGACCCCATCCTTAAAAGGGATGTGCTCTGCCAGCTGAGCTACTGAATCAGTACCTTAAAAAAACGTGCGGCAAAGTTAATGTTTCACAATCATACTTCCAAAACAATCTCTCTGATTTCTTCCCTTTTTCCTTGTGCCTTGAGCCTTGAGCCTTGAGCCTTGTGCCTTGAGCCTTGAGCCTTATAATAGGTAAGGCCCTCTTTGGGAGAGGGCCTTACTGAAACCTAAACCTAAAACTAAACCTATGAAAATAAATCAGACAATTGGGGTTGTCTGAAAACGTATCTTGTATCCAAGCAACGTTGTATATTAAACGTACAAATCATATACCATGTTGCTTCTGCAGCGCAAAATTCTACCCGATTAACAAAAAATTAACAACTTATTACGCTTGATGAGAAATCTTAATCGATATTTCATCTTTCTTTTTATCATACCCAATTGTAAACAGATCACCCTCTTTGGTCTGTGAATCAATGATTTTCTCAGCCAAAGGATCTTCAAGATATTTCTGTATCGAGCGTTTGAGGGGCCGTGCTCCGAATTTTTGATCATATCCCTTTTCTGCCAGAAAATCTTTAGCAGCAGGCGATATTTTAAATTGCAAACCAAGCCTCTTCATACGATCGAACAAACCCTGCAGTTCAATGTCAATAATTTTATGCAGATGCTCTTTTGAAAGATTATTAAAGATGACCACATCATCGATCCTGTTCAGGAATTCCGGGGCAAAAGCCTTATTCAAAGCCTTTTGGATGACATCCTTTTGATAATCTCCCTGACCTTCTTCCTGAGGCCTGATATTGAAACCTAAACTCTGTCCGAAGTCTTTAAGCTGCCGGGTTCCGATGTTCGATGTCATGATGACAATCGTATTCTTGAAATCAACACGTCTTCCCAGGCTGTCGGTAAGTTGGCCATCATCCAGAACCTGCAGCAGAATATTAAAAATGTCGGGATGCGCTTTCTCGATTTCATCCAATAAGACAACTGAATAGGGCCGTCTCCTGACCTTTTCGGTCAACTGTCCGCCTTCCTCATAGCCTACATATCCGGGAGGGGCTCCAACCAATCTGGAAACCGAGAACTTCTCCATATATTCACTCATATCGACCCTGATGAGTGCATCAGTGGAATCGAAAAGGGTAGAGGCCAGAACTTTTGCCAGCTGAGTTTTTCCAACTCCGGTGGGTCCCAGAAAAATAAAACTTCCGATCGGTTTATTCGGATCTTTGAGGCCGGCCCGGTTCCGTTGTATGGATTTTACAATTTTATGAATAGCTTCATCCTGGCCAATTACTTTTTGCTGCAATTCCTCTTGAAGATTCATGAGCCTGGTTCCTTCTGCCTGAGCAATTCGCTGAACCGGAACTCCGGTCATCATGGCAACTACCTCTTCTACATTGGATTCATCTACAGTCTGGCGGTTATCCATTAATTGCTTTTCCCAGATATCTTTCTCACGCTCGAGTTCCACAATCAGTTGTTTTTCGCGATCCCTATGCCTGGCGGCCTTTTCAAAATCCTGATTTTTAACTGCTTCAATTTTAGTCTTCCTGGTTTCTTCAATCTCAGCTTCCAGTTTTATAATACGCTCCGGAACCGAAATGTTGGAGATATGTACCCTGGATCCTGTTTCATCAAGGGCATCAATTGCTTTATCCGGCAAGTGCCTGTCACTGATGTAGCGCTGAGTCAGATATACACAGGCTTTTAAAGCTTTGTCGGTATAGGTGACGTGATGATGGTCCTCGTATCTTCCTTTAATATTATGTAAGATCTGCAGAGTCTCCTCAGGAGAGGTGGCCTCAACCAGGACTTTCTGAAACCTTCTTTCCAGGGCACCGTCTTTTTCAATATGCTGACGGTATTCATCCAGTGTGGTAGCCCCGATGCATTGGATGTCGCCCCGGGCCAAAGCCGGCTTCAGCATATTTGCTGCATCCAGCGAACCTGTGGCGCCTCCGGCTCCGACAATGGTATGAATCTCATCGATAAACAGGATCACATTGCTGGTTTTGGCCAGTTCGTTAAGAATAGCTTTCATCCTTTCTTCAAATTGACCACGGTACTTTGTGCCGGCCACTATAGAAGCCATATCCAGCGCAACCACCCGTTTCCCGAATAGGACACGTGAAACTTTTCTTTCCACAATTCTTAAGGCCAGGCCTTCAGCAATGGCTGATTTACCTACACCCGGCTCACCGATTAATACGGGGTTATTCTTTTTCCGGCGACTTAGTATCTGTGCGATCCGTTGTATTTCGTTCTCGCGTCCGATAATTGGGTCGAGACGGCCTTCTTCAGCCGCACGGGTAATATCAATACCAAAATTGTCGAGTACCGGTGTGTCAGATGTTGGTTTTGACGACCTGGATTGCCCTTTTACCGGATCTGCAGGACCCTCTGATTCATCTTCTTCATCGTGATAATCAGCTTTTGATGAGGGTAAGCCATGCTGCAACTGCTGCTTAACAGCGTTATAATTGATACTCATATCCTCAAGGATCTGAGTGACCATGCAGGTATCATCTTTCAATATTGCCAGCAACAGGTGAACGGTACTTACTTTTTGGGGCTGAATATCACGGGCCTCAAAATAGGCCAGTTTTAGAATCCGTTCTGCCGGTTTTAACAAAGGCAGTTCCTTTTGTTTTAAGTCTTTATCAGGATTAGCGACTCTGATGCGTTGTTCGATTAACCGTTTTGCCTTTGGAAGATCAGCTCCAAGATTAACCATCACGTCAATGGCATCACTTTCACCTTCGCGAAGAATCCCTAAAAAGAAATGTTCGGGCCCGATCTGGTCATTGCCCAAACGGATTGCTTCTTCCTGGCTGAATACCAATACGTCATGAATTTGTTTCGGAAAATTTGAATCCATAAAAAATGCTTTTTTATCCGCCGTTAGCCTGCCATAATAGGTCTGTCATTCTGTCAAACACCAATTCCTCCGTTACTTTGAAATTTTGCTTAATCATTTATAAACAGGCATTTTCATTAAAAACTAAATCTACTCATTTATCCAGGTAAAGGAAAACAAATAGTGAGCCAATTATCAACAATGATAGCGTTGGAAATATATGGATATTGTATGCTCCGGAGAAGAAAAAAGTGGTATTTTTGTCCTTCTTTGATATTTTGACTTGAATACTGTATGTTGTTTATTATAAGTAATTTATGCTAACAGGCGAAAGAATTGTCCGGATCAATATCGATGAGGAGATGAAGTCTTCATATATCGATTATTCGATGTCGGTTATAGTTGCACGGGCATTGCCCGATGTCCGCGACGGTTTAAAGCCGGTTCATCGCAGGGTACTTTTCGGTATGAATGAGTTGGGGGTGAGTGCCAACCGCCCTTATAAAAAATCAGCCCGTATTGTCGGGGAAGTTTTAGGGAAATTTCATCCTCACGGCGATAGCAGTGTTTATATGGCAATGGTTCGCATGGCGCAGGACTGGTCCATGCGGTATCCATTAATCGAAGGACAGGGAAACTTTGGATCGGTCGACGGGGATAGCCCTGCCGCTATGCGGTATACAGAAGCCAGGCTCCAGAAAGTAGCCGAAGAGACGATGGCTGATCTGGAAAAAAATACGGTCGACTTTCAGCTCAATTTCGATGATACCCTTGAAGAACCTACCGTATTACCCACGCGAATACCCAACCTGTTAGTAAACGGATCTTCCGGTATAGCAGTAGGTATGGCCACCAACATGCCGCCGCATAACCTTACAGAAGCAGTTAACGCCATTATCGCTGTCATCGAAAACCCCGCGATAACCATCGAGGGACTCCTGAAATATATCAAGGCACCTGACTTTCCTACCGGTGGTATTATATATGGATATCAGGGAGTTAAAGATGCTTTCGAAACCGGTAGGGGGAGGATCGTTGTCAGAGGTAAGGCAATGATTGAAACCCTCCCAAATGGCCGCGAACGGATCATCATTACCGAAATCCCTTATATGGTTAATAAGGCTGAGATGATCATGAAGACAGCCGAATTGATCAACGATAAAAAGATAGAAGGCATATCAAATGTAAATGACGAATCGGACCGAAATGGTATGCGAATCGTCTATGATCTTAAAAAAGAGGCGATTGCAAATGTCGTTTTAAATAATCTCTATAAATATACTTCCCTTCAAACCTCGTTCTCAGTCAATAATATTGCACTTGTTCATGGCCGGCCCAGGATGCTGAATTTGCGCGATATCATCGATAATTTTATCATCCACCGCCATGAAGTTATTATTCGGCGTACACGCTTCGACCTGGATCAGGCAGAAAAGAAAGCCCATATCCTCGAAGGTTTACTGATCGCTCTCGATCACCTGGATGCCGTTATCACTTTGATTCGTAATTCGAAGAATCCTGATGAAGCAAAAATCGGGCTCATGGAAAGCTTTGGATTATCCGAATTACAGGCAAAAGCCATTCTTGAACTTCGCCTCCAAAGATTAACGGGGCTCGAAAGGGATAAGATCCGCCAGGAATACGATGAACTGATGACCTTGATAGCCTACCTTAAGAAAGTGCTTGAAGATCAAAGCCTTCAGATGGAGATTATCAAGAAAGAACTGATCGAGGTCAGAGAAAAGTATGGCGATGAGAGACGGACGGAAATCGTTTATGCGTCTGAAGATTTTAATCCTGAAGATTTTTATGCCGATGAGGATATGGTGCTGACTATCAGTCACATGGGATATATTAAACGTACTCCGCTTACCGAATTCAGAACACAAACGCGGGGTGGGGTGGGTGCCAAAGGAAGCAATACGCGCGATGAGGATTTCATTGTACATCTTTACATCGCTTCGATGCATAATACTATTGTATTCTTTACGGAATCCGGCAGGTGTTTCTGGCTTAAAGTTTACGAAATTCCTGAAGGAACCAGAACATCGAAAGGCAGAGCCATACAGAATCTGCTTAATATCGAACAGGAAGATAAGGTGAAAGCGTACCTGAGGGTGAGTGACCTTACCGACCAGGAGTATATTAACAATAATTATATTATACTCTGTACCAAAAAAGGGGTTATCAAAAAAACCTTGCTTGAAGCTTATTCCAGACCCCGGCAAAACGGAGTTAACGCTATTACCGTTAAGGATGGCGACCAACTGCTGGAAGCCCGCATGACGAACGGCAACCACGAAATCCTGATGGCCATAAAATCAGGTAAAGCAATCCGGTTCCATGAAAGTACCGTAAGGCCGGTTGGCCGTACCGCATCGGGTGTGAGGGGAATACGCCTTGCCGGTGAAAATGACGAGGTTGTTGGTATGATTTGCGTGGAAAAGGAAGAACAGGATATTCTGGTAGTTTCCGAGAATGGCTACGGCAAGCGTTCAAGCATTCAGGATTACAGAATAACCAATCGGGGTGGAAAAGGGGTCAAGACTATCAACGTAACTGAGAAAACCGGCAGCCTGATTGCCTTACTTGCAGTGACTGACGATGATGATCTGATGATCATTAACAGATCCGGAATAACTATCAGGATGGAAGTTGCCCAATTACGGATTATGGGCCGGGCAACCCAGGGGGTCCGTTTGATTAATCTGAAGGATAATGATACGATCGCCTCGGTTGCAAAAGTTGAAAGCGATGGAGAAGATGGAAACGAAGATAACGAAACGGATTTAGATTCAGATACAGAATTGGATGAAAACAAGGTAATTGACCAAACCGAGGTAGAATAGGTATTTTTATTTGGCAATCGTGGTATTAAAATTGATATTGTGCTATTAAGACAGCTGGATTTATAATAATTTTGAAAAAAATCTGAAAATTTGTTCTGACATGAAAAAAGTTATTTTCCTTCTTGCATGCATTGTTGGAGTGGGCGCTGCATTCGGACAGAGCAACAAAGTGGTTACCGCCTATAACCTGATGAAACCCGAATACATGGAACTCGACAAAGCTAAGCAGGCAATCGACGAAGCCTCAGTCCATCCGAAAACCAGCATGGGAGCTAAGACATGGTATTACCGTGGTTTGGTTTACTACAAAATCTATCAGTCGAAAGATGAGAAATACAAAAACCTGGATCCGGACCCTTTGAAACAGGCCTATCTGTCTTTCGTCAAGGCAAAAGAATTGGATGTCAACAACAGGTATGAAGTTGAATTGCTTTTCCAGCTTACGCGTTGTTCAGCTGATTATTTTAACAGGGGCGGCGCTGAGTATGAACAGAAAAAATTTGACCAGGCGGTCGAATCCTTTGAAACGGTTATAGCAATCGGTAAATTACCTTATATCAATCAATTAGATACGGTGGTGTTCTTCAACGCAGCACTGGCAGCACAAGAGGCTGGAGCAAAAGACACCGATAAAGAATCAGCAAATAAATTTAACAACAAAGCAATTGATTATTATACTAAGTCGATTGAGCTGAATTATGGCGGCGCGGAAGTGTTTCATTATATCGCCGAAATTTACTTACTGAGAGGTGATTCAGCAACAGCATTGAAAACGTATGAAGCAGGGATTAAAAAATTTCCGGATACTGCTGCAAATCTTTACATTGCGATGATTAACTTCTATCTGGGAAGGAAAGAAGTTAAAAGTGCCTTCGGATTTGTTGAAAAAGCTCTCGAAAAAGACTCGTCAAACGCCAGTTTATGGCAAGTATACGGCAGGGCCTTAGAAGATAAAGACAAACAGAAAGCTATCGACGCTTATAAAAAGATGATTGAGCTCGATCCTAAAAACTTCAACGGTTATTATAATGTAGGAACGGTTTATTTTAATATGGGAGTTGAAGCCAACGATAAGGCCAATGCAATTCCGTTAAGCGATGAAGCCGGATACAAGGCTGCATTAATTGTTGCCGATAATTACTTCAAGGAAGCTTTACCATTTTTTGAACAAGCTTATGAAGTCAATAAGGAAGATGCTGAATTGCTTTCCGGACTTAAGCAGCTTTACTATCGGTTTAAAATGAATGATAAACTGCAGGAAGTGCAGAAAAGAATTGACGCTTTAAAATAATTACCAGGGAAGGGACAGCAGCTGCTGTCCCTTCCCTGGTAATTATTTTAAAGCGTCAATTCTTTTCTGCACTTCCTGCAGTTTATCATTCATTTTAAACCGATAGTAAAGCTGCTTAAGTCCGGAAAGCAATTCAGCATCTTCCTTATTGACTTCATAAGCTTGTTCAAAAAATGGTAAAGCTTCCTTGAAGTAATTATCGGCAACAATTAATGCAGCCTTGTATCCGGCTTCATCGCTTAACGGAATTGCATTGGCCTTATCGTTGGCTTCAACTCCCATATTAAAATAAACCGTTCCTACATTATAATAACCGTTGAAGTTTTTAGGATCGAGCTCAATCATCTTTTTATAAGCGTCGATAGCTTTCTGTTTGTCTTTATCTTCTAAGGCCCTGCCGTATACTTGCCATAAACTGGCGTTTGACGAGTCTTTTTCGAGAGCTTTTTCAACAAATCCGAAGGCACTTTTAACTTCTTTCCTTCCCAGATAGAAGTTAATCATCGCAATGTAAAGATTTGCAGCAGTATCCGGAAATTTTTTAATCCCTGCTTCATACGTTTTCAATGCTGTTGCTGAATCACCTCTCAGTAAGTAAATTTCGGCGATATAATGAAACACTTCCGCGCCGCCATAATTCAGCTCAATCGACTTAGTATAATAATCAATTGCTTTGTTGTTAAATTTATTTGCTGATTCTTTATCGGTGTCTTTTGCTCCAGCCTCTTGTGCTGCCAGTGCTGCGTTGAAGAACACCACCGTATCTAATTGATTGATATAAGGTAATTTACCGATTGCTATAACCGTTTCAAAGGATTCGACCGCCTGGTCAAATTTTTTCTGTTCATACTCAGCGCCGCCCCTGTTAAAATAATCAGCTGAACAACGCGTAAGCTGGAAAAGCAATTCAACTTCATACCTGTTGTTGACATCCAATTCTTTTGCCTTGACGAAAGACAGATAGGCCTGTTTCAAAGGGTCCGGATCCAGGTTTTTGTATTTCTCATCTTTCGACTGATAGATTTTGTAGTAAACCAAACCACGGTAATACCATGTCTTAGCTCCCATGCTGGTTTTCGGATGGACTGAGGCTTCGTCGATTGCCTGCTTAGCTTTGTCGAGTTCCATGTATTCGGGTTTCATCAGGTTATAGGCGGTAACCACTTTGTTGCTCTGTCCGAATGCAGCGCCCACTCCAACAATGCATGCAAGAAGGAAAATAACTTTTTTCATGTCAGAACAAATTTTCAGATTTTTTTCAAAATTATTATAAATCCAGCTGTCTTAATAGCACAATATCAATTTTAATACCACGATTGCCAAATAAAAATACCTATTCTACCTCGGTTTGGTCAATTACCTTGTTTTCATCCAATTCTGTATCTGAATCTAAATCCGTTTCGTTATCTTCGTTTCCATCTTCTCCATCGCTTTCAACTTTTGCAACCGAGGCGATCGTATCATTATCCTTCAGATTAATCAAACGGACCCCCTGGGTTGCCCGGCCCATAATCCGTAATTGGGCAACTTCCATCCTGATAGTTATTCCGGATCTGTTAATGATCATCAGATCATCATCGTCAGTCACTGCAAGTAAGGCAATCAGGCTGCCGGTTTTCTCAGTTACGTTGATAGTCTTGACCCCTTTTCCACCCCGATTGGTTATTCTGTAATCCTGAATGCTTGAACGCTTGCCGTAGCCATTCTCGGAAACTACCAGAATATCCTGTTCTTCCTTTTCCACGCAAATCATACCAACAACCTCGTCATTTTCACCGGCAAGGCGTATTCCCCTCACACCCGATGCGGTACGGCCAACCGGCCTTACGGTACTTTCATGGAACCGGATTGCTTTACCTGATTTTATGGCCATCAGGATTTCGTGGTTGCCGTTCGTCATGCGGGCTTCCAGCAGTTGGTCGCCATCCTTAACGGTAATAGCGTTAACTCCGTTTTGCCGGGGTCTGGAATAAGCTTCAAGCAAGGTTTTTTTGATAACCCCTTTTTTGGTACAGAGTATAATATAATTATTGTTAATATACTCCTGGTCGGTAAGGTCACTCACCCTCAGGTACGCTTTCACCTTATCTTCCTGTTCGATATTAAGCAGATTCTGTATGGCTCTGCCTTTCGATGTTCTGGTTCCTTCAGGAATTTCGTAAACTTTAAGCCAGAAACACCTGCCGGATTCCGTAAAGAATACAATAGTATTATGCATCGAAGCGATGTAAAGATGTACAATGAAATCCTCATCGCGCGTATTGCTTCCTTTGGCACCCACCCCACCCCGCGTTTGTGTTCTGAATTCGGTAAGCGGAGTACGTTTAATATATCCCATGTGACTGATAGTCAGCACCATATCCTCATCGGCATAAAAATCTTCAGGATTAAAATCTTCAGACGCATAAACGATTTCCGTCCGTCTCTCATCGCCATACTTTTCTCTGACCTCGATCAGTTCTTTCTTGATAATCTCCATCTGAAGGCTTTGATCTTCAAGCACTTTCTTAAGGTAGGCTATCAAGGTCATCAGTTCATCGTATTCCTGGCGGATCTTATCCCTTTCGAGCCCCGTTAATCTTTGGAGGCGAAGTTCAAGAATGGCTTTTGCCTGTAATTCGGATAATCCAAAGCTTTCCATGAGCCCGATTTTTGCTTCATCAGGATTCTTCGAATTACGAATCAAAGTGATAACGGCATCCAGGTGATCGAGAGCGATCAGTAAACCTTCGAGGATATGGGCTTTCTTTTCTGCCTGATCCAGGTCGAAGCGTGTACGCCGAATAATAACTTCATGGCGGTGGATGATAAAATTATCGATGATATCGCGCAAATTCAGCATCCTGGGCCGGCCATGAACAAGTGCAATATTATTGACTGAGAACGAGGTTTGAAGGGAAGTATATTTATAGAGATTATTTAAAACGACATTTGCAATCGCCTCTTTTTTAAGATCATAGACGATTCGCATACCATTTCGGTCCGATTCGTCATTTACATTTGATATGCCTTCTATCTTTTTATCGTTGATCAATTCGGCTGTCTTCATGATCATCTCAGCCTTATTAACCATATAAGGGATTTCGGTAATGATGATCCGTTCGCGGCCATTTGGGAGGGTTTCAATCATTGCCTTACCTCTGACAACGATCCTCCCCCTACCGGTTTCGAAAGCATCTTTAACTCCCTGATATCCATATATAATACCACCGGTAGGAAAGTCAGGTGCCTTGATATATTTCAGGAGTCCCTCGATGGTTATCGCGGGGTTTTCGATGACAGCGATAATGGCGTTAACTGCTTCTGTAAGGTTATGCGGCGGCATGTTGGTGGCCATACCTACTGCTATACCGGAAGATCCGTTTACTAACAGGTTGGGTATTCGCGTGGGTAATACGGTAGGTTCTTCAAGGGTATCATCGAAATTGAGCTGAAAGTCGACCGTATTTTTTTCCAGATCAGCCATCGTCTCTTCGGCTACTTTCTGGAGCCTGGCTTCTGTATACCGCATAGCGGCAGGGCTATCCCCGTCGACCGATCCAAAGTTTCCCTGTCCTTCGATTAATGGATACCGCATGGACCAGTCCTGCGCCATGCGAACCATTGCCATATAAACACTGCTATCGCCGTGAGGATGAAATTTCCCTAAAACTTCCCCGACAATACGGGCTGATTTTTTATAAGGGCGGTTGGCACTCACCCCCAACTCATTCATACCGAAAAGTACCCTGCGATGAACCGGCTTTAAACCGTCGCGGACATCGGGCAATGCCCGTGCAACTATAACCGACATCGAATAATCGATATATGAAGACTTCATCTCCTCATCGATATTGATCCGGACAATTCTTTCGCCTGTTAGCATAAATTACTTATAATAAACAACATACAGTATTCAAGTCAAAATATCAAAGAAGGACAAAAATACCACTTTTTTCTTCTCCGGAGCATACAATATCCATATATTTCCAACGCTATCATTGTTGATAATTGGCTCACTATTTGTTTTCCTTTACCTGGATAAATGAGTAGATTTAGTTTTTAATGAAAATGCCTGTTTATAAATGATTAAGCAAAATTTCAAAGTAACGGAGGAATTGGTGTTTGACAGAATGACAGACCTATTATGGCAGGCTAACGGCGGATAAAAAAGCATTTTTTATGGATTCAAATTTTCCGAAACAAATTCATGACGTATTGGTATTCAGCCAGGAAGAAGCAATCCGTTTGGGCAATGACCAGATCGGGCCCGAACATTTCTTTTTAGGGATTCTTCGCGAAGGTGAAAGTGATGCCATTGACGTGATGGTTAATCTTGGAGCTGATCTTCCAAAGGCAAAACGGTTAATCGAACAACGCATCAGAGTCGCTAATCCTGATAAAGACTTAAAACAAAAGGAACTGCCTTTGTTAAAACCGGCAGAACGGATTCTAAAACTGGCCTATTTTGAGGCCCGTGATATTCAGCCCCAAAAAGTAAGTACCGTTCACCTGTTGCTGGCAATATTGAAAGATGATACCTGCATGGTCACTCAGATCCTTGAGGATATGAGTATCAATTATAACGCTGTTAAGCAGCAGTTGCAGCATGGCTTACCCTCATCAAAAGCTGATTATCACGATGAAGAAGATGAATCAGAGGGTCCTGCAGATCCGGTAAAAGGGCAATCCAGGTCGTCAAAACCAACATCTGACACACCGGTACTCGACAATTTTGGTATTGATATTACCCGTGCGGCTGAAGAAGGCCGTCTCGACCCAATTATCGGACGCGAGAACGAAATACAACGGATCGCACAGATACTAAGTCGCCGGAAAAAGAATAACCCCGTATTAATCGGTGAGCCGGGTGTAGGTAAATCAGCCATTGCTGAAGGCCTGGCCTTAAGAATTGTGGAAAGAAAAGTTTCACGTGTCCTATTCGGGAAACGGGTGGTTGCGCTGGATATGGCTTCTATAGTGGCCGGCACAAAGTACCGTGGTCAATTTGAAGAAAGGATGAAAGCTATTCTTAACGAACTGGCCAAAACCAGCAATGTGATCCTGTTTATCGATGAGATTCATACCATTGTCGGAGCCGGAGGCGCCACAGGTTCGCTGGATGCAGCAAATATGCTGAAGCCGGCTTTGGCCCGGGGCGACATCCAATGCATCGGGGCTACCACACTGGATGAATACCGTCAGCATATTGAAAAAGACGGTGCCCTGGAAAGAAGGTTTCAGAAAGTCCTGGTTGAGGCCACCTCTCCTGAGGAGACTCTGCAGATCTTACATAATATTAAAGGAAGATACGAGGACCATCATCACGTCACCTATACCGACAAAGCTTTAAAAGCCTGTGTATATCTGACTCAGCGCTACATCAGTGACAGGCACTTGCCGGATAAAGCAATTGATGCCCTTGATGAAACAGGATCCAGGGTACATATCTCCAACATTTCGGTTCCGGAGCGTATTATAAAACTGGAAGCTGAGATTGAAGAAACCAGGAAGACTAAAATTGAAGCAGTTAAAAATCAGGATTTTGAAAAGGCCGCCAGGCATAGGGATCGCGAAAAACAACTGATTGTGGAACTCGAGCGTGAGAAAGATATCTGGGAAAAGCAATTAATGGATAACCGCCAGACTGTAGATGAATCCAATGTAGAAGAGGTAGTTGCCATGATGACCGGAGTTCCGGTTCAGCGAATTGCTCAGGCAGAAGGAACCAGGCTCATGAATCTTCAAGAGGAATTGCAGCAAAAAGTAATTGGCCAGGATGAAGCTATTCATAAAATTGTAAAATCCATACAACGGAACCGGGCCGGCCTCAAAGATCCGAATAAACCGATCGGAAGTTTTATTTTTCTGGGACCCACCGGAGTTGGAAAAACTCAGCTGGCAAAAGTTCTGGCCTCTACCCTTTTCGATTCCACTGATGCACTCATCAGGGTCGATATGAGTGAATATATGGAGAAGTTCTCGGTTTCCAGATTGGTTGGAGCCCCTCCCGGATATGTAGGCTATGAGGAAGGCGGACAGTTGACCGAAAAGGTCAGGAGACGGCCCTATTCAGTTGTCTTATTGGATGAAATCGAGAAAGCGCATCCCGACATTTTTAATATTCTGCTGCAGGTTCTGGATGATGGCCAACTTACCGACAGCCTGGGAAGACGTGTTGATTTCAAGAATACGATTGTCATCATGACATCGAACATCGGAACCCGGCAGCTTAAAGACTTCGGACAGAGTTTAGGTTTCAATATCAGGCCTCAGGAAGAAGGTCAGGGAGATTATCAAAAGGATGTCATCCAAAAGGCTTTGAATAAGGCTTTTGCCCCGGAATTCCTGAACAGGATCGATGATGTGGTCATCTTTAATAATCTTTCAAAAGAGCATCTGCATAAAATTATTGACATTGAACTGCAGGGTTTGTTCGATCGTATGAAGAGGCTTGGTTTGCAATTTAAAATATCGCCTGCTGCTAAAGATTTTCTGGCAGAAAAGGGATATGATCAAAAATTCGGAGCACGGCCCCTCAAACGCTCGATACAGAAATATCTTGAAGATCCTTTGGCTGAGAAAATCATTGATTCACAGACCAAAGAGGGTGATCTGTTTACAATTGGGTATGATAAAAAGAAAGATGAAATATCGATTAAGATTTCTCATCAAGCGTAATAAGTTGTTAATTTTTTGTTAATCGGGTAGAATTTTGCGCTGCAGAAGCAACATGGTATATGATTTGTACGTTTAATATACAACGTTGCTTGGATACAAGATACGTTTTCAGACAACCCCAATTGTCTGATTTATTTTCATAGGTTTAGTTTTAGGTTTAGGTTTCAGTAAGGCCCTCTCCCAAAGAGGGCCTTACCTATTATAAGGCTCAAGGCTCAAGGCACAAGGCTCAAGGCTCAAGGCTCAAGGCACAAGGAAAAAGGGAAGAAATCAGAGAGATTGTTTTGGAAGTATGATTGTGAAACATTAACTTTGCCGCACGTTTTTTTAAGGTACTGATTCAGTAGCTCAGCTGGCAGAGCACATCCCTTTTAAGGATGGGGTCCTGGGTTCGAGCCCCAGCTGGATCACGGGCGGTTAACAACCGCACAAATGGAAAATCTCAACACCCCGGAAATCAACGGCTTACAAGAAGAAGATTCCGGGGCAATCATGACAAAAAGGTATAGGGAACGCAAAACGAGCGCAAAATCAGATATGCCAAATATCTTGATTGAATATACCCGTGAGCGCTTAATGGATGATGGCACTAAGCAAGTGGTTCTGTTAGTGTACTTTGCGAAGCAACGAAGCCGGTTTCAGACCGGTGTAGTGATCGCGCCCATCGATTGGGATGAGGATAAGGGAATCGTCCGAAAAAGCCACAAAGAGGCTGCAAAACTGAACCTGATGGTGAAGAACAAGATGGCCAAACTCACCGAACTATTCGTCAGGTACACCTTACAAAATACTCCGCTAACCCACGACAGACTAAGGGAAGACTACGAAAAGCCGGAATATGTTTTCGACTTTATCGACTTCATGGAACGGGCAATCGAAGAACGCAAGGGTGTCGTGACGGAAAGTACCATCAGACAGCATACCGGGATCCTGAGTAAGTTAAAGGTTTACTCCCCTCGCCTCCTATCGAATAAGATGACTGAGGAATTCTTTGAAGGGTATAGCAGGTATTTGAAAGTTACTCTCAAGAATGAAATGAATACCAGGCATGGTAATTTCAAAACAATCCGGTCCTATATACAGATTGCTATCCGCAAAGGTCTGCTAAAAGAATCGCCCATGGCTAAGAATCCGGTGAAGCAACTTGGGGGAAAACGAATCTTCCTATCGGATGTTGAATTACGGCAAATGATCGAACTGTACCGTGCCGGCACTCTGTCGGACAGCAGGCAGAATGTCCTTCGCTGGTTTCTATTCAGTTGCTTTACCGGTTTAAGGCTTTCGGATTTGAAGCGGATTACCTTTGACGATATCGCTGGAGACCTATTAATATTAATCCCCTATAAATCAAGAAACAATAGTGCAAAAACTGTCAAGATTCCGCTAAATGATATGGCAAAGCAGATGATCCAGGATGAAGGGGAATTTCATGTTGACAATATTATATTCAATTGCATTTCCGACCAAAAGATGAGGAAATACATAAAATTGATCGTGGGGGAATTGGATATTAATAAAGTAATCTGCAAGTCCTGTGAGTACCGAAGAAATTGAGCCAGTACCAGTTCCGGATGTAACCTTAGAATCGTAGTTAGTAGGAGCACCCGTTGTATTATAGCAAATTCCTTTTTCAGAAACCGAGGCACCACCATCTGCTGAAACGTTACCGGCTACTGTTGCACTTCCCGCACCGATTGAGGTTGCTGGCGAAGTGGTTGTAACTGCCGGTAAGGAAACCGAAGTCGTGGCAAATGAAACCTGAGGACCATAAGCCGTTCCCACAGAATTTGTTGCGAATGCCTTACAATAATAGGTTGTATTTGGTTGAAGTGGTTGAGTTTGGATAGAATAACTACCATTACCCGAACCACTGCTGTCGTAATTGGTATAAAGGCCAATGGATGGGTTTCCGGTCATATCTAAAACATAACCACGGGTTGTAACGGCAGCACCACCATTGACCGTAATATTTCCACCGCAATTATAAGTAACCCCGGATACCAGGGTTGGTGTATTTGTGGTCAAAGTAGCCACGGCAGCCAATGTTGTGAAAGAAATCTGAGTGGAATAAGCTGTACCGGCTGAATTTACTGCATAACCACGAAGGTAATATGTTGTATAAGGGGCTAAACTACCTATGGTCGAATAAAAACTTCCAGTGCCACTACCCTGTTGGATTGAATTATTACTGGTAGTAGGATTAGCCGAAGTGCCCCAACAAAATCCGCGGTTAGTAACGGATGCTCCGCCATCAGCGGAAACATTACCATTAAGGTAACATGAATTTGAAGTCAGGGATTGAACACTGGTATCAGTGGTAACAGTTGGCAAGTTGGCAAGTGTGGTGAAATTAACACTGGATGAACTTAGGCGCGTTCCGCTTGCGTTGGTTGCATAACATTTTACGTAATACGTTGTACCGGGTGTAAATCCGGTTTTCCCCAAATTAAAAGTACCAATTGAACCAGGTGCTTGATTTGAAAGAGTTTTATTATCCGTAATAGATGGTTCGCTCCCCACTTTATAAACAAAACCCCACTCTGTTATAGTTTGTCCTCCATCGGAGGATGCGTTAGCTGAAAAAATTGCATCAGTGGTAGTGATACTTGAAACGCCATTCATTGTGACTGTCGGAAGGCCGAGAGTTGTGAAGCTGGTTTGTACTCCGTAATAGGTTCCAATTTCAGTAGTTACGTAAGGCCGGATGTAATAGGTCTGACCCAGGTTGAGACCAGTTGCAGTACTTGAAAAAGTGGTCACGGAGGTTCCCCCGTCAGTGGTTTTTGAATCGGCTATTGTTGGGCTACCGGTTGCATTCCAGCATAACCCGCTGACCGTGATGGCAGTTCTTCCATCAGTGGTGATGGTTCCCCCGAGGGTTGCCAGTGATGTGGTTACTCCTGATACTAACCCGGTGGTCACTGCACCCGGATAACCATCGTAATAATACTTGAGTTTTGGGGTATTGTATTTTCCCCCGAGTGTTTTGGTGAAAACCGGGTTCACCATTTTCACGTCGGCAATGGCAAATTCATTGACTGCATAATTTGCATTTGAACCGTTTCCGATATAGAAGGAAAACGTATTATCGTTGGTATATCCAGGCGAATCCAGAAAGCCATTATGATGGCCACGCTGCCATTCCGGTGATTTTCCGGTTGGATCATCCACCCTGATGAGATTGGAATTTAATCCAGCTGAATAGTTGCCGAGTTGTTTTCCATTAAGGAGAACATAGGTACTTCCGCTGAATCCTACCGGGTCAAAATTGGTTGGGAATTGTCCAAACCGGTAATAGCAATGGAAGAAGTAATACACCCCGGTTGTGGGAACCGATGAAAAAAAGGTATTGGAAACTGAAACCCGCATACTTTCAGAAGTTGTCGGAACAATTTTCAATACTTTCCTTGTTTTCTGATCAGGGGTGATTTCATCCTGCAAGGAGCCGGTTCCATAACCGGAGGTCACAATCCAATTTCCGCTGGTTGCGAAAGTGGCATCATCACCTTGAAGAAGGTTATCGCCCAGATAAGCTTCCTGGAGGTAGTCATATTCGTAGGTAATAATTCCGATGCGTAAATATTTATCAGCGCTGACAATCTTTTCGTTGAGATAGGCAATGCCGGCAGCATTAAGGGTAAATGTCTTCTCCCCTGTCGAGAATAAAACCGGCTCGGAAATCACCAAAGAATAGGGATAGTAAGGATAATCGACGAAAGACGTACCACCTTCGTACTTCACCAGCACGGTTAGGGGGTATAGGTATTGGAAACACAAGTCAACAGAATTTCCGCTTTAGAAACCACGCGCATCGTAGAAACGGTGGACAGGTTAATCTGCAAATAGCCTCTTGAATTATCAACGTTATAAGCACCCCTGCCACCAGTCACTACGTTGGTAACCTGAAATCTGGTCCAGATATCAAGAAAAGTGTCATCCCCGGATGACTTAGTTGTGGCAGAACCACTTGTAGCATTCGCTAAATTATTGGTTATAACCTCAAAATGATTCACATACATCCCCAATCCTGCGCCGGATTCAGAAGAACCTTTTGTCAATTGCCTCATGGTACCACCGGTAATGGTTGCATTCAGCTGGGTAGGATCTTCAGTCAATGCATGGTTGTATTCATACCATTCGCTGATTGAATAGGGTTTGGTGGTGATGCCAGTTCTCATAACCAACGGGTTGTATGTGTTCAATACCACATAGGGAGCGTTTTTGTCGTTCCCGGTGACCAGGGCCGTTAATGATTTGCTTTCATTTCCGATCCACTCCTTCTCCTTCATGATGTCGCTGACCTTGATCAGTCCAAATTTCTGCAAGGGATTGTTAGCCATTTTTTAAGGCCTTTAATTCATTGGTTAACGTGGTTACCTTTTCATCAAGGTACTGGACGGCTGATGCGAGGATAACCGTGTAATGATCATAATACAATCCCAGCGAACCATCTGGCCGATGCTGGACCATCTCCGGAAGGATCTTTTCCATGTCCTGGGCACCAAAACCGAAGTCACGTTCGCCGGTTTTCTTACCATAAACCCAGGTGAACCAGTAAGGATTTGTCTTTCGGACAATTCCGATTCCGTAATCTGGCGCCATGCGTTCGAAATCCGTTTTCAATCGCATGTCGGAAACAGAGTTGAAGAAATAACCGTCACCGGTTGCTTTGACGTCACCGGTCACTTCAATACCATTGGAAAAGTATCCGCAACCAGTTACCGAAAATCCGGCGGTTGTTGTTTTGGCCCTGGATGTACCATTGGCAAACATCTCAAACCAGGTATCACTAGAAACCTTTTGACCTTTTGCATACAGCACTCCACCGGTAACGGATTGAAGATAGATCATGCCATCGTTGGCGATTACCAAGGTGGATCCGTCTGAGTAAATCGTGGATGTGTATGTTCCTCCTACAAAACTGATCCCTTGATATGCAGCAAGTGTTGAATAACCAGCGGAATAAATCGATCCGGAAACATTAAGTGTCGCTAGTGTTCCGACTGATGTCAAGGATGAATTAACAACCGTTGATTTCAGCACCGTTCCGGATAATGTATTGGCATCAGCCGTTACGGTGATGTTGGCAGAACCATTAAAGCTCACACCATTTATTGTTCTGGCCGTTTGGAACGTTGTTGCAGTACCGGCATTCCCGGTGGTACTCTGATTGAGAGTTGGAACATCGTTAACCGTTATTGTCCTGAAGCCGGCAACTCCCGCCGAAGCAGAAGGTGCTGCAAGGAATGTATTTTGGGCACGACTTGTGGAAAATCGAGGGTACAGGGTATCCAGGTATGTTTCATCGACTTTCAATGATACATCACCGGTACCGGCATCGGCCCCGGATGAAGCATTGATCAGAATGCCGGTTGAAGCAACCACAACCAGTTTGGTCAGCACGGCTGAGCCTGACGTGACTGTATTAAGATCAGCCCGGCCAATGCTTCCGTCTGTTACCTGAGTACCCCGA